>NZ_CP031697.1:4302666-4610000 GCF_004136375.1 Xanthomonas oryzae pv. oryzae
GTTGACGAACAGATTGGGGTCGTAGCTGGGCAGGCTGACCATGCCCAGGATCTCGCCGGTGCGCGGGTCCATTGCGATGGCCGCGCCTTCGTGCTCGCCGAATGCCGCCACCATGGCGCGCTGCAGATCGGCGTCTACCGACAGGCGCAGGTCCGCACCCGATTGCGGCGCGACCCGGCCAACGGTGCGGATCGCCCGCCCCTGCACGTTGGTTTCGACCTGCTCGTAACCGACCTGCCCGCGCAGATCCTGCTCGTAATAGCGCTCCAGCCCGGATTTGCCCATGTGGGTCAGCGCGGCATTGCCCTCGCCCAGCACCGCCAGGTCTTTTTCATCGATACGGCCCACATAGCCGATGATGTGCGCGAACAACGGTCCATAGGGATAACGGCGGGTCAGATACGGCTCCAGCTCCACGCCGGGGAAGCGCCAGCGCTCCACCGCAAACCGCGCCATCTCTTCATCGCTCATGCGCAGCTTGAGCGTCACTGGCAGGAAGCTGCGTCGTGCGTGCCGCTCGCGGTTGAAGCGCTCCAAGTCCTCCGGCGAGATCGGGATGACGTTGCCGAGCGCGTCCAGCATGGCGCTCATGTCGGTGACCTTGTCGGGGGTCACGTCCAGGCGGAAGGCCGGCACGTTTTCGGCCAGCAGCCGGCCGGTGCGGTCGTAGATCATGCCGCGCCCAGGCACTACCGGCTTGGGCTTGATGCGATTGGCCTCCGAGCGCGTGGTATACACCTCGTGATCGAGCACCTGCAACTTGAAGTACCAACCGCCCAGGCCGACCAGGCAAATCAGCACCATCGCAAAGCCCAGCACCGCGCGGCGGCGGAACTGTTCGGCCTCGGCATGCGGATTCTTGGGATGACGGCGCCCGTGCATGGCTTACTTCTTGCTCCGCTTGCCCAGCCGCACCGCATCCAGCATCACAAACAGCGGCGGCCACAACACCATGCCCAGCAGCGGCGCCCACCAGTAGCTCCACGGCAAGGTCGGCTCGCCCACGGCCAAATGCACCGCCGAGGACACGATGCGGTCGTTGAGCAGCAGCCCGCCGATCGCCAGCGCCTGCTGCGACATCGGGAAGAAGCGCATCCGCGCGCGGAAGCGCTGCAGGATGAAGGTCATGATCACCAGCCGCAGCGCCTGCTCGCCGAGCAGCCCGCCATACAGCAGGTCGGCCAGCACACCGATCACGAAGGCCAGGCCCAGCCCAACCCGATCCGGCTCCTCGATCACCCAATACGCCAGTACCAGCGCCAGCCAGTAAGGCCGCAACGGCTGCACCACCGTCGGCAACGGCAACAGACCCAGTACCAATGCGATGAAGATGCTCGCTGGCAGGATCCAGGTGTTGCGCATGCGGGTCATTGGTGCGTCTCCTGCGGAGACGGACGGGATGGGGGTTTCGGGATTTGGGATTGGTTAGGAGCGGTGCTCTGCGGCGGTGAGGCGCGGCTGTTTCCCGTTCTCGATTCCGCACTCGCTCCCGCCGGCACGCTCTGCGGTGAAGCCGGGCGGGCATCGGGATTCTGGATGCTGGATGCGTTCGACGCAGGAGAACGGGGGGGCATGCTGGCCGGGCGGTTGGATGCCGGCGCACCGGCCGGCTGCGCGCCAGGCGCGGCCTGTGTCGGCGCGGGCAGGGCGCGCGACGTGGCGCCGGCTGCGCTGGCGGCACTCGATGCCGCGCCTGTCGCCGGGCGGGCCGGATCGGCCGCCGCATTGGACACCATGCCCGTCGGCGTGCGCGGCGTTGCGGTCACCGGCACGTTCGCTGGCGCAGTAGCGGCGGCAGGCCCGGCATTGCCGTTGCCGTTGCCGTTGACATTCCCGATTCCCGACGCCCCATTCCCGATTCCCGGCACCACCCGCAACGGCTTGCCCGCGCGCAGCAGCAACACATCGCGGCCGCGATCCAGCTTGGCGGCCGGGATCAGTTCGCCGATCAGGAAGGCGTGGGTGTCGTCGGGGTGAAGTTCGGACACCTTGCCGACCGGGAAGCCGGCGGGGAAGCGGCCATCCAGGCCGGAGGTGACGATTTCGTCGCCCACCTGCACGCCGGCACTGAGCGGGATGTCGCGCAGTTCCAGGCGGTCGCCGCGGCCGTAGACGATCAGCCGCACGCCGTTGCGCGCGACACTGACCGGCACGGCGTGGTCGGGGTCGGTCAGTAGTAACACGGTGGAATGCAGCGGGGTCACTTCGATCACCTGCCCCATCAGCCCACCGGCATCGATCACCGCCTGGCCCAGCAGCACGCCGTCGCGGCTACCGGCGTCCAGCAACAGGCGTTGCCGGGTGGGGTCCAGATCGATATTCAGGATCGGCGCCAGCTGCACATCCAGGCCGCGGCGCTCGGCCACGTTGAGCAGTTCGCGCAGCTGCGCATTGTCCAGCGCTGCAGTCTGCAGCCGGGTCAGGCGCGCGTTGGCGACCAGCAGTTGATTGCGCAGATCCCGGGTCTCTTCCACCAACTGCGCGTGCGTTGCGGCGTTGTCGCGCACCTGCGAGCCGATCCGCCCCGGTAGCCCGGCCACGGCCCAGATCGGCTGGATCAGCAGATTGGCCTGCATGCGCACCTGCCTCAGCCAACTGCCGCGGCTATCGAGCGCGATCAGCACCACCGCCAGCACCAGATAGACCAGCAGCCGCAGCGTGGAGGTGACTTCGCCCGGACGGGAGGCGACGGGAGGACCGGCGTAGGAGGGCACGTTCAGGGCCGGGATTGGAGATTCGGAATTGGGGATTCGGGGAGCACGTGGCTGGCCCCGAGACGAATGCGGCGAATACGTGAATCAGCGGAACTGCGCGGCAATCCCGCCGGGCCGTAGGCTGGAACCGCCTTTGCGAATCCCCAATGCCGACTCCCGAATCCCGAACGCCTCACTCCGGCGCGAAGAACTCATTGCCGTGCATGTCCACCAGTTCCAGCGCGCGGCCGCCACCGCGGGCCACGCAGGTGAGCGGGTCGTCGGCCACCTGCACGTGCAGGCCGGTTTCTTCGGAGATCAGGCGATCCAGGTCGCGCAGCAGCGCGCCGCCCCCGGTCAGCACGATGCCGCGCTCGGCGACGTCGGCGCACAGTTCCGGCGGGGTCTGCTCCAGCGCCAGCTTCACGGCAGAGACAATGCCCGACAACGGCTCGTGCAGCGCTTCCAGTACTTCATTGGAGTTGATCTTGATCATCTTCGGCACGCCCTCGGCGAGGTTGCGGCCGGAGATTTCCATCTCCTGCACCTCGTCCTGCGGGTAAGCACAACCGATCTGCAGCTTGATGCGCTCGGCGGTGGCTTCACCGATCAGCATGCCGTGGTTACGGCGCACGTAATTGGTGATCGACTCGTCGAAACGGTCGCCACCCACACGCACCGACTGCGAGTACACGATGCCGTTGAGCGAGATGACCGCCACTTCGGTGGTGCCGCCGCCGATGTCGATGACCATCGAACCGCGCGCCTCGGTCACCGGCATGCCGGCGCCGATCGCAGCAGCCATCGGCTCTTCGATCAGATAGACATCGCGCGCACCGGCCTCTTCCGCGGATTCCTTGATGGCGCGGCGCTCGACCTGCGTGGAGCCTGCCGGCACGCACACCAGCACGCGCGGGCTGGGGCGCAGGAACCGCGACTTGTGCACCTTTTTGATGAAGTGCTTCAGCATCGCCTCTGTGTAGGTGAAGTCGGCAATGACGCCGTCCTTCATTGGGCGGATCGTAGTGATGTGGCCGGGGGTACGGCCGAGCATCTGCTTGGCCTCCGCGCCAACCGCAGCCACCGAGCGCATGCCGCCGATCGCGCGGTCCTGACGCACCGCAACCACCGATGGCTCGTTCAGTACGATGCCCTGCCCGCGCACGTAGATCAGCGTATTGGCCGTGCCCAAATCAATGGACAGGTCGTTGGAGAACATGCCGCGGAGTTTCTTGAACATCGAGGGAGTCGTTCCTGGGTAAGTCGCGTGCCCCTTGCCAGACTGGCGAAAATTTGGGCAGAAAACGAAGGCGGCTAGCCTAGCAATCCCCCCCGGAGCGGGCAAGGAAAAATCGGTAAATGCGCATCTATTTTCATGTGCCGGTCACGCCGGGCATGGCAAGCGGTTCTGGCCCTGATCGGTCGCAGCCGTTACCCTTTGCGCCGCGGCGTTCGCGTCGTCCCGCTGCCATGCCCGGCAATTGGCGGGTTTTCCTAACGCAAAGGCCTGACTCGATGTCCGCACTGATCTGTGGTTCCCTCGCCTACGACACCATCATGGTGTTTCCGGACCAGTTCAAGAACCACATCCTGCCGGACAAGGTGCACATCCTGAATGTGTCCTTCCTGGTGCCGCGCATGCGCCGCGAGTTCGGCGGCTGCGCCGGCAACATCGCCTACAACCTGCATCTGCTCGGTGGCGCACCGATCCCGATGGGTACCGTGGGCCAGGATTTCGGCCCGTACCGCGAACACTTCCAAACGCTGGGCATCGATCTGTCGCGGGTGAAGATCATCGACGACCTGTTCACCCCGCAGGCCTTCATCACCACCGACCACGACAACAACCAGATCACCGCCTTCCATCCGGGCGCGATGATGCGCAGCTACGAAAACCACGTGAAGGATGTGCCGGGCGTGACCCTGGGCCTGGTCGGCCCGGACGGACGCGAAGGCATGATCCAGAATGCGGAGGAGTTCGCTGCTGCCGGCATCCCTTTCATCTTCGACCCCGGCCAGGCGATGCCGCTGTTCAACGGCCCGGAGCTGCGCCAGTTCATCGCGCAAGCCCAGTACGTGGTGGTCAACGACTACGAGTCGAACGTGTTGCAGGAACGCACCGGCTGGGACGAAAAGGACATCGTCTCGCGCGTGCAGGCCTACATCACCACGCAGGGCCCGAAGGGCGCGCTGGTGCACACGCCTGAAAAAACCTACGACATTCCGCCGGCGCACGAGCGCCGCGTGGTCGACCCGACCGGCTGCGGCGACGCGTTCCGCGCCGGCCTGATCTACGGCATCCAGGGCGGTTACGACTGGCTGACCATCGGCCGCATGGGCAACCTGATGGGCGCGCTGAAAGTGGAGCACCCGGGCACCCAGAACCAGCGCTTCGACTTCGCTGAGTTCAACGACACCTTCAAGCAGCAGTTCGGCTACGCGCTGTGACTGCGCGCTGCACACGTTGCGTCCCCACTTCTCCCATCGGGACATTGCCCTCCTGATCCGCTGAGAAACGCTGGCCCTGGAGAGCCGAAGCAAAAGCGCCTGCGCCTTGCGTTAGCGTTCCCACTGCGCAAGCAACTGCGTGCAATCGTGTAGGCGCCAGTCGGCGAAGCCCGGCCAGGGGTCGCCAGGCGTGTTGACCAGCACAGTGCACGCACCGACAGCGCGGCCGCAGGCGAGGTCATTGTGGTGGTCGCCGACCATCACCAGCGCGCTGCCCTGCACCGACCAGCGCTGTTCGAAATAGTGCAGCCCATCAGGCGCAGGTTTCGGGGCAGCTTCGTCGCGGCCGACGATGTCGTTCCACTCAAACGCGTCGTCCAGGCCGATCGCCTGTAAGGTGATGGTTGCCAGCTCACGCGCATTGCGGGTGAGCATGCCAAGCCGGCACCCGGCGGCATGCAGCGCACGCACCAGCTCTACTGCACCTGGCGCAGCACGCGCGGCCTGCGCAAGCGCGCTCGTGTTAGAGCAACCACGCATGCTTGGCCGCTGCCTCATCAGCCGGCAGCGCAGCCAGATGATGCAGGATGTCTGACTCCGGCGGGATATCCAGCACGCGGCGCATCAAGGCGAAGTCATGCACCGCCTCGGTCAGGGTGCCGTCCATGTCGAAAACCCAATGGCGGTAGTTGGACAACGTGGCAGATAACGCGATGAGTGTCATGCTGTTCCTGCGTGCGAAGCTATGAAGGTGATCGATTCAATACTGCAGGCAGTAGCAAGATAAATAGTCGCCCCTGAAAAACCCTCTCAAACACCAAATGCCATGTTTGCGGGCCACAGGGTGCTTGAGCGCGTTGAGGGGCGCGCCCGCACCACCTGCAACCAGGCACGCAAAAAGGCGATCCAGCGCAGCAGCCACCGCAGGTTGTCGCCAGCGGCGCAGCCGAGCACGTGAAGTGCATCGCCTTGGGCGCCTTTGAGATGGCAGCGATTCAAGCGGCAGTCCTGTTTCAGATGTCCGATCACCGGCTCTACCGCTTGCCGTCGTTTGATCCAGCGCCATTGCCGTCGTGTCAGCGTCTTGGCTTTGCCCCGATGCAGGATCTGCACACCCTCCACGTCCCGCCCGCGATACCCCAAGTCCACGATCGCCACCTGCGTACGGGTACGCGCCTGCATCGCCGCTGATCTCAATCCTCGCCAATATCCTCGTTCCACACATCCGGGTTAGCAGAAATATAGCCGCCGAGCAGATCGATACATTCCTGGCTCTGCAGATCGATCACGTTGACGCCATGCTCGCGCAGCCACGCAATGCCGCCCTGGAAGGTGAGCGATTCGCCGACCACCACGGTGCCGATGTTGAACTGGCGCACCAGCCCGCTGCAGTACCAGCACGGCGCCAGCGTGGTGACCATGATGGTGTCCTTGTAGCGGCGCTGGCGGCCCGCCTTGCGGAATGCGTCGGTCTCGCCATGCACCGATGGGTCGTTTTCCTGCACGCGGCGGTTATGGCCGCAGCCGAGCAGGCGCCCGTCGTTGTGATACAGCGCCGCGCCAATCGGGATGCCGCCTTCGGCCAGGCCCTGGCGGGCTTCGATAATGGCGGTGTCCAGCAGTGCGCGGTAGTCGGGGGTAGTGATCATGCGAACTCCAAAGGAGCCGCGCCGGCAGGGCGCAGCATGTCGAGATTTGGAATGCCGTCTTCCAGAGACGGTGCAGACGCGGGCACAAAGCCATGCGCCGCGTAAAACAAGTGCAGATGCGCCTGCGCACCAAGCTGGATTGCGCTACCCGGCCACGGCGTCTGCACCAACCGGATGCCGTCGCGCAGCAGTGCGTGCGCCAGTGCGGAGCGGCGGAATGCAGCGGCGATGACCACGCGGCCGATGCTCGGTTCGGGATCACTCAAGCCGGGCGGTAGCACGCGCAGGTAAGCAGCCAGCTCTGCGTGGGTCGTCATGCCCAGCACATGCAGCACAGCGGGATCGGTAGCTTTGCCGTCCAGTTCCGGATAAGCGCATTGCTGCTCCACCACAAACACATCCGTGCGCAGGCGCAGCAGCGCGTCCAGCTGCGGGGTGCTCCGCTGCGCAAACCGCCGGCGCTGCCAGTGCACAGGAGGGAGGGCTGTGGTGGACATCACCGCATGATAGCGGCTGTGCCGCGGTTGAGCTGGGAGGCCGCGCTTGTTTGCAGTGTCGCTGCAGTGGCCTGTGTCTGCGTTCCAAGGCAAGTGCGGCCTAGTGTCGCGTTCCGTTGATAACTTTGCAGAGCCGTTCGATCTTGGCGAGGATCGAGTCAGCGGTCGCAGTCCATTTGAACGGGCGCGGGTTTTGATTGTAGTGCTCCACGAAGGCGTTGATCTTGCGCTTTAGATCGGCCACTGAGTCAAAGGAGCCGCGTCTCATCGCCCGTTGGGTGATCAGGCCAAACCAGCGTTCGACCTGCTTGTGGGTGGCGTCGTTGTCGCAGATCAGATGCACGTCCAGATCCTGCGGCACCTGCGCGTCTACATGTCGCAGGAACGAGAGAAATTCCTGATGGCGGTGCTGGGTTTGCACTGGGTGATGACGCTGCCGTTGGCGACGTCCAGCGCGGCAAAAAGGGGCGTTGTGCCATGGCGCACGTCGTCGTGCGTGATGCCTTCGACGTACCCCAACCCCATCGGCAGCACCGGCTGGGTACGCTCCAAGGCCTGTACCTGGCTCTTCTCGTCCACACACAGCACCAACGCATGATCCGGCGGATTCAGATACAGGCCGACGATGTCGCGCACCTTCTCGATGAAGAACGCATCGGTGGAGAGCTTGAAGCGCTTGGAGCGATGCGGCTGCAGGCCGAACAGCGTCATGTAGCGGTGGACGGTGGTGGTGGAACGTCCTGTCTCGACCGCCAGCGTGCGGCGCGACCAGTGCGTGTGACCTTTCGGCTTGCGCGTCAGGACGGTGTTGACCAGTTCAGCCACCTTCTCATCGCTGGTCGTGCGCGGCCGGCCGGGCTTGAGTTCGTTATGCAGGCCGGCAATGCCGCGCTCGCGATAGCGGGTACGCCACAACGTGACCGTCGGGCGGCTCACGCCATAGCGATGCGCGATCGTCGTCTGCGGTTCACCGTCGGCCATGCGCAGGATCATCTGTGCGCGGCGCGACAAGGCCGCCGGCAAACTTTGCGATCGGGCCATCGACTCCAGTTGCAAACGATCATCGGCACTGACAACCAACGGTTTAGCGGGTCGTCCCATGAGCGAGCGCTCCGGTATCCAAGAGTGCTTCTTTAGACAACGCCAGATAAGAAAAGTTACATGCGGAACGCGACACTAGGCAATGCCAGCTGCAGCGTTCGCGCCGACACTGCCCGCCTACGCGTCGGTATTGGTTGTGTCGGTTGTGCTCAGTCGACTGGGCTGGCGGTATCGACGGCCACCACCGACATGCCTGGCCGCAGCCGCGGGGCCAGCGGCTGGTCGGGGTCGACGCTGATGCGCAGCGGAATGCGCTGGGCAATCTTGACGAAGTTACCGGCGGCGTTATCGGCCGGCAGCACGCTGAACTCCGAGCCGGCCGCCGGCGAAATGTCCTGCACGCGGCCGTGCAGGCGAGCGTTGTCCAGCGCATCCACGGTGAAGCTGGCACGCTGGCCGATGCGGATCTTCGCCATCTGGGTTTCCTTGAAATTGGCCACGATCCACAGCGTGTCCGGCACCAGCGACATCAGCTGCGTGCCGTTGGTGACATAGGCGCCCTGGCGCACGCCCAGCTGACCATCGCGCGGGGCCAGGATGCGCGTGTTGTCCAGGTTGATCTGCGCCAGTCGCACGGCGGCTTGCGCGTTGGCGACAGCCGCCTCCAACGCGGCGCGGTTGACGGTAACGCCGCGTGCGTTTTCTTCGGCGGCCTGTACCGCGGCGCGTGCCTGCACCACGCCGGCATCGGCCTGCGCGCGTGCGGCAAATGCAGTGTCGCGGTCCTGCTCGGACACCAGTTGCTGGCTGGCCAGCTGCTGCGTGCGGGCATAGGCCGAACGGGTGCGGTCGCGTTGCGCCTGGTTGCTGCTCAGTGCTGCGCGCTGCTCGGCAATCGTCGCCTCGGCGCTGTGCCGTTGCTGCTCCCAGTTGGCGAGATTGGCTTGCGCGGTTTGCATCTGCGCATTGGCCTGTTCGAGCTGCTGGGCGTAGATGCGGTCGTCGATTTTGGCCAGCAACTTGCCGCGTTTCACGTGCGCAAAATCCTGCACGGGGACTTGGGTCACATAGCCGCTGACCTGCGGCGCAATCACCGTGATCTGGCCGAGCACCAGCGCATTTTCGGTACGTTCGATCGCACTGACGAACGGCGGCAGTCGCCATGCATAGAGCACCAGCACCACGCCGATCAGCGCAAGCCCGCCAAAGCCGATGACGCCAGCAATGCGGCTACGCCGACGACGTTGCCGGCAGGCAGGCGGTGAAGAATCCGCTGGTGTATTCATGGGCGCACACTGGGAACAGGAGGAGAGGGCGAGACCGGTGGGCGCAGATAGCGGCGCCACACCAGCACGGACAGGATCCATACGCCGGTCGCGATGGCGATGCAGCCGATCAGCAGCAATACATCGTTATAGGCCAGCACATTGGCTTCGCGCGTGGCCACCGTCCCCAGCGTGCGTACGCCCTGGGCCTGACGCAGCACCGGATCGCCGATGCTGCGGCCATACAGGCTTGCATAGGCCTGCACGCGCGCGGCGACCTGCGGATCGGTGAGCGCCAGATGTTCCACCAGCTGACTGGAATGATATTTCTCGCGCACCACCTGCACGGTGCCGAGCAGGGCGCTGCCGAGCAGGCCGCCCATGTTCTGCGCCATGCCGAACAGCACGATGAAACTGATCAGGTTGCGCGGCTGCGCGATCACCCGGCCGATACCGGCCACCATCGCCGGGCCGATGAAGAACGTGCTGCCGAAGGTGAGCAGGAACTGGCTCAGATACATCTGCTCAGGGCGGGTAAGGCGGGTGGCATCGGCATCCATGAAGCTGCCGACGCAGATGGCGGCCACCGCGATGATCAGATGCTCGGTCACCCGTGCCGGGTTGATCAGCCATGCGCTCGCCGCCACCCTCGCCACCGCCACCGCCCCCAGCAGCATCAGCATGAACAGGGTTTCCAGCTGTGTATTGGCCAGGCCCAGGGTCTGGAAGAAGCCGATGGCGCCGGCGCTCTGTTCGGACAGCACCAGCCGGATCAGCAGGATCGCCAGGCCGAGCCGCAGCATGTCGGCGCTGGCCAACCAGCGCGTGTTGATCATCGGGTTGCGACGGTTGTGTTCGATCCAGGCCGCCGCGCACAGCAGCACGATGGACGCTGCCAACACCACGCCCAGCCACGGCGTGCTGGTCCACCACAGCAAGCGGCCGAGCGACAGCACTGCCGCAAGCCCCGCCGAACCAGCCGCGAACAGGCTGAAGGTGAGGAAATCCAGCGGCTCGAACACGCGATAACGGTCGCTTGGCGGCAATTTGAGCGCCAGCACACAGGCCAGCGCAAACACCGCCAGCCCGCACTCGAACAGGTACAGGCCTTGCCACTCGCCAAATGCGAGCAGGTCGGTGGAAAACACCCGCGCGAGCGGCAACGCCAGCTGGGTCATGCCCAAACCAAGCACCACTGCCTTGAGTCGGTATTTGCTTGGCAACGCCTGGATCACGTAATACAAGCCCAGCGAACTGAGCGCTGCGCCCACCAGCCCATGCGCGGCGCGCACGGTAATCGCCGAGCTCAGGCTATGCACGAACAGGTGCGCAAAGGCAATGAGCGCGTACAGCGCCAGGAAGATTTCGGTGAAGCGGCGCAGCCCGAACTACTGGCGAAACTTCACCAGCAACAGGTTGGCCGACATGGAGGTCATCACATAGGCGGCCGGCAGCCAGGCCATTTCGGTGGCGTAGGCGCCCAGCGTGCCTTGCAGATAGGTCAGGTTGGCGGTGACCAGCGCGTTGCTGAGCCCGCCGGTGAGCGCCACGCCTACGCCCACCAGCCCGTACTGAATACGCCGCCGGGTGGTGTGCAGCGGAGTGGAGGCAGACCCCGGGAGGGTGGGCTTCTCGTGGGGCTGCCAGTCGCGCTGGACGTACTTGTCGCGCACTGAATGCTCGCAGGGCCGGTCGCAGATGACAGGCGATTGTGGTCCGGTTGCGGTCATGGCGGCGTCAGCAGTGCGATACTCCATCCATGAGCGAATCCCCCTATACCTCCGGTACTACCCATTTCGGCTTTCGCGATGTCGCTGCCAAGGACAAGCAGAAGCTGGTCGGCGAAGTGTTCACCTCAGTCGCGCGCAACTACGACCTGATGAACGATCTGATGAGTCTGGGCGTGCACCGCGCATGGAAACGCTACTTCGTGACGACCGCGCAGGTGAAGCCGGGCGACCGCGTGCTGGACCTGGCCGGCGGCACCGGCGACATCGCCGTGCTGCTCAAGGAGCGCGTGGGCAATGAAGGCGCGGTGGTGCTGGGCGACATCAATGCCGGCATGCTCTCGGTAGGCCGCGACCGGCTGACCAACCGCGGGCTGGTGTCCGGCTTCGATTACGTGCAATGCAACGCCGAAGCGCTGCCGTTCCCGGACCAGAGTTTCGATCTGGTCACCATCTCCTTCGGCCTGCGCAACGTCACCGATAAAGATGCCGCACTGCGCGAGATGTACCGCGTGTTGAAAGTGGGCGGCCAGGCGCGTGTGCTGGAATTTTCCGAAGTCACCGCCGAGTGGTTCAAGCCCATCTACGACTTCCACTCGTTCAAGATCCTGCCCAAGCTAGGCCAGTTGTTCGCGCGCGATGCCGACAGCTACCAGTACCTGGCCGAAAGCATCCGCAAGCATCCGCCGCAGGAATCGCTGAAGGGCATGATGGGCGAGGCCGGCTTTGCGCGTTGCCACTTCAAGAATCTCACTGGCGGCATCGTGGCCATTCACTCCGGCTACAAGATCTAAACAGGCCGGTTCAGTGGTTTGACGTCAGCGTGCGCATCGCGCGCTCGCGTTCGCCAAGGTCTGGCATGGCGTTGCTTGTCGCAGCGTAGCGACTGCTTTGTTTCTGAGACCTCCGTCGCCTTGGCTCCACGCGCTCTCGGCGAAACTAACTGCTCTTTTCCCGGAGTGTTGGATGCGCTTGTACGCCGGACTCTCGCGCGTGTTCCCCCGCTCCTTCAGCGCCAAGCTGCTGGCGGTGACGTTTATTGGCATCCATCTGCCGTTGCTGCTGTTGATCGCCTGTCTGGCATCGCAGAGCGAACTGGACGGGCGTCCACTGTGGTCGGTGGTCATCGTGGCATTGCTGGCCACGCTGGCCGGCACTGCGCTGACGTTGGTGGCGTTGTATCGCCTGCTGGCACCGTTGCGCCTTGCTGCCGATGCGCTGGATTCGTATTACGCCGATCAGCGCCTGCCCACGCTTCCGGAAACTGGCGATGATGAATTGGGCCGGCTGTTGCGCGGCATCAATCGCAGCCTGCGTGGCATCGATGCCGGCATGCGCGACCTCAAGAAACATGCGTTGTTCGACCCGTTGACCGAAGCGCTGAACCGGCGCGGTTGCGAACAGGCGATGCGCGATTCGGTCGCCGCCTCGCAGCGCGAAGGCTGGCCGTTCGTGCTGTTCGTGCTGGACATGGACAACTTCAAGCAGATCAACGACCGCTTCGGCCATCTGGCCGGTGATCGCGTGCTGGTGCGCCTGGTGGACTCGGCCTACGGCTGGCTGGGCGCGCAGGATTGGGTCGGGCGCTGGGGCGGCGACGAATTCCTGATTGGCATCCATGCCAGCGAAGACGACGCCACGCTCAAGCTCAATCAATGGCTGTCGATGCTGGAGCGCGAAGATGCGGGCGACGCGCCGCTGCATGTGAGCGCCGGCAGTGCGGTGTGCGAACAGGGGCTGGATGCCACCGAACTGTATTGCCGCGCCGATGCGGCGATGTACCGCGCCAAGTTCTCCGGTGGCCGGCGTCTGGTGCGGGACGGGCACGACACCCCGCGCGGTCATCAGGTGACCTGATCACCGGCAACGCGGTGCGGCCGCAAGCGGCGGGCAATCCCGCGCATCGGCCACCGATGGCATGGGCAGGCTGCGGCGCAGAGCGCTAAAATGCCCCATTCTCCTTGTTGGGGTGCCGCCGATGCGCTTCCCGTTCCTGTCGCTGTCTCTGGCCGTGTCCATCGCGCTGGCCGGCTGTTCCAATGACTCCACACCGCCGGCATCCAGCACCGCGCCGGCCGTCACTGCCAAGGCCCCCGTGAAAGCAGACGCCCGCAACCACGACGAAAGTTCCTACGCCCAGCCGCAGCTGGTGATCATCAAGGACCTGGCGCTGGACCTGAAGCTGGATTTCGATGCCAAGCAAATCGGTGGCACCGCCACCTACACGCTGGAGTGGAAGGACAAGGCTGCCAAGCAATTGGTGCTCGATACGCGCGAGCTGAGCATTGCGCAGGTACAGGCCTACGATGGCAGGGGCGGCCTGGCGCCGTTGCAATTTGCCTTGGCGCCGGTCGACAAGACCTTCGGCAGCAAGCTGACCATCGAAGCGCCGAATCAGCCGCGCAAGGTGGTGATCACCTATCACACCGCGCCAACTGCCTCGGGCCTGCAGTGGCTGGCCCCGTCGATGACCGAAGGCAAGCAACTGCCTTTCATGTTCAGCCAGTCGCAGGCGATCCATGCGCGCAGCTGGGTGCCGTTGCAGGACACCCCGAGCGTACGCTTCACCTATAGCGCGCATGTCACCTCGCGCCCGGACGTGATGGTGCTGATGAGCGCCGACAACGACCCCAAGGCCGTGCGCAACGGCGACTACAACTTCAAGATGCCCGAGCCGATTCCCTCGTATTTGCTGGCCATTGCGGCCGGCGACGTGGTGTTCAAGCCGATTTCCGCGCGCTCGGGCGTGTGGGCCGAGCCGGCCATGGCCGACAAGGCCGCCAAGGAGTTCGAAGACACCGAAAAGATGATCGGTGCCGCCGAAAAACTCTACGGCCCGTATCGCTGGGGCCGTTACGACATGCTGGTGCTGCCGCCATCGTTCCCGTTCGGTGGCATGGAAAATCCGCGCCTGACCTTCGCCACGCCCACCGTGATCGTTGGCGACAAGTCGCTGGTGTCGTTGGTGGCGCATGAGCTGGCGCATAGTTGGTCGGGCAACCTGGTGACCAATGCGAGCTGGAAGGACATCTGGCTCAACGAAGGCTTTACGACCTACGTACAGGGCCGCATCACCGAGGCGGTGTACGGCACCGAGATGGCCGAGATGGAGCGCGAGATCGACCAAGGCGATCTGTTGGCTGAAGTGAAGAACATGCCGCCGGCCGACCAGGTGCTGGAGTTGCCGCCGCTGGCCCAGCGCGACCCCGACGAAGCCTTGAGCCAGGTTGCCTACGTCAAGGGTGCGTGGTTCCTGCAGTTCCTGGAGCAGCGCTTCGGCCGTGAGGTGTTCGACCCGTTCCTGCGTGGCTGGTTCGACGATCATGCGTTCCAGAGCGCCACCACCGACCAGTTCGTCGATTACCTCAATAAGAACCTGCTGGACAAGCATCCCAACACCGTAAGCGCAGCCGACGTGGATGCATGGCTCAAGCAGCCGGGCATTCCGGCGTTTGCGGCCAAGGCGCGCTCGCGCAGCTTCTCGGTCGTGGAAACCGCACGCATCGCCTGGAGCGGCAGCGGCACCTTGCCGAACAAACAGGTCACCAGCGAGTGGGGCACGCAGGAATGGGTGCACTTCCTCAGCGGCATGGGCGCCACGCTCAAGCCCGGGCAGCTCAAGCAGCTGGACGATGCGTACCACTTCACCGGCACGCCGAATGGCGAGATCGCGATGCGCTGGTATCCGCTGGCGATCCGCAGCGGTTATACCAACGCGCGTGCAGCCGCAGGCGACTTCATCGAACGCGTCGGCCGTCGCAAGTTGGTGCTGCCGATCTACGCCGAGTTGTTGAAGACCCCGGACGGCATCACGTTCGCCGAACGAGCCTTCGAAAAAGCCAAGCCGAGTTATCACCCGATCACCACCGCATCGGTGGCCGAGATGATCGCCAAAGCCAAGGCGGCAACGCCTGCTGCAGCTCCTGCAGCCGCACCCGTGCCCGCAGTTGCACCTGCAGCTGCAGAGAAACCGGCGCCCACGCAGCAGTAGTGCGTTGCGCAACGCAGAGCCGTCAGTCCGGCGGCACGGGCAACAAACGGGGAGCCTTGTGCTCCCCGTTTGTTATCCAAGTCGCTGGCGCGAATGCGGCCGGCGTGCATGCAGCCTGCAACGCCAGGCTGCTATCGTTGCTGTCGTTTCCCATGCGTTTCGGAGTCGACGATGAAGTATCTGCTGAGCGCGGCCTTGTGCGTCGCCGCCTTGAGTGCCTGCACCGACCGCGAGGCGCAACGTCAGGCGCAAGCAACCGCGCAGGCGCAGGCCAAGGAAACCCAGGCCGATGCGCTCGCCAAGCAGTACGACGAAGCGGTGAAAGCACAGAACTGGGACATGGCGCGAGCGCACGGTGCGGCCTTGATCGAAGGGTATGCAGGCACAGCAGCTGCCACGCGGATCGAACCCGGCTATGCCGATATCAAGGCCAAGGGCGAGCATGCGCGCGAGCTGCGCCGCATGCAGGCGTTGTGGCAATACTCGCAGGTGCCGGCCAAGGGCGGCACACAACGTTCGGCGATGATCGATGCCAAACAACGCGTGGACGTGGATGGCAGCGGGCCCAAGCCGGTCAGCCTGGTGTTTCGCGATCACCCGCAGTGGAAGCGCCACAGCTACCTCGTGCTCAAGGCTGGCGATTTCAATTGCTACGGCGGTTGCAAGGTGCACGTTGCGGCCGATGGCGCCGCGCCGCGCGCGATGGCGGCGCACCGTCCGGAGACCGACGAAGCCATCGCCATGTTCATCGATGACGACAAAGCGCTGTGGAAGCTGGTGCGCAATGCAAAGCGCATCACCATTACCTTTCCAGTCAAGGCCGGTGGCACGCGCACTGCCGAGTTCGAGGTTGGCGGTCTGGATACCACGCAGATGCCGGGCTGGAAGTAGGAGCGGCCAACAAAATTGCGGCGCAGCCATCGGGTGGGCGAGGCGGTTGCTCGGAATCGTGAGGGAGCACTCGGACATTGTGGTCGCTCCGGGCCGTCCTCATCTGCCCGACTGCTCGCAACGTGTTCAGCGACTCTAAGCGCAACGGTGACACAAGGGTTGCTTACACGAACTGCTCGCAATCGGGCGCTGCGAGGCAAGTTCGATCGGCCGCCTCGGCGACGCTGCTGCTTGCGCACCCTGCAGTCCCTGGCTGCCGCCTGCAGTATTGAATCGATCACCTTCATAGCTTCGCACGCAGGAACAGCATGACACTCATCGCGTTATCTGGCACGTTGTCCGACTACCGCCATTGGGTCTTCGACATGGACGGCACGCTGACAGAGGCTGCGCACGACTTCGCCTTGATTCGCCGCGTGCTGGAGATCCCGCCCGAGGCCGATATCCTCCACCACCTGGCAGCGCTGCCAGCCGACGAGGCTGCGGCCAAACATGCCTGGTTGTTCGAACACGAGCGCGAACTTGCGCAGGCCGCGCGTGCTGCGCCAGGCGCAGTAGAGCTGGTGCGTGCGCTGCATGCCGCCGGGTGCCGGCTTGGCATGCTCACCCGCAATGCGCGTGAGCTGGCAACCATCACCTTACAGGCGATCGGCCTGGACGACGCGTTTGAGTGGAACGACATCGTCGGCCGCGACGAAGCTGCCCCGAAACCTGCGCCTGATGGGCTGCACTATTTCGAACAGCGCTGGTCGGTGCAGGGCAGCGCGCTGGTGATGGTCGGCGACCACCACAATGACCTCGCCTGCGGCCGCGCTGTCGGTGCGTGCACTGTGCTGGTCAACACGCCTGGCGACCCCTGGCCGGGCTTCGCCGATTGGCGCCTACACGATTGCACGCAGTTGCTTGCGCGCTGGAAAGGTTAACGTCGGTGCTTTGTGCCTGAGCAAAGGGCGGGATCAAACACCTACCCGATTGCGGGATGTTGCACTTGGAAGTTGAGTCTAAGCCCCTCGAAGTCTTCTCCGAGGAGGTCCTCAACAGCGTTGCGAATCGGAGTTGAATTCGCCACCTGTTTGCACGTCGCCGTACAGCACCGTCAGAGGATATAGCGGCTCAGATCCGGATCCTGCACCAGCTCACCCAGCTGCGCGTCCACATACGCGGCATCGACAGTGACGCTCTGTCCATCGCGGTCCGGCGCTTCGTAGCTCAACACATCGAGCAAACGTTCCAGCACAGTGTGCAGGCGACGCGCGCCGATATTTTCCTGGCGCTCGTTGACCTGAGCCGCAATCTCGGCCAGCCGATCCACTGCATCTTGCGCGAACGTCAACGACACGCCTTCGGTCTGCAACAAGGCTTCGTATTGCTTGATCAACGCGGCTTTGGGCTCAGTGAGAATGCGCACGAAATCGGCCTTGGTCAGCGC
Organism: Xanthomonas oryzae pv. oryzae; assembly: GCF_004136375.1. Taxonomy (NCBI): domain Bacteria; kingdom Pseudomonadati; phylum Pseudomonadota; class Gammaproteobacteria; order Lysobacterales; family Lysobacteraceae; genus Xanthomonas; species Xanthomonas oryzae. Next base: position 4,320,298 of record NZ_CP031697.1, read on the forward strand.
TGTCAATTCCACGCGGATCGGGAAGCGGCCCTGCAATTCCGGAATCAGATCACTGGGCTTGGCCAGGTGAAACGCGCCTGATGCAATGAACAGAATGTGGTCGGTCTTGACCGTGCCGTACTTGGTCGACACGTTGGAGCCTTCCACCAGCGGCAACAAATCGCGCTGCACACCTTCGCGACTGACATCGCCGCCATTGGAGCCGGCTTCGCCGCGCTTGGCCACCTTATCGATCTCATCGATAAATACGATGCCGTGCTGCTCGCAGGCTTTGATCGCTGCGGTGCGCACGTCGTCTTCGTTGACCAGCTTGCCGGCCTCTTCTTCGATCAACAGCGGGCGCGCCGCCTTGATGGTGAGCTTGCGCTTCTGCGACTTGCCGCTACCCAGATTGGAAAACATCTGGCGCAATTGTTGGCCCATTTCCTCCATGCCCGGCGGGGTCATGATGTCCATGCTGGCGTTGACGGCGACTTCCAGTTCGATCTCGCGCTCGTCCAGCTCGCCGTTGCGCAGCATGCGGCGGAACTTGATGCGGGTGTCGTTTTCCTGCGACGACGGCTCGTTGCGCGCCGCTTCCGGGTCGAACCCAATTCCGGTTGCACGACGCGGCAACAGCGCATCCAGAATGCAATCTTCGGCACGCTCTTCGGCCTGATTGCGCACGCGCACCTTGGCCTGCTCGCGGTACAGCTTGACCGAGGTGTCGGCCAGGTCACGAATGATCTGCTCCACGTCCTTGCCCACATACCCCACTTCGGTAAAGCGCGTGGCTTCCACCTTGACGAAGGGCGCATTGGCCAGCGTGGCCAGACGCCGCGCGATCTCGGTCTTGCCCACGCCGGTGGGACCGATCATCAGGATGTTCTTGGGCATCACTTCGTTGCGCAGTTCTTCCGGCAACTGCATGCGACGCCAGCGATTACGCAGCGCGATGGCAACCGCGCGCTTGGCGTCGTGCTGGCCAACGATATGACGGTCGAGCTCCTGCACGATTTCGCGCGGAGTCATGGTGGATGTATCGGGATTTGGCATTGGGGAATCGAGAATCGAGAATTGGGAAAGGGAAAGGGAAAGGGAAAGGGAAATGGCAAGAGCATGGGTCGAGGACATGGGGACGAAACCGCTGTTGCGATTGCCGATTGCCGATTCCCCACTCCCGATTCACAGCTCTTCGACCACCACGTTGCGATTGGTATAGATGCAGATATCGCCGGCGATATTGATCGCTTCGGTGGCAATGGTCTTGGCATCCAGCTCGGTGTGCGCCAGCAGCGCACGCGCGGCCGACAAGGCGTACGCGCCGCCAGAACCAATGGCGATGATGCCGTCTTCCGGTTCGATCACATCGCCGGTACCGCTGATGATCAGCGAGGTCTCCTTATCGGCCACGGCCAGCAGCGCTTCGAGCTTGCCCAGGCGGCGCTCGGTGCGCCAATCCTTGGCCAGCTCCACCGCGGCGCGAGTCAACTGGCCGTGTTTGTCGAGCTTGGCTTCGAACAACTCGAACAAGGTAAACGCATCGGCGGCAGCGCCGGCGAAACCGGCCAGCACCTGACCCTCGCGCCCGAGCCGGCGCACCTTGCGCGCATTGCCCTTCATGACCGTATGGCCAAGGGTAACCTGGCCATCGCCAGCGACGGCGACATGCCCACCACGTCGAACCGAAATGATGGTGGTGGCGTGAACGATGTTGGGGTTCTGGCTAGGGTCCATGGATCCTCCGGGTGTTTCCAAGGAGGTGGGGACGCCCCTTCCGGGTTCAAGCGCGCTGCGGCGAAGCGCCGCAGGCCGCTGCTGCCGCGCTCACTTGCGAGACAGCCATCACGGCTATTTGCCGCCAGACACATCGACTTGCCGCAGCACGTAGAGCGGTTAACAAACCCTAGCGAGCAGCTGTCAGGTGGGCGCGGACGGCGCGATCAGAACCGCAGTGGACGCGTGGTACATGCCGATTCCGAGAACCGGCCGCGCCCACCTGACAGCTGCGTAGTCGTTTTATTAGCCGCTCTTAGGTCTGGCTTTACGCCAGTGCCTTCGCACCAGCAAAAATTTCTGCAACGCGTGAGTTGTGCCTGCACACGTCCCCCCGGCGGGAGAGGCTGCTAATCACGCTGTACCGTGGCGGCGCTTGCGCTGGCAACGTGCATCACCTGCTGCGTCTGCGATGTTCGGTCACGCACGGCGCTGCGACGCTTCCTGCTTACCAATTGTCGCTTCCTGCTTAGCGCTTATTCAACGGTTTTCTTGCGCCTGGCACGCGGATGCGCAGCGTCATAGACCTTGGCCAGATGCTGGAAATCCAGATGTGTATAGATCTGGGTGGTGGCGATGTCCGAGTGGCCCAGCAACTCCTGCACGCCGCGCAGGTCGCCGGACGACTCCAGAATATGGCTGGCGAAACTGTGGCGCAGCATATGCGGATGCACGTCCTTGAACATGCCCTGGCGCACAGCCAGTTGCTTGATGCGGATCTGCACTGCGCGTTGCGAAATCGCACCGCCCGTACGCCCGGGGAAGACGTGCGCATCGGCGCTTGCACCACTGTCGCGACGCCATTGGCGCAAGGCGGCAATCGCGTGCGAGCCCACCGGCACCAGACGCTGCTTGCTGCCCTTGCCGAGCACCATCACCAGGCCGCTGTCCAGATCCAGATCGCGCCAGCGCAACGCGCATAGCTCGCTCAGACGCAGCCCGGAGGAATAGAACAATTCCAGCAGCGCGCGGTCGCGCAGACCCAGTGGCGCATCGGTTGGCACTTCCACCAGACGCACGGCTTCGTCGGCGTCCAGCACTTGCGGCAACTTGCGCTGCGCCTTGGGTGCGCGCAGTGCCGCCGCCGGACTGGCCGCGATGCGGCCATGCTTGAGCAACCACGCGTAGTAACTGCGGCACGCCGACAAACGGCGCTGCAAACTCTTGGGCGAAAGGCCACGTCGATGCTCGGCCGCGACGAACTGCCGCAAATGCGCGCTATCTAGCTGCGCACTGTCGACAGGCGTGGCCGTTTGCTGCGCGCCGTCTTCCGCGTTGCGCTCGCCTGTCCAGGCAACCAACGCGGCAAGGTCGCGTCGATACGCATCCAACGTATGCGCCGACACCTGCCGCTCGACCTGCAGATAGGTCAGGAATTCGTCGACCGATGACACGTCAGCGCTCTCGATACTTGGCGTGGATGTCGTCATCCGCTTGTGCAGATAGCCCTGCAACATGCACGCAGACGTTGCGCCCTGCAGTTGCAGTTGCAGTTGCAGAAATTCTTCGACAGCCACCACCTCAGTCCTCGCCGTCGCAGCAACGCCACCATCGGCAGCGTGTCGTCAACCTGAAGGCATGCAACAGTCGGCATCACACGTCGAAGCGGTGCAATGCCACGCTCAGCGATTCGCCCATCATGCGCAGGAACAGCGTGCCCATGCCGGGATAGAACCGGTTGGCGTCGCTGCTTCCCACCGCGATCAGGCCAATGCCCGGCAGCGGCAACAGCGCAGTGGATTGCACTTCGCCCGCCTGTGCTCCGTAGAGCAACGCGTGCTTGTCGGCTTGCAAGCGGCCGCAGATGGGCTCGCCATCGCTCAGGCAATCGCTAAACGGGGCAAGCCGTGCATCATCGGTTGCGATGATCTGCAGCCAGTCGGCGTCCAGCGCGTCGACCGGCTTGAGCAGCACCAGCCGCACCAGTTCGCCGTTGAAATCTTCCGCCAGCGAAGCGGCCATCGCCTTGAGCGTGTCGGCCGCGCTGGTCTGGCGCATCAGTGCCAGCGTGAGTTGATGCGTGCGCACCGCCAGCCGCTCGTTCTCCTGCGCATTGCTGCCCAGCTCCTGCAAGCGCCGCGACAGTTCGCGATTCTTGTCGCGCAGCACTTCGAGTTGGTAGGTCGCCAACGAAGCGGTGGGGCCGTCGTCGCGCGGCACCAGCAAGCTCACTGCCAGATCCGGGAACTGCTTGAGGAAGGTCGGGTGACGTCGCAGCCAGGTGGCGACTTCATGTGCGCCGAATTTGTCCGTGTTCTCGCTCATCCGTTCCACTCTCCATCGAAGACGAACACCGCCGGGCCGGACATGACCACTTGCTCGTGGTCACAGGGCCAACGAATGCGTAGCTCGCCACCCGGCAAGGACACCTGCACGTCGCGCTCGACGCGGCAGCGCTGCATCAGCACCACCGCGGCCGCACAGGCACCGCTGCCGCAGGCCAGCGTTTCCCCCACCCCGCGCTCGAACACGCGCAAGCGCACATGCGTGGGGTCGACCACCTGCACGAAACCCACATTGACCGAATCGGGAAACGCGGCGTTTTGCTGCAGCAGCGTGCCGACGCGTTCGACCGGTGCCGCATCCACGCGACCGACTTCGACCACCGCATGCGGGTTGCCCATCGACACCGCACCAAAGCGCACGGTATCGCCGTGCACCGGCAGCGCATATTCGTCGCGTGCATGCGCGAATCCAGCCAGCGGAATCTGGGGGGGGTCGAACTGCGGCATACCCATCGCCACCGCGTAGCGGCCGCCTTCAAGGCGCTCGACTGCATGCGCGGTGACGGGGCTATCGATGATGAAACGCTCGCACTGGGCGATGCCATCGCGCACCAGCCAGGCGGCGACACAGCGCGCGCCATTGCCGCATTGGCGCGCTGCCGAGCCGTCGGAATTCCAGATGCCGTAGGCCGCCACGGCGCCTTCGCTGCGCGGCGCTTCGATGGTCAGGATCTGATCGCAACCCACCCCGAAGTGGCGGTCGGCCAATTGCGCTGCCAGCGCTGCATCTGGCGGCGGCGTGCCGTCGCGCAGGTCCAGTACCACGAAATCGTTGCCGGCGCCGTGCATTTTGGTGAAACGCAGACGCCCGCTGCGACCGTCAGCGCTCATTGCCGCTGCTAGCGGGCTGGTCTGTGGTGGGGGCGGGCTTGGTGCTGCTGTCCGCGGGGACGGGCGCAGGCGTGGACTCTTCCACCGGCTGCGGCACGGGCTGGGCTTCCACCGGCACCGGCTTCTGCGGCATGACCAGCGGGCCCTTGTTGCCACAGGCGGCAAGCAGGACAAAGGTCGCACCAACCAGTGCGAGACGAACAGACGGTCGGGACATGATGCTCATGGGCCGAAGTATAGCCAGAACACCGTTACGGCCGTGCGCCCGATGCACTTGCGGTGTTCAGTGCGCGGCGGGCAGCGGGCGCGGCGGCGGTTCGGGGCGCAGCCACAGCCAGATCGCCACCACGGCCATGCTGCCGATCGACAGGCACTTGACCCAGAACACCGGCACGCACCACAGCATGATCGCGGCACAGATGCTCATGGTCAGCGTCGCCATCCACTTGGCCTTGCGGCTGACCGCACGGTAGGTCTGCCATTCCACAATCGCCGGGCCGAAGCGCGGGTGCGACAGCAGCCAATAATGCAGACGCTCGGAGCCATGTGAGGCGGCCCAGGCGGAGATCAGGATGAGCACCGTGGTGGGCAGACCGGGCACGAAAATCCCCACGATGCCGGTAGCCAGGCTGGCGTAGGCCAGCAACCACCAGACCCAGCGGAAGCGAGTCGGTCGCGTCATGCACAAATGATACGGCCAGCGATGGGGTTTGGTCAGCGGCCCTGCAGCGGCGATGCGTGCCGCGCTGTGGGCAGCGGGCAGTGATGCAGCGCGCTGGACGCCGGCATCCAGCCGCGCTGCGGTCACAAAGGCAGCCCCGTTTGCAGCGACGCCTGCCTGCGGTGCCCTGCCCGCTTTAGGGCGACGCAGCGCACGCAACGAGCCGATAAGGAAAAGCAAGGCAGGCAGCGGAAGATGGAAGAGATGCCAGTCGCACACGTCCGAACGGGCAGCTCGCTCCCAAGCCCCAAGCCATCCGCTCCAGCGAATCCCAAATCCCGACTCCCCAAGCCCAGTCTTCCAGTTACTTCACGCCCAACTGATCCAGCACGAACGCATACGACTCGGCCAGCTCGCGATAGCGCCGGAAACGGCCGGATTTGCCGCCATGCCCAGCTTCCATGTTGGTGCGGAACACAATCGGCTGCGTGCCCGTATTGTCGTCGCGCAGCTTGGCCACCCACTTGGCCGGCTCCCAATACTGCACCTGCGAATCCCACAGGCCGGTGCCGACGAACAGCGCCGGGTACGCCTGCTTGCGCACGTTGTCGTACGGCGAATACGACAGCATGTAGTCGTAATAGTCCTTGGTTTCCGGGTTGCCCCACTCGTCGTATTCGTTGGTGGTGAGCGGAATGCTGGCATCCAGCATGGTGGTGACCACATCGACAAACGGCACCTGCGCGACCATCACCCGGTAATCCTGCGGAGCCATATTGGCCACCGCGCCCATCAACAGGCCGCCCGCGCTGCCACCGGACGCGGCCACGCGGTCCTTGGCGGCGTAGCCCTGTGCAACCAGGCCGCGGGTCACATCGATAAAATCGTTGAAGGTGTTCTTCTTATGCAGCAGCTTGCCGTCGTCGTACCACTGACGGCCCATTTCCTGGCCGCCGCGGATATGCGCGATGGCATACACCACGCCGCGGTCCAGCAGACTGATCACCGGCAGATTGAATACCGGGTCCATCGACATGCCGTAGCTGCCATACGCGTACTGGAACAACGCTGCGCTGCCGTCCTTCTTGAAGCCTTTTTTATAGACCAGCGACACCGGCACCTTGACACCGTCGCGCGCGGTCACCCACACGCGTTCGGTCACATACTTGCTGGCGTCGTAGCCGATCACCGGTTGCTGCTTGAGCAACTTGCGCTCGCCGGTCTGCGTGTTGAGCTCGTAGGTGGTCGCCGGCGTGGTCAGCGAGGTGTAGCTGTAGCGCAACCAGGGGGTGTCGGGTTCGGAGTTGACCGACAACCCCATCGAATACGCTGGTTCGTCGGCCTTGACGTATTGCGGCTCCCCCGCAAGAGCCCGCACGTCCATGTGCGGACTGTTGAATTGCAGGCGCACGCGCTCCAATCCGCCGGAACGTTCCTCGATGGCGGTGAACCCATCGAACAACTCGAAGTTTTCGATGTAGACGCTGTCGTCGTGCGCCACCCAATCGGTCCACTGCTTGCGCGTGGTCGCATCGGTCGGCGCGGTGACCAGCTTGAAGTTCCTGGCGTCATCGGCATTGGTGCGGATCACCCAGCGGCCATCGAAATGCTCGGCGTGGTATTCCACATCGCGCTCGCGCTTGGCCAGCACCTTGAAGGTGTCCGGCTTGGCAGCCAGCGCATAGCGCGTTTCCGAAGACACCGTGCTTTCTACACCAATAGTGATGTACTTGTCGTCGCGGGTGCGGCCGATGCTCATGTAGAAGCTGTCGTCTTTCTCTTCATACACCAGCACATCGTCCTTGGAAGAGGTCCCCAGCACGTGCTTTTTCACGCGCACGGTGAGCAGCGTTTCCGGGTCGTTTTCGACGTAGAACAGCGTCTTGTTGTCGTCGGCCCAGACCACATTGGGCGACACGCCTTCCACGGTGTCCGGATAGCGTTCGCCGGTGTCCAGATTCTTGAAACGGATGGTGTATTGACGGCGGCCGACGGCATCGTCGACCCAGGCCAGGATGCGGTTGTCCTGGCTCACTTTGGCATCGCCGACGCTGAAATAGCCCTTGCCTTCCGCCAACTGGTTCACATCGAGCAGGATCTCTTCCGGCGCGTCCATGCTGCCCTTGCGGCGCGCCTGGATCGGATAGTCCTTGCCGGTTTCGAACCGGGTGTAATACCAGTAGCCGCGCTCGCGATATGGCACGCTGGCGTCGTCCTGCTTGATGCGCCCGACGATCTCGGTATACAGCGTCTCTTCCAACGGCTTCAACGGCGCCATCACCTTGTCGGCGTAGGCATTCTCGGCGTTGAGATAGGCCAGCATCGCCTTGTCTTCGCGCTTGTCGTCGCGCAACCAGTAATAGTCGTCGTTGCGGGTCGCGCCGAACGGCGCCTTGACCACATGCGGGTGCTTGGCGACGCCTGGTGGCGAAGGAGGGGCGGCGAAGGCGGGAGATATGGTCATCAGGCTGGCGATCAGAAGAGTGAGGGCGTGCTTCATCAGATTGGGGTCCGTCGGATGAACGCAATGCCATCCCAGCACTTGAGTGTGGAAGAGCCCGTTACCGGGCGTCATGTGTCCTAGGTCATGTGTCCTAGGTCATGGTGGTTTATCATCGAAACGATGGATTCCAGACTTCCGTACGCAGGCGGCTACAGCCGCCGCAGCCAGGACATCGCCCCGTTTCACGTGATGTCGTTGCTTGCTCGCGCCAATGCGCTGGAGCAAGCCGGCCACGATGTGATCCACCTGGAAATCGGCGAGCCCGATTTCACCACCGCAGCGCCGATTGTCGCTGCCGGCCAGGCGGCACTGGCGGCCGGCCACACCCGCTACACCGCCGCACGCGGGCTGCCGGCACTACGCGAGGCGATTGCCGGTTTCTATGCGCAGCGCTACGCATGCAACGTGGATCCGGAGCGGATTCTGATCACACCAGGCGGTTCCGGCGCGTTACTGCTGGCCAGCAGCCTGTTGGTAGATCCGGGCAAGCATTGGCTACTCGCCGACCCGGGTTACCCCTGCAACCGGCACTTTCTGCGTCTGGTCGAAGGCGCCGCGCAGCTGGTGCCGGTCGGCGCGGACACCGACTATCAGTTGACCCCAGCGCTGGTGGAGACCTGCTGGAACAGCGACAGCGTCGGCGCCTTGGTGGCCTCGCCGGCAAACCCAACCGGCAGCGTGCTCTCTCGCTCGCAGTTGGCTGCGCTCTCGCAGACGCTCCATGCCCGTGGCGGCCATTTGGTGGTGGACGAGATCTACCACGGCCTGACCTACGGCCTGGACGCGCACAGCGTGCTGGAAGTGGACGACAGCGCGTTCCTCTTGAGCAGTTTTTCCAAGTACTTCGGCATGACCGGCTGGCGCCTGGGCTGGCTGATCGCACCGCCCGATGCGGTGCCGGAACTGGAAAAGCTCGCGCAGAATCTGTACATCAGCGCCTCGACGATTGCCCAGCATGCCGCGCTGGCCTGCTTCACGCCCGAGAGCATTGCCATTTTCGAAGCACGCCGTGCCGAGTTCCAGCAGCGTCGCGATTATCTGCTGCCGGCGTTGCGCGCACTGGGTTTCGATATCGCGGTCGAACCACAAGGCGCGTTTTATCTGTATGCCAACATCAGCGGGTTTTCAAATGATGCGCAAGCGTTCTGCGCGCACTTCCTGGAGACCGAACATGTTGCGTTTACGCCCGGCATCGACTTCGGCCACTCCCGCGCCAATCAGCATGTCCGCATCGCCTACACGCAGAGCCTGCCGCGACTGCAACAGGCGGTAACGCGGATTGCGCGTGGGTTGTCGCGATTGTAGGTCTTCATTGCGTAGCCGCAACGCACCCCTGCCATGGTCGTGGCCGGAGCACGGTATCGCTCACCTGAAAGATCGCGCGCGAAATCCTTTAACTACGCCAGTCGGGCCGCTGCACGCGTTCCAAGCGATAGAACCGATCGATAGCACGTATCGTGCGCAATGCGATCTTCGGCAAGCCAACGGCATCGACTAACAGCGATAGTTCTTTTTGTTTACGACGTTCAACGATCGCGAGGTGACCGAGCATTGCCCACGCGAGCTGGCTCTTAGAGCGGCTAACACAACGTAGCGAGCAGCTGTCAGGTGGGCGCGGACGGCGCGCACATCAGCGCATAAGCGCATAAGAGAGACAGAAACCGAGCAAGCCTCGCGATCGACGCACGACCCGCCAGCGTGCCACCCAGGCAGCCACGCCATACATCGCGCCATTGCCCAGGAACGGCCCAGCCAATGCGATGGCCGCATCGGCCCAGCCGTGTCCGCTCGAAAAAATCGGCGCAGAGTCGACATTGTCCGACACGTCCCCTAGCAGCAACACGTCGCCCAGGATCGCCGCTCCATAATCGATGCCAAACGGACGCGCCATCCATCCCAGGCACCACGCAGTCACGCTGTGCGCAGAGTCATGGGTCAGATAGGCCGCGGCGCGCGCGGCCAGCGCACGCATTGCCATGGACAGTGCGAACGGCCAATACGATCGCCAGCGATGAACATCGCATCCGTTTTCCAGAGCAGCGATTTGGGCCGGCGGGGACATGGCGATCACTTGCGCCGGAAAGCAACTTCGGCAAGTGCAGTCATCGCGCCGGATATCCTTGCCCGGCGCGCCGATCTCTCACTCAGTCGGCCAGCCGCTCCCACAGGAAACTGTAGGCCAGCGCTGCCATATGCGCAGCCTGCGCGTTATTGGCCGCACCGCCGTGGCCGCCTTCGATGTTCTCGTAGTAGGTCACGTCCTTGCCGGCATCGATCATCTTGGCAGCCATCTTGCGGGCGTGGCCAGGATGCACGCGGTCGTCGCGCGTGGAGGTCAGGAAGATCACCGGTGGGTAGGTCTTCTTCGGGTCGAACAGTTGGTACGGCGAGAAGGTCTGGATGAAATTCCAGTCGTCGGTGTCCGGGTTGCCGTACTCGGCCATCCACGAGGCGCCGGCCAGCAGGTGGCTGTAACGCTTCATGTCCAGCAGTGGCACCTGCACCACCACCGCACCGAACAGTTCCGGATACTGGGTGAGCATGTTGCCGGTCATCAGACCGCCATTGCTGCCGCCCTGCACGCCCAGATGCTTGGTCGAGGTGATCTTGCGCGCAACCAGATCCTTGGCCACCGCGGCCATGTCTTCATATGCCTTGTGGCGGTTCTGCTTGAGGGCGGCCTGGTGCCAGCGCGGGCCGTATTCGCCACCGCCGCGGATATTGGCCACGACGTAGACGCCGCCCTTTTCCAGCCACGCACGACCCAAACCGCCGGAGTAATTGGGCGTCATCGAAATCTCGAACCCGCCGTAGCCGTACAGCAAGGTCGGCGCACTGCCGTCGAGCTTCAGGCTCTTCGGGCGCACCAGGAAATACGGCACGCGCGTGCCGTCCTTGCTGGTGGCAAAGTGCTGCTCGATGGTGTCCTTGCCGGCATCGAAGAACGCCGGCATAGTTTTGAGTTGCTGCGGCGCAGAGCCCACGTCCACCCACGACAACGTGGTGGGAGTCAGATAATCGGTGGCGGTGAGCCACAGCGCATCGCTGTCCTCGCTATCCACCGCGCTGACATCCACCGTGCCGAAGCTCGGTGCACCGACAAACGCGCTCTTTTTCCATCCATCCTGCGAGGGCGTGATCACGCTGAGGCGGTTCTTGACGTCTTCCAGCACGTTCAACACCAGGTGCGACTTGGTCCACGCCACGCCGGCCAGCGAGGTGGTGTCGGTGGGTTCGAACAACACCTCGATGTTGCGCTTGCCGGCCATGAAGTCGTCAAAACGCGTCGCCAGCAGCGAGCCGGGCTTGTAGGTTTTGCCAGCCACCGTCCACGGCTCGCGCAGTTCCAGCGTCAGCCACTGCCGCTTGACCGACTTGCTGGCCGAGTTGGGCACGTCCACCTTGACCAGCTTGCCGTCGGCGCTCTTGAGATACATCTCGTCGTTGTAGAAGGCCAGCGTGCGGCTGACGAAATCGCGCTCGAATCCGGGCGTGTCGTCATGCATCGCCGCGATGTACATATCGGTCGGCTTGCCTTCGTACACCACGCTGGCGGCAGTCAGAGGCGTGCCGCGCTTCCATTGCTTGGCGATGCGCGGGTAGCCGGAGCTGGTCATGCTGCCGGCGCCGAAATCGGTGAACACGTAAACGGTGTCCTGGTCGATCCAGCCCAGCCCGCCCTTCGACTCGGGACGGAAGAAGCCGTCCTTGACCCAGTGCTTGCTTCCCAGATCGAACTCGCGGGTGACATCGGCGTCGGCACCGCCGCGCGACAGCGCAATCAGGCAGCGCTGGTAGTCCGGACGCAGGCAATCGGCACCGTGCCACACCCAGTTTTCGCCTTCGGCCTTGTTGAGTGCATCCAGGTCCAGCACCGTTTCCCACTTGGGCGATGCCTTGCGGTATTCGTCCAGGGTGGTGCGCCGCCACAGGCCGCGCTCGTGCTGCTTATCCTTCCAGAAGTTGTAGTAGAACGCGCCGATCTTCTGAACGCCGGGAATCTTGGCGTTCGAATCGAGGACCTCGCGGATGCTGGTTTCCATCTGCTTGAACGCCGGCGTGGTGGCCAGCCGCGCTTCGGTTTTGGCGTTCTGGGCCTTGACCCAGTCCAACGGCTTGGCGCCGGTGACATCTTCCAGCCAGGCGTAGGGATCGTTGGACACGGCGGTTTCCTCTGCAGAGACGGCGCCAGCGGTGATCAGGCCCGCAACCAGGCAGATCGAGGCGAACTTGGACATGAATGTTTCCGGACAAAGAAATGCCCGGAACGTAGCACAACGCCCCGCCGGCCAACCCTGCCGAAGGTCAGGCTGCACGCGCCTGTATCGCCGTAGGCGAAGCACTGCGGCGGCGCTGTGCCTGCGGGCCACGCCGACGGTGCGCACCACGGCGCGCACCGCGTCCGGCCAGGGCGGGCAAGGCAAACCGGTACAGGCTCCACCACGCCAGCATCGGCATGCCGACCAGCCACAGCGGCAACCAGCCAATCCACTCGCTGGTACCACGCGCAGCCGGCCAGACCAGCACCAGGGCCAACCCGGCCAGGGCGATTTGCCGTACCGGGCGCAGCACGCGCGGGTCGGGACGTTCGGAACGGAAAGAAGGACGATGCGACATGGCGGCACTCCGTGCAGGAAGGATCACAACAGGCCCGCAGGATTGCCGCAGCCCATCTCAGCGGCTGCGACCTTGACGCGGGCCTGTGCGGCGCGCGGTTGAAGCACCATCTCCGGTGCACGCAGGCATTGACGGGATCGCAGCCGCCGACATCCACGCTTGTCGGCGTCCCGGCAACCCGTACGCCAGCGACGACGGAGCCGCCCCGCGCTCCACAACAACCATCCGGTCGCGGCGCTAACGCCTGATCAGCACCCGTCAGCCAGTCCCGACTGCCCGCAAGCCACCACAGCCCCCCCGGCACCGATGCCAGACCCGATCGTTGACGCGAACTTGCCCCCTGCATGCGGTAGTGTGCTGCTCCGACTGTCTCTTTGTGATCTTGCGATGCGCCTGACCGTTACGATCGCTCTCGCTTTTCTGCTCGTCCTCGGCGTGCCCGTGGCGCACGCCGAGGATACGTCCGCCAATGCGCCGGCAGTCGATCTGTCCAAGATCATGGGCACTTGGTACGTGATTGCGCGCATGCCCAACGCGGTCGAGCGTGGACACGTCACCAGCCGCGACGAATACACTTTGGTGGAAAACGGCAAGGTGGCGGTGCGCTATCTGTACCGGGACGGGTTCGGCGAACCGGAAAAAGAAGTCAACGCGCGCGCCTCAGTGGATGCCGACAGCGGCAACCGCGATTGGCGGGTGTGGTTCTACAAGGTGATCCCGGCCAAGCAGCGCATCCTGGAAATCGCCCCCGACGGCTCCTGGATGCTGATCTCCTACCCGGGCCGCGACCTGGCCTGGATCTTCGCGCGCAAGCCGGACATGAGCCGCGACCAGTACCGCATGCTGGTCAACAAGATGCGCGACGACTATTCCATCTACACCGACAAACTCAAGCGCGTGCCGCAGCTGCGCGAGCAGGTGGACCGCCTGGGGTTTGAAGTGCCGAACAAGCGCTGAGCGCGTCGGTCGCATTCGCCAGGCGCCGGATCAGTGGCGCGTTGTCGATCGTCATGCTTGCACGCGCCGCGATTGCAACGCGGCGCAACGCGTCACTGCCGGCTCGGCTCAGTCGTAATTGCTCAACGCCAGCGACAACAACGTCTTGGCCTGCTCGCGCAACGACATGGGTTCGACGATCTCCGCATCCGAGCCGTAGTGCAGCACGTCCATCAGCAGTTCCCGCGAGTTGCTATACGGCAGCTTGAGCTCGTAACGGCCATCGGGCAGAAACCGCCCCTGCTGCTTGGAATGCCAATGTTCGTCGGCCACCCAGCGCGCGGCCTTGGCGCTGAACACGATGGTCGCCCAGCCCTTGGGCGCCCCGGAGAAAATGCCGTAGGTGGCGGCAAGCTGCTCGTCCAATTCGCTGTCGGGCACATCGCGCGGCGCGGCATCGAGCAGGCGCGCATGGTTGATGCGGTCCACCGCAAAGCTGCGCACGCCGTCGCGGCCGTGATCCCAGGCATCCAGATACCAGTTGTCGCGGTAATGGGTGATGCGCTGTGGCGACACGGTGCGCTTGGTCGATTCATCGGTAGAACGCGCACGGTAATCGAAGCTCAGCTGCTTGCGCTCCAGCACGCCGGAGGCCACGGTGCGGAAGCTGGCTTCGTCCAGCTTGCGGCCGCGGTGCGGAATGACCCGCACCCGATCCACCGGCCATTGCGAGACACCGGCTTGCGCAGCCAGCAGCACTTCGATGCGTTGCTGCAGCGGTGCCAGCATCGAGGACAACACCCCGCCGCCGGTGCGCGCGAGCAATTGTTGCGAAGCCAGCAGTGCGTGCAATTCTTCCGAGCTCAACCACAGCCCAGGCAATTCGAAGCGATCGCTTTCGCCGGTTAGATAGCGAAAGCCCGATTCGCCATCACCTTCCACCGGTGCCATCAGTGCATCGCGCAGAAACGCCAGATCGCGGTAGACGGTTGCGCGGGAACAGCTCAGCTCATCCTGCAGCCGCGCCACCGTGACCGGGTAGCGTGCCGATTTGAGCAAACGATGCAGGGAGTTGATGCGTTCATAGCGGTCCATGCGTCGATTATGTCCGAGTCTTTGCGCGGCGGGGTGAGCATCGCCGTCTGGCGATAGGCAGATAGCTGCGAGCGCTCAGATTACGTCGGACCCAGGTGCATGGTCTGTTGGGGCGGTCGCAACATCTACCGCATGCCGGGGCCGAGCCAGCGTTTGCCCAGGACAGCGGCCGGCAGATGTTGCCATCTGTCGCTTACCTGCTGACCCAGCGGCCGCGCGGAGTCTTGCCATGTGCCGGGCTCGAAGTACCTCTGACACCGCCGTGCGGGATGCCACTAGAAGGCGCAGACAAGAAGGCCGGGCCAGCTCCAGTGCCTCGCCCAACCCACTCCCCCACTTTCCCCCGGACGCGCCTCACCAGCCACTCCCGCCATGCCGCCTGCTACAGTCCCCCACTGCGTTCGCCATTTGCACGCGACCTGGCAGGGCCCCGGCAGCGGGCAGCGTCCTGCGCCAGAACCCTCAATGAAGCGGGACGTTCACTTGGCAATAACGGCACCGCACAGTCCGTTATCATGAAATCGCTACCACTCCCCTGCCCTCCAAAGCGAGCTGCCCATGTCCCGCCGTGCCCCGTTGTCTGCCCTGTTGCCACTGTTATTGATCACGCCCACCGTCTTGGCCCAGGCAGTCACACCGGCGCCGGCAGACCCGGCCGCAGCGCTGATGCCATCGCCCTGGAGCGGCAGCAGCGGCGAGTTCGGCTACGCTGCCGCAAACGGCAACAGCACCACCGACAGCCTCAACGGCCGCGTGCGCCTGCGCTATACCGACGGCGACTGGATCCATAGTCTGGATGCCACTGCGCTGCGTTCGAGCTCGGAATACACCAACACCAACGTGGACGGCAGCACCACGCGCGAGCGCCAGACCACGGCCGAGCGTTACACCGGCAGCATCGGCAGCGCACTGCAGCTGGGCGAACACCGCCAGATCACTGCCACCGGCCGCTACGAACACGACGACTTCGCCACCTACGACCGCCTGGCCACCTTCGGTATCGGCTACGGCACGCGCCTGATCGACGCCGACCGGTTCTATCTGGACGCGCAGGTGGGCCCGGGTGTGCGCCGCGCGCACAACAGCAATGAAGACCGCAACGAAACCGGCCTGATCGGCCGTGGGCTGTTCGACCTGAAATACAGCGTCACCGACAACACCGATCTGGTCAACACGCTGCTGGTGGAATCGGGCGAATACAACACCTATGCGCAGGACGATTTCGGCGTGCAGGTCAGCATGAACTCGCATTTCGCGCTGAAGGCTGCGTGGCAGATGCGCCACAACAGCGAGGTCAGCGACGGCGACAAGAAGACCGATACGCTGACCACCGTCAATCTGGTTTACACGTTCAAGTAAGCGCCCGCCCTCGCTCGTGGCAGCGGCGCCGGCGCCCACGACAGCGCCCCGGCCGCGAAAAACATGCATGCACCGCCGCGACGGATTGCCCGTGTAGAAGCGGCCCCGGCCGCGAGGGCCTTCCCGTCGCGAGGGCGTTCCTGGTGAAGACTGTCGCGGCCAGGGCCGCTCCTACACGGAGCAGGCATCGCGCGTGCGGCGGCAGGCCTGGGCTGCGGCAAGCAGATGCACTCACCGCCGCGGTGCTTATCGATACGGTCGCGTAGATGCCCACGACAGCGCCGAGCACCGGCCACGCACCGACCCGACCGCGAAAAACATACCCGTGCCGCCACGAGGATTGCTCGTGTAGGAGCGGCCCCGGCCGCGAGGGCACTCCCGGTGCAGCCTGTCGCGGCCAGGGCCGCTCCTACGCAGAGCGGGCATTGCGCGCGCACGGCCCGGGTCTCGTGACCGGGATCGATCCTTCGGGCGCGGCGGCGGTTTTCTCGGGGCGACGGGTCTGCACGCGCCGACTTCTGCGGCCAAACGCGCTTCTCCAGACCCGGCGTTACAGCGCAGCCAGCAACTGCGCGGCACCCTTGTCGAACAGGCCTTGCGCAACGCGGCGGCCCAGGTCTTCAGTGTCGTCGGCACTGCCATGGGCGTCGGCGTGGATCAAGCGGCCGTCGCTGGCGCTGCCGACCATGCCCTGCAGAAACAGACCCTCGCCTTCCCAGCGCGCAAGGGCGGCCACCGGCACATGGCAGCTGCCGTGCAGCGCGCGATTCATTGCCCGCTCGGCTTCCACGCAGGCACGCGTGCGGCCGGCATCCAGCACTGCCAGCAGACTGTGGATGCGCGCGTCGTCGCCACGGCATTCCACCGCCACCGCGCCTTGTGCAGGCGCCGGCAACCACTCCGGTGCATCCAGCCGCGCGCTGATGCGTTCATCCAACCCGAGCCGCTGCAGGCCGGCGCAGGCCAGCACGATGGCGTCGTAGCCGCCGTTGTCGAGCTTGGCCAGACGCGTGTTGACGTTGCCGCGCAGGTCGATCAATTCCAGGTCCGGGCGCGCAGCGCGCAACTGCGCCTGGCGACGCAGCGAAGACGTGCCCACGCGTGCGCCCAGCGGCAGCGCCTGCAGGCTGGCGTAGAGGTTGGACACCAGCGCATCGGCCGGGTCGCCGCGTTCCAGGATCGCAGGCAGCACGAACGGGTCGTCCAGTTCCATCGGCACATCCTTGAACGAATGCACGGCGCAATCGGCGTCGCCGCGCAACATCGCCAGTTCCAGTTCCTTCAAGAACAGGCCCTTGCCACCGATCGCCGCGAGCGAGCGGTCCAGCACTTCGTCGCCACGGGTGCTCATCGGCACCAGCACCACCTCCAGTCCAGGGTGGTGCTGACGCAACGCGGCGGCGACGTGTTCGCTCTGCCAGAGGGCGAGCGGGCTTTTGCGGGTAGCGATGCGGAGCGTGGTCATTCCAGCATTATCGCGGAGCCGGCGCGGAACTCACAGTTGGCGTAATTGATCGCGCAGGCTGGCGACACAGCGCCGACTCACTTCCAGGGTCTGCGGTACGTTGCGCAGCACCGCATGCACCTGGCCATCGCCGCTGCGGCGCAGTTCCACCAGCTCGTCGCGGGCGACCAGGCAATTGCGGTGAATGCGCACCAGACGGTCGGCGAATTCGTCTTCCAGCGATTTGAGCGACTCTTCGATCAGGTCCTCGCCGCGGGTGTGATGGACGATGACGTACTTTTCTTCGGCCTGCAGGTAACGGATGTCGCCGATGGCGATCAGCCGCAGGCTACCGCGCAGGCGTGCGCACAGATGGGTGCGCACCGGCCTGGGCGCGGTGCCGGGCGCGCGGCCGGCGAGGAAGGTGGCGACCTTTTCCAGGGCGGAGGCCAGCCGTTCCGGGCGCACCGGTTTCATCAGGTAATCCAGCGCCGCCGCGTCGAACGCGGACAGTGCATGCTGGTCGTAGGCGGTGCAGAACACCACCGCCGGCGGCGGCTGGCTCTGCCGCAGCAAGCGCGCGGTTCCCAAGCCGTCGACACCGGGCATGGCGATGTCCAGCAGAACCAGATCCGGATGCAGGTGTTCGCACTGCTGCACGACCTGCTGGCCGTTTTCGGCCTCGCCAATCACCTCGACCTGCGGATGCTCGCCCAGCAGCATGCGCAGGCGCTCGCGCGCCAGTGGCTCGTCATCGGCGATTAGCACCCGCACTTGCGTGGCCGTCATGGACTCCCCCTGGCTGCGGTGACTTTCCCCTCACGGCAGCGGCAATGTGATCTCACAGGCATAGTAGCCTTCAGCCCAGCTGGCCGCCATCCGTGCCCCGGCACCGAACTGGAATGCCAGCCGGTGCGAGATGCTGGCCTGCGCATGCCCGGCACCAGCCAGCAACGGCAACTGGGTGCCGGGCTGCGGCGCCGGGTTGACGATGCGGATCTGCAGCTGGCTGCCGCGCTGACGCAGCGACAGGTACAGCGTACCGCCTTCGGGCATGCGCGAAACGCCATGCAACACGGCATTTTCGACCAGCGGCTGCAGCACCAGGCGCGGCATCGGCAGCTTCCAGGGGAGTGGCTCCTGGCGGTGCCAGCGCACCTGCAGGCGCTCGCCCAGGCGCAGCGATTCGATCGCCAGATAGCGCTCGGCCAATTCGCATTCGGCGCGCAGGGTGGAGACGCCTTCGCCAGCGCCGAGCGCGGCGCGGAACAGGTCCGACAGGTTCAGCACCGCCTGCTCGGCCACGACCGGGTCGCGCCGCAGCAGGCTGACGATGAGGTTCATGCTGTTGAACAGGAAGTGCGGGCGGATGCGCGCCTGCAAGGCATCCGCCTCGGCGCGCGCGTTGGCCTGCACCTGCGCCTCCCAGCGGTCGCTGACATAGAAATAGCGCAGCGCCAACGCGGTGATCAGCACCACCGTGCCCGCGCTGCCCAGGGTGAACCGCCAGAAGCCGACTAGCGCGCCCAGCGGCGCCTGCCCAAGCACGGCATACAGGCCGTGCACGATGCCGGCGCCGAGCATCGCCACCACTGCGGCGATCAGCAATGCGGCAAGCCCGCCCAGCCGAGGCGGCAATCGCGAGAGCCTGGGCCGCAACACGCACAGCAACACACTGACCGCCAGCGCCAGCCACAGCGCCAGACCGCTGGCTGAGACGAATCGCGCCAAGGTGATGCTGCGCGCGGCGGCGGCATCGGGCACCAGGGTCACCACCAGCACCACCAGTTCGGCCAGGCCCAGCATCGCGCCCAACCGCGGCAGCCGGCACAGGTCCGGCATCCAGACAATCTGTGGCGCGGGCTGGGCCATGGGCTCAGGCGGCGCTGAAGCGCGCCTGCATCCAGTCGCGCAGGGCCTCGATCTCTTCCAGGCAAACCTGGTGGCCCATCGGGTAGCTGTGCCAGTCCAGCGCGAAGCCGAGCGTGCGCAAGGTCTGCATGCTGGCCTGGCCCGCCGCGAACGGCACCACCGGGTCGGCCGTGCCATGCGCCATGAACAGCGGCTGGCGGGTTGCGGCTGGCTGCAGCTGGGTGGCGACCGCGGTTGGCTCTGGCAGATAAGTCGACAGCGCGATCAGCCCGGCCAGCGGCACGCTGCGCTGCAGGCCCACCGCCAGGGTCACGGCGCCGCCTTGCGAGAAGCCGGCCAGCAAGATGCGTTCGGGCGCAATGCCGCGCGACTGCGCATGGGCGATCAAGGCTTCGACCTGAGCCACCGATTCGGCAATGCCGGCCTTGTCGGCGCGCTGTGCGAAATCCATGCCGACGATGTCGTACCAGCCGCGCATGCGCACACCGTTATTGATGGTGATCGGGCGGACCGGCGCATGCGGGAAGACGAAGCGCAGCGCCGGCCAATCCGGGCGCACCAGTTCGGGCACCATCGGGGCGAAGTCGCTGCCATCGGCGCCCAGGCCATGCAGCCACAGCACGCTCCATTGTGGATTCGGTCCGGTCTCGCGTTCGATCACTTCCAGCATCATCCAGCTCCGCTTGCGGGCTGGGCATTATGCCTTGTGCGACGAACGGGTCGGATCAGCCGGCGCAGACTGCGATGCGTGCATGCAACTGCAGCTGCAACTGGCAGCCCCCGCACAACGTCACCGGCACCGAAGGACCAGCACCGGTGCGAACTCAGATCAGCGACGGTTCCAGCGCGGCGGCGCGGCGTAGCTCAGACGCGCGCACCAACACCTTGGGCGGATCGAGTTCTTCGGGAATGCAAAAAATGCCGGCGCGGCGTAGCGCCATGCCGGTGCGACGCAGCGAGGTCAGCGCCACCACCGGGATCGACAACGCCATGCCGACGATCACCGGCCCCATCCACGCGGCCAGCGCCGGCGAAACCGCATAGGCCACTGCCCCCATGAACAGACCGAACACAGTCAGGCCACCGTAGCTGCGCAACAGCGCCGGCCACGACAGCTTGCCGTCGTCGCGGACTTGCGCATCCCAGCCCGAATCCTTACCGGCCAACACTTCGAATACACCGCGCGACTGCAGGTACATCACCACCGGCGCCATCAATGCCGCCAGCACGGTTTCCAGCAGGATGCTCACCGCAGCGCGGAAGGCACCGCCGCAGGCGCGCAGTTCGCGCGGGTTGAGCAGCAGCGCGATGTAACCGAGCAGCTTGGGCGCCAGCAACACGAACATGGTGCAGATGAAGATCCAGATCGCATTGCCCTGGCTGCTGCCGTGCCAGTAACGGGCAGGCGAGAACGGCAGGTCGCCGGCCAGATCGATACCGACGCCGGCCAGCGGAATGCCGATGCCGATCAGCATCAGCAGGCCCCACATTGGTGCGGTGAAGTAATGCCCGATGCCGATCAGCATGTGCATGCGGCTGATCCAGTGCAGGCCCTTGGCGCTCACCACCTTGGCGTGCTGCAGGTTGCCCTGGCACCAGCGGCGGTCGCGGATCAGCAGGTCGGTGAGCGTGGGCGGGCCTTCTTCGTAGCTGCCCTGCAGGTACGGCACCATGTGCATGGCCCAGCCGCCGCGCCGCATCAGCGCGGCTTCCACGAAGTCGTGGCTGAGCACATGCCCGCCGAACGGCTTGCGCCCGCGCAGCGACGGCAGGCCGGCGTGATCGGCGAAGGCGTGGGTGCGGATGATGGCGTTGTGGCCCCAGTAGTTGCTCTCGGCACCATGCCACCAGGCCACACCGAAGGCGATGATCGGGCCATACACGCGGCCGCCGAACTGTTGCATGCGGGCGAACAGGGTCTGCCCATTGACCACTGCCGGCAGGGTCTGGATCAGGCCGACGTCGGGGTTGTTTTCCATGCCGGCGACCAGCCGCACGATGGTGTCGCCGGTCATGACGCTGTCGGCGTCCAGAATCAGCATCTGCGGATAGCGACCACCGAAGCGGCGCACCCAATCGGCCACGTTGCCGGCCTTGCGCGCGGCGTTGTCGGCGCGGCGGCGATAGAAAATGCGGCCGTGACCATCGACTCGGTCGCACAGTTCGCTGTACACCAGTTCTTCGGCGCGGCCGATGTGCTCGCGGGTGGTGTCGCTGAGCACGAAGAAGTCGAAGTGCTCCAGCTGGCCGGTTTCGGCCACCGATTCGTAGATCGCCTGCAGGCCGGCCAGCAACCGGCGCGGGTCTTCGTTATAGGTGGGCATCAGCAACGCGGTGCGCGAGCGCAGCGTGGGCAGTGGCTCTTCCGGGTCGATGCCGAGCTTGCGCCCGGCACGCGCCACCACGGTGACGAAGCCGGCCACCGCGCTGGCGAAGGACATCGCGATCCAGGCGAACAGCAGGGTAAACAGACAAAGCAGGCAGCCTTCCAGCACGCTGATGCCGTCGGGCCACAGCACGCTGAGCATCACCCACACGGCCACGGCAGTGGCGGCGAAGGTGCCGCCGATCAGATAGAAACGCCGCATGCCGATGCCGGGAGGCGAGGTGCGCTGGTGGCGCACTTGCAGGCTACCTTCGCGCAAGTTCTGCTCTGGCATTGCCAATGGCGCTTCCGGCGGCAGCGTGGGCTTACCGGCATCGAGGGCAGAAACGGGGGGGATCGCAGTTGGTGTCGAGGAAAGAGTCACGGTGCCATCCATCAGGGCTGCCAGTCGCGCGAGGGCGACAGTGCGGGCTGAAACGGGAGGTCCATCCCCGCCATACAGTGCGATGTTGCCTGGCACGCGGTGACGCGGGCGAGCCAGACGGTATGCGACCAAGACGCTCTGAAACCACTCCGATGCACAAGTTCTCCTGGCTGCGACATCACACCGCGGCTCATGTTAAAGAATCGACCGTTAACGGAACGCAGGCCGCTTTGCGGTCTTCGCCCCTCCCGAGCAGGACCGCGCGGCAGACTACGCCGCACCGACCGAACGCAACCCCAACAGATTGCAGCCTAGCGCACGTGCTGTCACGGGCGGCAGGCCAAGCTGCGCCCATTAACAACTGCAATTTGCGTGCCATCACGTGCAATCGGTTGCAGTGACGGGGTGTTGGCGTTGTATTTCTTCGATGCGGTCGATGACATGGGGCAAGAGCTTGGCTGGTCGCTCTCATCGCTTTAGAGCGGCTAACAAAACGTAGCGAGCAGCTGTCAGGTGGGCGCGGACGGCGCGCTCAGAACAGGAGTGTACGCGTGGTACATGCCGATTCCGAGCACCGGCTGCGCCCGCCTGGTGGCTGCGCAGTCGTTTTGCTAGCCGCTCTGAGTGCAGGTAGCGTTGGTTTGCGGATGCAGCTGCTTCATCGAGGCATCAATGGACGCGGTCTCAGGACATTAGGACCTGTTAACATTAATGTCTCGAGCGATTAAACTATTGGGCATGGAGATCACGCCAGCACAATTTGCACTCATCGAGCATTGCCTACCTTTGCAACGCGGCAATGTCAGCATGACCAACCTGCAGGTAGTCAACGCCCTTCTTTACGTCGCAGAGCATGGCTGCAAATGGCGCGGTCTGCCCGAGCGCTTTGGCAACTGGCATACGGTGTACACGCGCATTAACCGTTGGGCCAAGTCCGGTGTGCTGGACCGGATGTTCGCCCAATTGCAGACCTGCCAGATCGTGCGCATCAAAATCGAAGCGGTCTCGCTGGACTCCACCAGCATCAAGGTGCATCCGGATGGCACTGGCGCATTAAAAAAAACGGCCCACAATCCATCGGGAAATCGCGCGGCGGATGGAACACCAAAATTGGCTCTCTTGAATTTCAAGTGGGTTGCCGGGCATGCGGGTTGAACGTTTGGAAGTCCAGCTTGCCGGCAATCAGGAAGATGACGGTCTTGATGGTGGACAGGCGTTTGAAGCCGCGAGCTCTGCGCTTGGCGGACTGGAACAGGCCATTGATGGCTTCAAGGAAGCCGTTGGTCTGACGGGTCTGCGCCCAGGTGACGATGCCGTCCATGTGGCGGCGCACGAGGGCTGCGACTTCCTTCATCGCCTGGACCTTGGATCGCATCACGCAGACGCACCAGTGCTTGAGCCTCTCGCGCATCACGTTGATCTGCTTTCGGTCAAGCGCCTCGCGCAACTGCTCCTTGTAGAGCCACGCGCGGGCCGTCCGTGTGAGCTTGGGTGCCGTGATCAGCCCGTGCAATGCTGCGCCGGCCGTCGGTTTGAGGCTGAAGACATCCTTGAGCAGCGTCCAGCGCATGCCCTTGAGGGACTTCTCGGTGCGCTGCTCGATGCGCCTGGTTTTGTCCACGGCCGCGTTCGCATGTCCGACAACGTGGAACTTGTCGAAGGTGATCTGCGCGTTGGGCAACTGGTCGCTTACGCCCTTGATGAACGCGGGCGACATGTCGATGCTCACCGAGGTGATCTGTTCGGGAGGGCAGCCATGAGCTGCCAGATCGTCAGCCAGCGCCTTCACGGCTTTGGCGTCCCGCCCCTCAGTCACGAAGATCACGCGTCGCGCCTGGGCATCGGCAGCCAAGGTCACATAGTCGTGGCCGCGAGCGCGCGACGTCTCGTCGATGGCCAGCGACGTGACGTCGCTGAAGTCGGCCTGCTCCAGGGCCATCTCGACATAGCGGTTGCACACCTGCATGCACCGGTACGCCGACTCGCCCACGATGCGCGCAACGGCCGCGAACGGCATCTGCTGCGACAACATCAGCACCAGCGCCTCGAACAACAGCGTGAAGCCCGACAACCGCCCAGCGAAGTCCGGCTCGACCAGGCGAACCGATCCGTCCCCAAGCTTCACACGCGGCGTGCGAACCTTCAGGTAGCACTCGTGCTGGAAAAAGTTCAGGTGCCGGTAGGTCTTGACCACGGTGTCATGAACCGGATGCAGCCCCTTTTGGCCCGATACCTTGAACCTCGTGCCCGGCTTGAAGTCCACCGGCACCGTCAACACCTTGGTCGCTTCGTCGAACTCGACCGCGCCTACCGACCACGGCGCGCCGATCCCCAGCGCCGCTTCAAACACCTTGGCCGTCATCCCAATCCCCGCGTCAGTGGTAAACCAGCCGAAATCCTACCCACTCAAATTTTCAGAGAGCCCCAAAATTCATATGGTTGCCGCAGATGCTCGAACAGCCATCACGTTCGGATTGACGCCTGGCAACGCACATGACGCACCCGCAGGCCGCGCGTTGCTTGAACACCTGGGGCCAGTGGAGCGGCCGGTTCATCTGCTGATGGATCGCGCTTACGAAGGCAATGAAACCCGCCAGTTGGCGCTCGATCTTGGCTTCGTGCCGGTGGTTCCACCCAAGTCCAATCGGGTCGATCCTTGGGAGTACGACAAGGAAATGTACAAGCGGCGCAACGAAGTGGAGAGGCTGTTCCGTCGCTTGAAGGGCTACCGACGGATTTTCACGCGCTTCGAGAAGCTGGATGTCATGTTCCTTGGCTTCCTCAGCTTCGTTCTGATCGTTGATGGGCTTCGGATGTGTTAACAGGCCCTAATTGAAGCGAGTGGGCGATACGTTTAAGAAAACCCTCATGCACTGCTTGCTCATACAGTGCGCACCGACTAACGCGACTGTCCTTGCCCGCCCACCGGCGCAGGACCCTTGGCGGCATGGATGCCGCCAAGGAGCTGACAGGGACGTACTGGCAGCGTGTCCTGCGATGGTGGGCGGGCAAGGGCCCCGCAGAAAACACGCAACGTCGAGTGCGCAGCGAGCAAGGCTCACTCGAAGGTGGCACATGCCCCACAGAGCAACCGCAGCCCGCCCGATCGCCGAGCAACGGCGTTGTCAGCCGCTGTTACTTGCGTGCCGCTTCGCTGGCGTCGCGAGTGGCGCGGAACTCCGAATCTTGGCTCCAGTTCGGCCACTGACGCGAGTCGGCCAACTGCTGGCCCAGCGCATACAACACGCCCAGATCGCGTGCGGCGCCGGCGAAGGTCCAGTCCGGCTTCCATTCGTCGCCTTGCTGGTGATAGCGCTTGGCGGTGTAGTCGTCGGCCGCAGCCTTGCCTGCCGCCACGCCGCCCACTTCCCAATCCTGGCCGGCTGCATACCACAGCGCCGGCACGCCGCGCTTGGCGAAGGGAAAATGATCGGAGCGGAAGAAATAGCCGGCCTGCGGCTTGGGATCGGGCGTATAGCGCAACTTGAATTGCGCGGCGACGCGCTTCAGTTGGTCGAGCAGTTCGAGTTTTGCGGTGCCATAGATGCCGAAATCGCGCGAAGGCACGAACGGATTCATGCCGTCCATGTTGATCACCGCCACTGTGGTATCCAGCGGGTACAGCGGCTTGGACGCGTAGAACTCCGAGCCCAGCAGGCCCTTTTCTTCGGCGGTGACGGCCAGGAACACCACCGAGCGCTCGGGCTTTGGCCCCTTGGCGAAACCGCGCGCCAGCTCCAGCAGCGCGGCGGTGCCGCTGGCGTTTTCCAGCGCACCGTTGAAGATGGTGTCGCCGCGCGCATCCGGCTTGCCGACGCCGATGTGGTCCCAGTGCGCGCTGTAGATCAGCGTCTCGTTCGGATGCTTGCTGCCTTCCAGCCGCGCCACGACGTTGTGCGACGTGATCAGGTCGGACTTGACCTGATAGCTGGCGCTCAAACGCTGGTTCTTGAGTTCGACCGGCTTGAAGCCGCGCGTCTGCGCCTGCTTCTTCAAGGCCTCGAAATCCAGCCCGGCATGCTTGAACAGCTCGGTGGCCAGATCGCGCTGGATCCAGCCTTCCAGCGTAGGATGCGCGCTGCGCGGGTGATCGCGTACCACATCGAACATGGTGTTGGCGTTGGCGTTGGCCACCGTGTCCCAGCCGTACGAGGCCGGCGCGGTTTCGTGCACGACCAGCACGCCGAGTGCGCCCTGGCGCGCGCCTTCTTCGTACTTGTAGGTCCAACGGCCGTAGTAGGTCATGCCGACACCGTCGAAATCCCCCTTGCCGGTTTCAAAGTCCGGGTCGTTGATCAACACCACGGCGATCTTGCCCTTCAGATCCACACCCTTGAAGTCGTCCCAGTTGCGCTCCGGCGCCTTGACGCCGTAGCCGACGAACACCAGCGGCGCGTTGGCGATCTCCACGTTGGAGGAGCCGTCCAGCGCGGCGCGGATGACAATTTGCTTGCCCTGGGTCAGCGCTTGCGCCTTGCCGGCGTTCTGCACGGCAATGGTGGGCGTGCCGACGATATCGGCGCGCAGCAGCGGCACGGCCTGGGTCCAGGCGCGCTTGCCGCTGGCCAGATCGCCGCCCGGCTGCAGGCCGGCCTCGGCGAACTGCTTGCTCAGGTAGGCAATGGTCTTCTGTTCGCCAGCGGTCGCCGGGCTGCGGCCTTCATAGGCGTCGGAGGCCAGTTCCTTGACGTCGCGCGAGATACGCGCGCCATCGAAACTCGGTGCCGCCGCCATCAGTGCGGTCGAGACCGCCATCGCCAGAAGTCCTACGCCAACTCGCTTCATTGCACACCCCGGATCATGGATAGCCCTGGAGTGTAGCCAGCATCGCGTGCAGGCCAATACCTGCAGCCGCGCCGATGCGTGCAGTGCGCTTGCGCGGTGACCGGATGAAGGTCGGTGCGTTTGCCTGCACCGAGTGGGCCGCTCGCCTGTTTCAGCGCAGCGCTGCGCTTAGAACAGATCGACGCTGCCTACGGCTTGCGCAATCTGCTGCAACTGCCCGCTGGCAATCAGCTCGGCATACAGCGCCGCGCGATTGCGGCCATGTTGCTTGGCCCAGTACAGCGCCTTGTCGGCTTCGTCCAGCATTTCGCTGATCAGCCGGCCGTGGGTCAGTTCGACGATGCCGGTACTGAGCGTGACCTGCCCCACCTGCGGAAACAGGTGCTGGGCCACGGCCAGCCGTAACCGCTCGAACAGACTCACGGCGGTGTCGCGGTCCACGCCGCGCACTACGATCACGAACGCTTCGCCGCCGAAGCGGAACAGCAGGTCGTGCTGGCGAAACGCACGTTGCATCAGCTGGGCGACCAATAGCAGCACTTCGTCGCCGTACAGATGCCCGAAGGTGTCGTTGACGCGTTTGAAGTGATCGATGTCCACGATGCCCAGCCACACGCCCTGTTCCGCGCTGGATTCGGCACCGCCCGCAAACAGCCGCAGGATCACATCGTCGAACGTTTTGCGGTTGCGCAGGCAGGTCAGTGCATCGCGCTGGGCGTCGTCGAGCAGGCTGCGGTAATTCTGTAAAAAGCGCGCAAAACCGCGCAGCATCGCCTGCGCTGCACTGCCGGGTATGCGTGCGCCGCCCACCCGCAGGCAGGTGCGGATCCGCGCGCTTCCATCATTGGGTAGACCAGCAAGGCGCGGCCGTCTTCCTGCAACTGCACGACAGCGCCCGGCCTGTGCACCTCGGCCAGCCGTGCACGCGTCTGCGCATCGCGGATCTCGGCCATCGTCAGCGACAGCCGACCATCGTCGCGCAGGCGCGTTTCGGCCATGCTGCGGCCGTCCGGGGCAATGCGCAGCAGCGAGAGTTCTTCGGCAGCGCAGACCTCACGCACGGTGCGCAACAGGCTCAGGTCGAGCAGATCGGCATCGCGGATGGCGGTCAGGTCCACCATCCGTTCCAGCAACGGTGCATTGGTCATGGCCGCGCCCCCCGTGAACAGGCACACGTCCGCAGCGCCGAGCACGGCACCCAGGCGCACAATCTCGGGCTGGAACGCACCGGCTTCACGGCAACCACCGGCAACCAGGATGCCGAATCATCGGCGTCGCCCAGCCGAACTTGAGGTTGCGCGCCGATGCGCTCAGCGCACGGGCGACAGGGCACTGCGTGCGCGGCATGCCGGTAGGTAGCGCCCGGTAGCGCCCCGGGGCGTGGCCGTGCTCAGGGCAAAGCAGACTCCAGCGCGTCCTCGCCCAAGGCGTGCCGCTGCATCAAGCGCCTGCTGCCGACGTTCAAGCCTTTCACCTGCACGTCCAGACCGTGATGACGCAAACGCTGCACCACCTTGTCCAGTGCCGCCACCGCGGTGATGTCCCAGAAGTACGCGCGGCCGACATCGATCACCACAGCGCGGCCGGGCACCTCGCGTGCGTCGAAGGCGTCGATGAACACATCGGCCGAGGCGAAGAACACCTGCCCGCACACGCTGTAGGTGCGCACGCCTTCGGCGCTGTCGGCGTGCGTGATCTGCAGCAGCCCCGCCACCTTGAAGGTGAAGAACACCCCGCTCAGCAGCACGCCGACCGCCACGCCTGCCGCCAGATTATCGGTGAATAACGTCACCGCCACGGTGGCCAGCATCACCACGCTGGAGGTGCGCGGGTGGGTGACCACCGTGCGCAACGAGCGCCAGTCGAAGGTCTCTGCCGACACCATCACCATGATCGCCACCAACGCCACTACCGGCACCTGCGACACCCACGGCTTGAGCAGCACCATCAGGATCAGCAGGAACACGCCGGCGAACAAGGTAGAGAGCCGGCCACGACCGCCGTATTTCACGTTACCCACGGTCTGCCCGATCATGCCGCAGCCGGCAATCCCGCCGAACAGACTGGCGGCCGCGTTGGCGATGCCAAGCCCGGTGCATTCGCGGTTCTTGTTGCTGGGCGTGTCGGTGAGTTCATCGACCACGCGCGCGGTCATCATCGACTCGAGCAGACCCACCATCGCAATGGCCAGCGCCGGCAGCACGATGATGCGCAGCGTCTCCAGCGTCAGCGGCACAGCCGGCCATTGCAGGAACGGCAGTGCGTTGGGCAGCTTGCCCAGATCGGCCACCGTCTTGAGCGGCAGATGCAGCGCGGTGCTGGCCACGGTGAGCAGCAGAATGCACCACAGCGGCGAAGGAATTGCCGACAGCCCCGGCACGCGCAGACGCGGCAGGCCATAGATGATGGTCAAGCCCACACCCAGCATGACCCAGGTGGTCAGATTGGAACCCAGCAGATGCGGCAATTGGGCAGCGAAGATCAGCACCGCCAACGCGTTGACGAAACCGGTGCGCACCGAACTGCTGACAAAGCGCATCAGCACACCCAGCCGCAATAGCCCGAACAGAATCTGCACTGCGCCGGCCAGCAAGCCGGCTGCCAGCAGATACGGTAGCCCGTGCGCGGCCACCAGCGGTGCGGCCACCAGCGCCACCGAGCCGGCCGCTGCAGAAATCATCGCCGGGCGTCCACCACAGAACGCAATCACGATGCCGATCACGAAAGATGCGAACAGGCCCACCTGCGGATCGACCCCGGCCACGAATGCGAATGCGATCACTTCGGGAATCAGGGCAAACGTTGCCACCGCACCGGCCAGTAGTTCGCGCGCGGGGGAGGCGCGCCATTGCGCCAATTCGGCACGTAATAAGGACATGGGGACACTCCGGAAACAGAAAGGACAGCCTGCGGACAGCACGCAGCAACCGTAGTGTGTAGGAAAGCGAACTCACCCGCAGCTTGCGCGTCATCGGTGGGCCGCTGCGCTTTTCTGTGGACACCTTCACGCCACAAGGCGCAGCCGAAGACCAAGATGCTCCCTGAGCAAGCTCGACTGTCGAGCTTGGTTAACCAGGAGACCGCCATGTCCATCTTCAGAGCTGCAAATACACTTGCATTGGCAACTATATTAGCGCTAACCACCGCTCCGGCTTTCAGCTATTCGATCAGCAAAAACAAGATCGTCGACGACAAAGGCAAAGTGGTTCAGCTCAGGGGAGTCAACGTCTCCGGCTTCGAGAGCGCCAGCCATGTCATGGATGGCCTGTGGGTACGCAATTGGAAAGAGATGATCAACCAGATGCAGGGCTTCGGCTTCAATGCCGTGCGCCTGCCGTTCTGCCCCGCCACGCTGCGTAGCGACACCATGCCCAGCAGCATCGACTACAGCCGCAACGCCGACTTGCAGGGCCTGACGTCGCTGCAGGTCCTCGACAAGGTGATCAACGAATTCAACGCGCGCGGCATGTATGTGCTGCTGGATCACCACACTCCCGATTGCGCCAGCATTTCCGAGCTGTGGTACACCGGCACGTATTCCCAAGCGCAATGGCTGAACGATCTGCGCTTTGTTGCCAATCGCTACAAGAACGTGCCGAGCGTGATCGGCGTGGATCTGAAGAACGAGCCGCACGGCGCCGCTACCTGGGGCACCGGCAATGCTGACACCGACTGGAACAAGGCCGCCGAGCGTGGCGCGGCCGCCGTCCTGGCGGTAGCGCCGAAGTGGATCATTGCGGTGGAAGGCATCACCGACAACCCGGTGTGTTCGACCAATGGCGGCATCTTCTGGGGCGGCAGCCTGCAGCCGCTGGCCTGCACCCCATTGAACATTCCGGCCAACCGCCTGTTGCTGGCACCGCATGCGTACGGCCCGGATGTCTACGTGCAATCGTACTTCAACGACAGCAACTTCCCCAACAACATGCCCGCCATTTGGGACCGTCACTTCGGTCAGTTCGCCGGTAATCATGCGCTGCTGCTCGGCGAATTCGGCGGCAAGTATGGCGAAGGCGATGCGCGCGACAAGGTGTGGCAGGACGCGCTAGTGAAGTACCTGCGTAGCAAGGGCATCAACCAAGGGTTCTACTGGCCGTGGGGCCCCAACAGCGTCGACACCGGTGGCATCCTGCGCGACGACTGGACCACGGTGCGCAAAGACAAGATGACCCTGCTGCGGACGCTATGGGGCACCAAACCGACACCGACACCGACACCAACGCCAACGCCAACGCCAACCCCAACCCCAACCCCAACGCCAACGCCAACGCCAACGCCAACGCCGACACCAACGCCGAGCGCTAGCTTCAGCACCAAGGTGATCCAGGACAGCACGTGGAACGGTGGCTACTGCAACAGCGTGCAAGTCACCAATACCGGCACCGCCAGCGGCACGTGGTCGATCTCGCTGACGGTCACCGGCACAGTCAACAATGCCTGGAATGTCACCTGGTCGCAGAGCGGTACCACGCTGCAGGCAAGCGGCGTTGACTTCAACCGCACCCTGGCTGCCGGTGCAACGGCCGAGTTCGGCTACTGCGCGGCAAGCTGATCGACCTGCGGCACGCATGCAGCGCGCCGCCAGCACATCGCAGAGTTCCGCGGGCGGCACTACACGATGGCGTTCTTCGTGCAGTGCGGCTGCTCGCTGCCCTGCGGGCGGGTTGCACACCGCAAATGCTGTGGGACAACGTAGACAGCACAGGAGTGTCAGTGATTGCCAAGCGTGGTGATCGACCAGCGCGCATCGCAATCGATGGGGCTCCTGTGCGCACATCGGCATGCCGTCGTTACCCAACGAATGTCGCAAATACGCAGACGCTGCCGCAGGTCGCATTCAACACCGACGTTATCAGACGTTATCCGAACCGTAGCGTTTCTGCGCGGGCGCAAGGCTCGGAGTTGGTGCAACAGGCCGGCACCACCATGACCGACGTGCTCAGCTCGGTGAAGCGAGTGACCGCCATCATGCCGAGATCACCGCTGCCAGCACCGAACAGGGCGCCGGCATCGAACAGATCAGCACCACGGTGATGCAGCTGGACGAAATGACCCAGCAAAACGCCGCACTGGTGGAAGAGGCCACCGCAGCGGCGCGCAGCATGGAAGACCAGGCAGCGGACCTGACCCGCACCGTGGCGGTGTTCCGGTTGGTATCGGACACCGCGCGGCCGCAGGAACGCGGTGCAGCGAAGGCGCTCGCCACTGCCAAATTGGCAAGTTCCACCCACCCTGCGCACGACAACAGACTGAGCGCCTAGGAGCGGCTAACAAGATGTAGCGAGCAGCTGTCAGGTGGGCGCGGACGGCGCGCTCACAACCGCAGTGGACGCGGGGTACATGCCGATTCCGAGCACCGGCAGCGCCCGCCTGGCGGTGAACGCAGTCGTTTTCTTGGCCGCTCCAAGTGCTACCGCCTGCCACGCAGGGGCGCTGCCCCCTGCGTGGCAGGCGATTTCGGCAAAATGCGCGGCGATCGCCGCGACTGATCATCCGGGCTTGTAACGAAAGAGCCAGCTGCCGCGCATCCATGCGAGGTTGCGCGGCAGTCGTGGTCCAACTACAGCGTCGCCACCCCGCTGGAAGTCGTGACGTGTGGGTGTGTTGGCAACGACGGGACCGAGCGTCTGAGCGCCAACCGCATCCTGCAAGATGCGGAGTCGGCATCAGCCAGCGCTATCACTCCTTCCCTGGCAAGAACGCACGCATCGTTGCGTTGTAACAACGCGAACGCTGCAGGGGTTGAGAGTTGGAAGTTCGCGATTCGCGCCAGCCGTGCGCACGCGTCAGCAGCAACGCACTGGCTTGCACCAGCAACCCACAACGCTTACTGCCGCAACGGCCTGCTCAGCTGGCCGCCGTGCGCGTTTGGCCGCATACATCGCCTCGTCAGCGGCATGCATCAAGCTGGCCGCTTCGGCCTGTGCGCCGTGTTGCCAGGCCACACCGATGCTGGGCTGGATCGGTAGATGCTGATCGCCGAACATGGCGCCTTCCGCCGCAAGCGCGCGGATGCGATCTGCCATCGTGGCGCATTCGGCTTGCGGATCCTGCAGCGCATCCAGCAACACCACGAATTCGTCGCCGGCCAAGCGCGCCACCAAATAGCGCTCACCAGCCGCGCGCTGCAGGCAATGGCCGAACGCCACCAACACTGCATCGCCGGCACGGTGGCTGTAGATGTCGTTGATGCGTTTGAAGCCATCCAAATCCAGGAACATCACCGCCACCGCGAGCTGCTGTTGATGCGCCTGTGTCATTGCCACTTGCAGCGCTTCGGACCAGGCATGCCGGTTCGGCAGTCCGGTCAACGCATCACGGGTAGCGCGTTGGTGCATCAAACGGTGCAGTGTCTTGTGCGCAGTGACATCGTGCGCCATCAGGAAGAAACCCTGCGCCTGCGTCGCAGTGCCGTGCATTTCCGGCACCAGGCTCACTTCCACATCGCGCGGGTTGGTGCCGCCATGCAAGACATGTTCGAAGCTGGCGCGCTGCCCGGCCACCGCCTGTACCAATGCAGCGCGCGCGGCGGCGCTGAGGTCTTCGCCCAACACGTGGGTGATATGGCGACCGACCAGGCTGGCAGGTTCCATACCGAGCCAGGCGCGATGCGCTTTATTGGCGAACAGGTAGCGCTGCCCGGCATCGAACTGGGCAACCAACGTGGGCGTGGCATCGCTGATCGCGCGCAGACGCGCCTCGCTTTCGGCCAGCCGTTCGGCCGCCACGTGGCGCTCGGTCACGTCTTGAATCTGCGAAACGAAATGCACCGGCGCACCGCTGCTGTCGCGCACCAGCGATACCGACAACTGCGCCCAGATCACCGCGCCCTGGTGGCTGATGTAGCGCTTGGCCAGGCTGTAACTGGCGCGTTTTCCGTCGACGAGATCCTGCACGAGTTGCAGGTCCATCTCCAGATCGTCGGGATGGGTAATCTGCTGGAAAGTCGTGCGCAACAATTGCTCGCGCGCATAGCCCAGGATGCCGCACAACGCCGGATTGACGTCGCGCCACTCACCTTCCAGCGACACGATCGCCATGCCTTGCGGCGCTGTCTCGAATGCACCGGTGAAGCGCTCGGCGGCCAGCTGCGCGGCCGCTTGCGCCTGCAATTCGGCAGTGACGTCGATGGCCATTGCCAGATATCCGGCCAGGCCCTGCTGCGCATCGTGGATGACGTTGAAACACAGGCGCACGCGCCGCAGATCGCCGTCCTTGCGTACCAGTGTCCAGAGTTCCTCGGCCAGCACATCGCCAGCGGCGGCGGCAGCCAGCGTCGCGTATGAGAATGGCGCCACTGCCAGCGTCGCCATGTGGCGCTCAAGCTCGGCCGGTAGATGGAACTGCGCCGGACAGGTGCCCAGCACCTCGTCGGCACTGTAACCGAGCAGGCGCTCGGCACCGGGATTGAACAGTTCCAGACGTCCCTGCGGGTCGAACGCCATGATGGCCACGTCTTGCGACGCGTCCACCAGTGCCTGCAGCCGCGCGCGTTCGCCGGCCAGTGCCGCCGACGCATCCTTGAGCTGGGTGATGTCGTGCATCACGCAGACCGCGCCCAAGGCCGTGCCGTTGTCGCCGACCACCGGGTCTGCGTTGCACAGCACGCTGCGCGGCGGCTGGCCGGTGGCACGGATCACCAGTTCGGCATTGCGCACGTGTTCGCCGCGCCAGGCGCGCAGCAGCGGAATCGCTTCGGTCGGCAGCAGGTGAGTGCCGTCGGCCGTGTACAGATCGAAATGCAACGCCCATTGCTCCGGTGGCAACAGGCGCGGATCGGTGCCATGCCATTGCCGGGCGGCGTGATTGAACTCGCGCAGCAATCCGTCGGTGCCGCAGGCCACCACGCCGTCGGGCATGGCTTCCAGCAACATGCTCAAGGTCTGCCGCTGCGCCTGCGCTTCCAGGCGGTCGCGGCGCGCTTCCAACTGTTTGGCAGCCTGGCGCGCAAGGCGGATCAACGCCTGCTTCTGCTGTTCGTCGAGCACGCGCGGCCTGGTGCTGAGCGTGCACAAGGTCCCGTAGGCATAGCCTTCGCGCCCGATCAACGGTACCCCCACGTACGAGCGCACGCCGGGGGCGCCGACCACCAACGGGTTGTTGACGAAGCGCGGGTCGGCTTCGGCATCGGGCACTTCCATCAACTCGGTGCCCATGATCGCGTGGGAGCAAAACGAGGCGCTGCGCGGAGTGCCTTCCAGGTCGCTGCCGCAACGCGCCTTGAACCACTGGCGGTCGGCATCCAGCAGCGACACCAGTGCCACCGGCGCGCCGGTGACGTGCGCGGCCAGCCAGGCGATGTCGTCGAATTCGGCCTCGGCCTCGGTGTCCAGTACCCCGAGCCGGCGCACCGCGTCCACGCGCAAGGCATCGTCGACGGGGATCGGCACGGGCGGCAACAGGACGGTCATGGCGTGATCGGCGGGTAGCGTCTGGTCAGGATAGGTCGCCCCAAGTAACGGCGAGGCGACGAGGAACTTGAGCAGCGTGCTGCCGAGCTCGCTCGGAAAAGCGGGCTCTAGAATGCGACAGCGCCGGCATGCATTTGCTGTCGGCTTGACCGTTCCATCTGCACGCCCCCCCGCACACCCCCTGCCCAATCAGCGTTTGCGGCGCCACCAAGCAGCCACTACCCTCGGCCGATTGCCCTGTTCTGGAGTGTCACATGCTGCGTCCGCTGTCCTTGTTCATCGCCGGTGTGCTCGGCGTCGCCGCCGTTGCCGCCGTTGCCGCCGCCCCGGCCAGCCTGTCAAAGCGCACGGCCAGCAGCGCCATTCCCGACATCGCCTACACCCGCTTCACCCTGCCCAACGGCCTGACGGTGGTGGTGCACGAAGACCACAAAGCGCCAGTGGTGGCGGTCAGCATCTGGTACCACATCGGCTCCGGCGACGAGCCGGCCGGCAAAACCGGCTTTGCGCACCTGTTCGAGCACCTGATGTTCTCCGGTTCGGAGAACAACAAGAGCAGTTTCTTTGCGCCGCTGGAACAGGTCGGCACCACCGACATGAACGGCACCACCTGGTTCGACCGCACCAACTATTTCGAAACCGTGCCGACCACCGCACTGGATACCGCGCTGTGGCTGGAATCGGACCGCATGGGCCACCTGCTCGGCGCCATCGGCCAGCAGGAACTCGATACCCAGCGCGGCGTGGTGCAGAACGAGAAGCGCCAGGGCGAGAACCGCCCCTATGGCCGCGTGGAGCAGAACATCCTGTCCAACCTGTTCCCGGCCAATCACCCCTACCAGCACGACACCATCGGCTCGATGCAAGACCTGGACGCCGCCTCGCTGGCCGACGTCAAACAGTGGTTCAACGACAACTACGGCGCCGCCAACACCACCCTGGTGCTGGCCGGCGATATCACCGTGGCGCAGGCGCGCGCCAAGGCCTTGCAGTACTTCGGCGATATCCCATCCGGCAAGCCGGTGGCGCACCAGCAGTCGTGGGTGACCCCGCTGGCGGCGCAGAAGCGCGGTGTGCAGCACGACCATGTTTCGCAGCCGCGCATCTACCGCACCTGGGCCGCGCCGCAGCTCGGCAGCGACGACATGATCCAGCTGGATCTGGCCACCACCGTGCTCGGCGGCGGCAAGACCTCGCGGCTGTATCAGCGCCTGGTCTATCAGGACAACCTGGTGGACGATGTCTCCGCCTCGGTGCAGCCGTTTGCGCTGTCCAGCCAGGTGCAGATCCAGGCCGACGTCAAGGACGGCGTGGACCCGGCCAGGGTCGAGGCGGTCATCGACGAAGAACTCAAGAAGTTCGTCGCCCAGGGACCGACCGCCGACGAACTGCAGCGCGCGCAGGTGGCCTACCGCGCCGATTTCGTGCGCGGGCTGGAAAAGGTGGGCGGCTTCAACGGCAAGGCGGTGATCCTGGCCGAGGGCCAGGTCTACCGCGGCGACCCGGGCGCCTACAAGAAAGATCTGCAGCGCGTCCAGGCCGCGACCGTGGACAGCGTCAAACAGGCGTCGGCAACCTGGTTCGGCAAGGGCGATTACCTGCTGACCGTGCTACCGGCCGGCAAAGACTTCGATCCGGCCGCCGAAGACAAGGCGGTGGTCGCACGTGGCGAAGAAGCCGGCAAGCCGGCACCGAAGCTGCCCGCCACGGGCAAGTTCAAGGTCACCGCCTCTACGCTGGACCGCAGCAAGGGCGTGCCGCAGACCGTTCAGTTCCCCGACCTGAGCTTCCCGAAACTGCAGCGCGGCAAGTTGAAGAACGGCATTGAGGTGATCCTGGCCGAGCGCCACACCATCCCGGTCACCCAGGTGGAGTTGCTGTTCGACGCCGGCTATGCCGCCGACCAGGGCGGCAAGCTCGGCACCGCCAGCTTCAGCGCCGCATTGATGAACGAGAGCACCGCCGCGCTGGATTCGGTGGAGGTGGCGCAGCGTCGCCAGCGCCTGGGGGCGATCACCGCGGTCGGCTGCGATCTGGACAGCTGCAGCGCTTCGCTGGATGCGCTCAACGACCAGCTGCAACCGTCGCTGCAGCTGTTCTCCGACATCGTGCGCAACCCGGCATTCGAGGCCGCCGACATCGAACGCGTCCGCGGCCAATGGCTGTCCGGCATCGCCCAGGAAAAGACCCAGCCCAACAGCCTGGCACTGCGCGCGTTGCCGCCGTTGCTGTTCGGCGACAAGCACCCGTACGGCATCCCGCTCACCGGCAGCGGCACCGAGGCGGCGATCAAGAGCCTCAACGCGCAGGATCTGCGGCAGTTCCACAGCCAATGGTTGCGCCCGGACAACCTGCGCATCCTGGTGGCCGGCGATACCACGCTGGCGCAGATCATTCCCCAGCTCGACGCGGTCTTCGGCGACTGGAAGGCGCCGACCGCGGCATTGCCGAAGAAGAACCTGGCCAATGTTGCCGCCCAGCCAAAGCCGCGCGTGTATCTGATCAACCGCCCGGATGCACCGCAGTCGGTGATTCTGGCCGGCTTGCTGGCCCCGTCCACCAAGGCGCCGGACAACCTGGCGATTGGTGTGGCCAACGGCGCCTTCGGCGGCACCTTCACCTCGCGCTTGAACATGAATCTGCGCGAGAACAAGCGCTGGGCCTATGGCGCCGGCACCCGCATGATGGATGCACAAGGCCAGCGGCCATACCTGTTCTCGGCACCGGTGCAGACCGACAAGACCGCCGAATCGGCCAATGAGATCTTCAAGGAAGCCACTGCCATCATCGGCGACAAGCCGCTGACCAGCGACGAAATCGAGAAGATCAAGAACCAGCGCATTCGCGCCCTGCCCGGCAGTTTCGAAACCACCGATGCGGTGCTGGGTGCGATTGAAGGCATCGTGCAGTTCGACCGCCCCGACGACTACGTGCAGACGCTCAAGCCGCACCTGGAAGCGATCGACCAGACGGCCGCGCAAAAGGCCATCAAGGAGATCATCAAGCCAGAGGCGATGACCTGGGTGATCGTCGGCGACCTGAAGAAAATCGAAGCCCCGGTGCGTGCGCTCAAACTGGGCGAGGTGCAGGTGCTGGATGTGGACGGCAGGCCGGTCAAGCGCCGATCGCGCTGATCGCACAGGTCGCACCGGCTGCGCTGCTGCACGCAGCGTGGTCGGTGCTGGCGCGAGGCAAGTCGATGCGGCGTGTGGTGGCCGGGCGCGGGAGTGGTCGCCGGGTAGTCGCGCAGCTTGGTGTTCCATCCCACAGGTTGATACAGCGCCAGGGCACTCAGCCGCACGGCGTGTTCCCCTCCGGTTGATGCCTGCAAGCGTGTTCGACAGCAGCAAGGGCGCCGCAGGGCTACGTGGTTTTGAACCAGCATGGACACGGCGGCCACTGGCAGGCCCGCACAGCCGATGCGATGTCATTCCTGCCGCATACGCCGTGACAAAACTCGCCAAGGCCTGCTGTGCACACAGCCCCTGGTGAATAGATCGCCTGTGTTTTGCCGCGACACAGACCTGCCTAATCGGCATGCAACAACGACGCCCGCCGTCGTGGTCATCACGCCGCACTGGCCTACCCGCCCGCCCTGTCCGTCCAGCACTATCCACGCCGCGTTACTGGCGCTGCCGGTATCCTTCTGGCTTCCTCGTTCGCGCTCGCCTGGCTTATTCGATGAAAGACATGCCCTTGGCTAACGAAGCCTCCCGCCAACAAGTCCTGGATGGCTATCGCATCGTCGACAGCCTGCCGGAGGACACCTATCAAGACGTCGTGCAGGTGGCAGCCTCGCTGTGCAACACACCGATCGCGCTGATGTCGCTGGTGGACCGCGACCGCCAATGGTTCAAGGCCCAGCTGGGTCTGGGCCTGCAGCAGACCGACCGCAGCCAGGCCGTGTGCGACCACGCGATCCGCAGCCCCGATCAGCTGATGGAAGTACCCGACCTGCGCAAGGACAGCCGGTTTGCCGATATGTCGATGGTCACCGGCGACACCGGCGCGCGCTTTTATGCCGGCATGCCACTGGTGACCGAAGAGGGCGTGGCACTGGGCACGGTCTGCGTGCTCGACACCGAGCCACGCACGCTGACCGACATTCAACGCACTGGCTTGCGGGCGCTCGCACGGGTGACCATGCGCCTGCTCAACGAGCGCAAGCGCGACCTGCACCTCGAGCGCGATGCCATCCTGCAGCCGGTCGCCCCCGTCGCCAGCCAGGCCGTTGCCGGCACCGACTACCACCTGATGATTCTGGAAGTGCAGGAATTGGCCGCCCTGGCCGAACGCCAGAGCGAGCGTCTGCTCGGGCGCAATTTGCAGCAGCTCGACCAAGCCTTCGCGGCGCTGGTGCAGGGGCCGGGCAACAGTATCGACCGTGTTACCGAAAGTGCGGAATTCATCGCCGTGCTGCGCGGCCCCGATGCCGAGCGTACCTTGCAACGCCTGCGTGAGATCGCCCAGCAACAACATGCGCTGGGCCTGACGGTTCTGTTGGGCCAAGCGCAATCCACCCGCCCGGACGAACCGATCGGCCAGGTGTTTCTACGCGCCGAAGTGGCGCTGAGTATCGAAAAGGACCGGTACCGGCAGAGTCTGGCCTGAGGCCTGCGAACTGATCCACTGTTTCGCAGACGTACCTTTTACCCCAGCGCGCACTGCTTCAACTGGCGATCGGCGTACCACAACGCGCGGCGGGCCAGATCGTAGGCGCTGTCGGCCTGACGCGGCAGCAGCTGCGCCGCCATCACCGGGTCGGCGCCGTTGTTCAAGGCGTGTTCGGCACGTTCCAGATCCGACAGGTGCGTGCGCACCGGCGATAACAGCGACGTACGCTTGGATGCATCGCAACGCGCGCTACGCTGTTCCAGCGCAGCCAACGCCTCGCGGATGCGACGGCTGGCTTCGCCCTTGAGGTCGGGCAGCGTTTCATGCGCGATTGGCGCAGATTTATAGGCATCGCCGGTCGCCCCGCTGCCCATCTCGGCCTGATTGCCGGCCAGCGCGGGATTGAAGCGCACGTCCGGCGGCGGACGCGCCTTGGCAACCTGGGTCTGCGGTCCATTGAGCATGTCGTTGAACTTCTTCATGCCGCGATTCATTTCCTGCATCGCCACATCGCCCAGCGTGCCGTCGCTCTTCCAATCCTTGGCAAAGCGGGTTTCCTGGTACTGCACGGGGTTGACCCGCTCCATCACGTTGCGCGCCTTGGCCTGCGCGCGCTCGTCGGTCATGCCCGGCGGCACCGCGCTGCCGGTCTGCGCCATCGGGTCGGCCTGCGCCATGTGCAGGCGCCCGTCGCGGGTATACAGCTGGGCCGACATCGAGTCGCTGGGCGGCGCAGTGGCAGCAGCCACCTGCCGCGGCGACGGCGGGGTACGCGGAGGTAGCGGCGCCGTACGTGCAGCCGATGCTGATGTTGAGGCAGCGTGCGGTTTACGCTCGGCTTGCCGCGGCGGTTCCGGCGGAACCGGAGGCGTTTCTTGCGGCCGCGGCACGAAATACACCTGCAACGTGTCGTCGTGTTGCGGGGTTTCGCGCGGCGGCGGCATGTACAGCAACAGGCAGGCAAGAAAAAACAGGATGGCGCCCGTGCATGCGACAGCGGCGACATGCGGGACAAGCGCTTCCTTCCTGCTGGTAGTCACAATGCGGGAGACCGATGAGATGAGAATGCGGATGCCACACGGTGAACCCCGTCGGCGAGGCGCAAATCTAGCGGGCGCGGCGCGAGCGCGCGTTTGTAATTCGTTGTTTGGCCGGAAAGGGCCAGCCGCCATTCACATTGAGCCGCAGGCAGGCACGAGTGCATTCGCGGATCCGGCGCGCGCAGGGGATGGCGCGACGACTGACCGCATCCGGCGAAACCCCGTCAAGCAACTAGGGCCTGTTAACACATTCGAAGCCCATCAACGACCAGAACGAAGCTGAGGAAGCCAAGGAACATGACATCCAGCTTCTCGAAGCGCGTGAAAATCCGTCGGTAGCCCTTCAAGCGACGGAACAGCCTCTCCACTTCGTTGCGCCGCTTGTACATTTCCTTGTCGTACTCCCAAGGATCGACCCGATTGGACTTGGGTGGAACCACCGGCACGAAGCCAAGATCGAGCGCCAACTGGCGGGTTTCATTGCCTTCGTAAGCGCGATCCATCAGCAGATGAACCGGCCGCTCCACTGGCCCCAGCTGTTCAAGCAACGCGCGGCCTGCGGGTGCGTCATGTGCGTTGCCAGGCGTCAATCCGAACGTGATGGCTGTTCGAGCATCTGCGGCAACCATATGAATTTTGGTGTTCCATCCGCCGCGCGATTTCCCGATGGATTGTGGGCCGTTTTTTTTAATGCGCCAGTGCCATCCGGATGCACCTTGATGCTGGTGGAGTCCAGCGAGACCGCTTCGATTTTGATGCGCACGATCTGGCAGGTCTGCAATTGGGCGAACATCCGGTCCAGCACACCGGACTTGGCCCAACGGTTAATGCGCGTGTACACCGTATGCCAGTTGCCAAAGCGCTCGGGCAGACCGCGCCATTTGCAGCCATGCTCTGCGACGTAAAGAAGGGCGTTGACTACCTGCAGGTTGGTCATGCTGACATTGCCGCGTTGCACAGGTAGGCAATGCTCGATGAGTGCAAATTGTGCTGGCGTGATCTCCATGCCCAATAGTTTAATCGCTCGAGACATTAATGCTAACAGGCCCTAGAGAAGCAGAGGGTTTGCAATGAGATCTGCAGGCCCACGCAAGCGCACGCATGCCTGCGCCCGCGCGGGCGACGCCCACCGACCGCAGACCCATCAGCAAGCGCGCACCAGCCCAATCGCCCGCCCTGTTCCAGGGCGCCGCCCCAGACATCAAGCATCTTCGGCGCGGTACAACCGCTGGCACACCTCGCAGAAAAACGCACCGCGCCCCGCCTTGCCCACGTGCTTGCGGTACTGCAACGGTGCGCCATCGCGCGGGCAGTTGGTCTTGGTGTGCACCTGGTAATGCTTCTTCAGCACGAAGGCTTTCTTTCCAGTGATGAAAATCGAAACTGTCGTCGCGCGCCTCGGGCACCCATTCGCCGAGTTTGCGTGCAGGCAACGCATCTACCGTGCTCTCCGGATGTACGCGGATACGGTGCAACACCTCGTTCTTGATGCTGTTGCCCACGCCCACAAAGAGGGCCTGGTCGAGCAATGCATCGGCGGCCAGCATGCCGGGCACAGCGCGGCGCTTGCGACGCGCCTATGCAGCATCCCACAGCGGATTCATCACATCCGCTGTCCAGTCGTAGACATCGTCCAGCGGGCGCTCGATGAACTGCACCGAGCACGCATAAAAATTCAGTCACTGGCCGTTGGAAAATTCCAGGCACAACCGCGGCACCGCGTTGGGTTTGTCTTCGTTGGTGCGGTAACTGCCGAACAGCAGAAAGTGGATGCGCACGCTGAAATGCGCGCACTCGATCAAAAGTGTTTGCCCCAGCGACGCAGCGCCAGCAGGTTCTGCTGATCCAGACGCGCGATGTTCTGCTTACTATTTCCGGATACACACAGAATCTTTCGGCCGACAAACGCTTCAGTCTCGTCGCGCAAGATGACACGTGACGGACCTTCTGGCATGCGCCAAGGATCGAAGCGGCCCGTGATTCGGCCGTGATCGTGATGCACACGACATCCTGGCGCGCGTACCTGCATGGAGTGCTGCCATCCTCGCCTCGCCTGCCCGCTCGCCCATCCAGTGCAGTTGCACGCGTGCGTTGTGGTTGCGCAGGCGGGTCCATGTCCGCCGCCGACCACGCGCAGGTCGGCCAGGGCGCCAGCGTGTTGCAGCGCTACGCCACGCGCGTCGATGCAGTGGAAATCAACTCCTCGTTTTATCGTCCGCATCGCGCCAGCACCTACGCGCGCTGGGCCGACAGCGTGCTGGAGGATGTTCGTTTTTCGGTCAAGCTGCCGCGCAGTATCAGCCACGACGCGTGGCTGCACGGCACCGGGCCGCTGCTGGATGCTTTCCTCGCGCAGGTCGGTGCACTGGGGACGCGGTTGGGCTGCCTGTTGCTGCAACTGCCACCCAGCGCTGTCTTCGATGCAGCGGTGGCAGCCAGATTCCTTGCGATGCTGCGCCGGCGCTGGGATGACGGCGTGGTCTGCGAGCGGCGCCACGCGAGCTGGTTTGCCGCGCCCGCACAGGCCCTGCTGGAACGCCACCGCATTGCTCGCTGCGCCGCCGACCCGGCGCCGTTGTCCGCGGCTGCCATCCCGCGCCCGGTTGCCGCGCCGTCGTATCGGCGCTGGCATGACGCGCCGCGCATCTACTACCGCAGCTACGACGAGACCGCGTTGCAGGCGTTGGCCGCTGCGGTGCGCGCCGGCCCACCCAGCAACGCGCAGCCGCTGGCCGAACGCTGGGTGATCTTCGACAACAGCGCGGCCGGCTGCGCGACATCCAATGCGCTGGAATTGCAGCGCTTGCTGGGCATCGAGCGCAAGCGCCAACGCGGGTAGGCGACGGCATTTCGACACGTCTCTATGGCGCGCATCTTGCAGCGGCTACGGCGCGCGGGCACGCCAGATTCAAGCTGCCTGGATCCGCGCCGATACGCCTGAATCGACACGCGTTCCGGCAACACGCCGGATCCGCTTGCTGAATCCAGTCGTCCCCGTGCGAAGCCTGTCGGCGTGCCGGCACCTCACTCGGTCCCGCCCGCCACTTCGGTCGTTTACCATGCCCCACGTTGTTGCCCGTTCTGGAGATGTCATGAGTTCTGCCGCGCCTCCGTCCTGCACGTCGCTGCTTGGCCTGTCGCTGAGCATGTTTGTTGCGCCGTGCACGCTGACTGCTGCGCCGCTGGACACACCTGTCGTGAATGCGCCGGCGCCCACGCCGCCAACGCCCGACCAGGCTTACCCGGAACTGTTCCAGGCGGTGCAGAGCGGTGAGCTGTTCGACGACCAGAAACACTTTGTCGACTTCCTCCCGTTGCGCGACCCGGCGTTGATCAATGCCGACTATCTGGCCCAGCACGATCACCCCGGTTTCGACCTGCGCAAGTTCGTGGACGCCAATTTCGAAGAGTCGCCGCCGGTGCAGACCGACGCGATCCGTCAGGACACCGCGCTGCGCGAGCACATCGATCTGCTGTGGCCCAAGCTGGTGCGCAGCCAGAACCACGTGCCGCCGTACAGCAGCCTGCTGTCGCTGCCGCACCCGTACGTGGTGCCGGGCGGGCGCTTCCGCGAGGTGTATTACTGGGATTCCTACTTCACCATGCTGGGCCTG
This sequence comes from Xanthomonas oryzae pv. oryzae, assembly GCF_004136375.1. Classification (NCBI taxonomy): domain Bacteria; kingdom Pseudomonadati; phylum Pseudomonadota; class Gammaproteobacteria; order Lysobacterales; family Lysobacteraceae; genus Xanthomonas; species Xanthomonas oryzae. The sequence goes on from NZ_CP031697.1 coordinate 4,364,870, forward strand.
GTGAAGAGCGGCCAAACCACGCTCAGCCGCCAGATGCTGGACAACTTCGCCTACCTGATCGACACCTACGGGCATATTCCCAACGGTAACCGCAGCTACTACCTCAGCCGCTCGCAGCCGCCGTTCTTCTCCTACATGGTGGAGCTGCAGGCCGGCGTGGAAGGCCAAGCAGTCTATCAGCGCTACCTGCCGCAGCTGCAAAAGGAATACGCCTACTGGATGCAGGGCAGCGATGATGTGCAGCCCGGCCAGGCCGCGCGCCACGTGGTGCGCCTGGCCGACGGCAGCGTGCTCAACCGCTATTGGGACGAGCGCGACACCCCGCGCCCGGAAGCCTGGCTGCACGACACCCGCACCGCCGCCGAAGTGAAAGATCGCCCGGCCGCCGAGGTCTACCGCGACCTGCGTGCCGGCGCCGAGAGTGGTTGGGACTACACCAGCCGCTGGCTGGCCGACGGCCAGAACCTGCGCACCATCCGCACCACCGCCATCATCCCGATCGACCTCAACAGCCTGCTCTACCATCTGGAACGCACCCTGGCCCAGGCCTGCGCGCAACCAGGCGCGGCGTGTTCGCGCGATTACGCCGCACTCGCACAGCAACGCAAGCAGGCCATCGATGCGCATCTGTGGAACAAGGCCGGCTATTACGCCGACTACGATTGGCAGACGCGCACGCTGAGCGATCAGATCACCGCCGCAGCGCTGTATCCGCTGTTCGCCGGCCTGGCCTCGGACGATCACGCCAAGCGCACCGCCAGCACCGTGCGTAGGACACTGGTGCGCCCAGGCGGCCTGGCCACCACCGCAGTGAAGACCGGTCAGCAGTGGGACGAGCCCAATGGCTGGGCGCCGCTGCAATGGGTGGCCGTGGACGGCCTGCGCCGGTATGGCGAACAAGCGCTGGCACGCACCATCGGCGAGCGCTTCCTCGCCCAGGTGCAGGCGCTGTTCGCACGCGAACATAAGCTGGTCGAAAAATACGGCCTGGAAACCAATGCGGCCGGTGGCGGCGGCGGCGAGTATGCCTTGCAGGACGGCTTCGGCTGGACCAACGGCGTCACCTTGATGCTGTTGAACTTGTATCCGGGCAAGGGCGCCAAGGCCGCACCTGCCAAGCGCGTGCGCAAGACCGAGGCTGCCGCGCGCTGAGGACTGTGCCGCTGCTGCGCAGTGCGTGGTAGCGGCAGGGTTCTACCATTGGCGTTGGATGTCTGATGGTGCACGTCACCGATGCGCAGCACAGCCGTCGGCAAGATGACGCGCGCTCCATTTGCTGGCAACACGTAGCGAGCGGTCGTGCGATGGGGGCATCGCACACACACCATGGCATAAGAACGCACCATGCCGATCATGCGCACCGGCGAGGCCCTCTGATGGTTTGCAGCCGTCTGGAGCGCAGCTATTGGATCCACGCCGGGTTCACCCGAAACGTAGCACGCGCTTGGTCATCGCCACCTTGACGCTGTCATCGCATGCGGTGATGCGCAGCACCTAGTTCCACTGTGTTACAAATAATCGTATCTTTGTGCCACTATTGGAAGACCTTCAGGCCGCGTGGGAGAGCTGTGTTGAATAGGTCACTGGAAGTGCGTTTTGAACAGTACGGGGAAGTAGTTGCTGCCGCCCTGTCCCATGCGGATCGCAAACAGCCCGCACACTGGTACCTGAAGGGGTTGCTACTGCCTGGAGGGCGCAAGAGCGTGGAGCCCATGGCCGCGCGGGTGCACCCGCAGAACGTGCGCTCAGCCCATCAATCGATGCACCATCTGGTGGCCGATGCCGACTGGAGCGATCAAGCGCTGCTGGCGGCGGTGGCGGCACAGGTGCTGCCGACCCTGAGCAGGAAGAGCACAGCGTGTCACTGGATCGTGGACGAGACGGGATTTTCAAAGAAGGGGGTGCATTCGGTCGGTGTTGCACGCCAGTACTGCGGCCGCCTTGGCAAGACGGACAATTGCCAGGTTGCCGTGAGTTTGTCGATCGCCAACGAACACGGCAGCCTGCCAGTGGGCTATCGGCTGTATCTTCCCGAGCAGTGGGCTCAGGACACTGTGCGGCGCAAGAAGGCAGGCGTTCCGGATCAGGTCGTGTTTCAGACCAAGACAGCGCTGGCCATGGATCAGATCGACAGCGCGCTGGCGACAGGGATGGCGGCAGGCGTCGTGCTAGCCGATGCGGCCTACGGCACCGAGACCCACTGGCGAGACCAGCTCAGCGAACGCGGCCTGCTGTACATGGTTGGCGTCCGCAGCAACACGAAGGTCTGGTGGGGATCGCACCAACCTGCGCCCATGCCGCCAGCCAGCCCTAAGGGCGGTCGGCCCCGCACACGACCGATGCGCGATAGCGCACATGCGCCGATCTCGGTACATGAAGTCGCGCAGAGCTTGCCCGCAAGGACGTATCGGCAGGTCAGCTGGCGCCAGGGCAGCGACGCAACGCTCAGTTCGCGGTTCGCGGCGGTGCGGGTTCGTGCCGCACACAATCGCCAGGCACATGACGAGCAGTGGCTGCTGATCGAGTGGCCGCCGGGAGAGTCCGAGCCCCGCCACTACTGGTTCTCGACGCTACCAAAGCAAACGCCGGTCAAGACACTGGTTGCCACGGCACAAGGCCGATGGCGGATTGAACGCGATTATCAGGAGCTGAAGTCGGAGTTGGGCCTGCATCACTATGAAGGGCGCAACTGGCGTGGTTTTCACCATCACGCCAGTCTGTGCATCGCCGCATACGGGTTCTTGATGCGCGAGCGCCTGCGCAGTAAAAAAAACTCCGTCGCATTCAAGATGCCTGCAGTATCCAAAAGCGTCCGCCCGCGCCGGTCTGGCCCCAATGCAACGTCACCATCCCAACTCGATTGCCACGCTGGCCTTCGGACTGGCTAGGCTTATCGCCAGAAGCCTCCCACACTGCCCGTGTTGCGGGGTCTCACCTTACCAACGGATTCGTATTTAGTAACACAGTAGAACTAGGGAAGGTCTGAACAACCCATCAAACCTCTAAAATTCCAGCTTCTTGCATTTCAATGACTGGAAAAATGCTGAGTCGGGTGCGATTTTTGCAACGTTCTGGCGGTTTTGGCTGCCGCCAGGCAGCATTATCCCCTGGCCGGCAGCAAGTGCCGGCGCACCATCCACAGATTCGACAGCGCAAATAACGTCTGCACCTGTGCGGTGTTCTTGGCCAGGCCGCGATAGCGCACCTTGGTGTAGCCGAACTGCCGCTTGATCACCCGGAATGGGTGCTCCACCTTCGCGCGCACGCTTGCCTTGAAGTGTTCCCAACGTTCTGCCCAAGCACGCGCGCGCTTGTTGCCAATGGCTTGAATCGTGGAGCGCTTGGCGGCAATGAAAAATGCAGCCTCGCAGCTCTGCAACTCGTCACGTTTTTCCGCACCGGTGTAGCCGCTGTCGCCGAACACGCTGTCTTCCTTGCCGTGCAGCAATGCGTGCGTCACCGTGATATCGGCCACGTTGGCTGCGGTGCACTGCACGTGGTGTACCAGCCCGGAAAATTCATCCACCCCAATGTGCGCCTTCATCCCGAAATACCACTGGTTGCCCTTCTTGGTCTGATGCATCTCAGGGTCGCGCGCACGATCGGCATTCTTGGTCGAACTGGGCGCAGCGATCAGCGTCGCATCGACGATCGTGCCCGACCGCAGGCTCTGCCCCTTGCGCGACAAATGGGCGTTGACCGCTTCCAGCATCCGAGCGGCAATGCCGTGGGTTTCCAGCAAACGGCGAAAGTTGAGAATCGTGGTCTCGTCTGGAACGTTATCCAAGCCGCCGAGCTGGGCAAAACGCCGCAGGGTCGGGATCTCGTGCAATGCCTCTTCCATCGCCGGATCGCTCAACGCATACCACTGCTGCAACAGATGAATCCGCAACATCGTCGCCAGCGCGTACGGCTGCCGACCCGGTCGTCCTGACACCGGATAGTGCGGCTCGATCAGGGCAAGCAGTCGCTTCCACGGCACGATGCGCTCCATCTCCGCAAGGAAGATCTCGCGCCGGGTCTGCTTGCGCTTGCCCAGGCCCTCGGCGTCACCGAACGTCAGTTGCATGGATGCCTCCTCATTCCGAACAAATAGTGTCTCGCATTTGTGGTGCGTTGTTCAGAGGTTCCCTAGAGGGTCGGTAGGGATTCGTGCAAGAAACAGCCAAAAGTGAGCTGACTCGCTGTCAGCAACGATATTTAGAGCGGCTAACAAAACGTGGCGAGCAGCTGTCAGCTTGACGATAAGCGTCGCGACCTGGCCAGCCGCTCATCGTCGCCGACAAAACTCCCAGGCGCTGTGCTGGGAGTTTTGTTGGCGACAGCTCTCTGTCATTTGGGGACGAAAACATCGCTGTTGGTCAGCATGTGGTCCCACGCATACTGGGAAGCGGTCCGCACCAAGTGCCAGACTGTGGTGATGGTCGGCACCCCGCCAGACGCATCACAGGTACCGGTCCAGGCCGTCATGCTGCCGTAGTTACCCCAATGCACCGAAAAAGTGATGGCGGGCAGTTTGCTCAATGCCGTCGACCCAGCAACCGGATTGGCAAACCAGCCAACCAGTGGATACACCGAACCAGTGGTGCCGGAAGGCGAGATGTACGTCCCCGAGAGCTGCCCGGAGGGCTGTACAGCGGTGATCGTGAGTGTGGAACCCAGCTGGTTTTTCCATTCGCCTACCGGGTTGTTGCAGGTTGGTGCTGCCTGGGCGAGCGAGATGCAACTTCCGAGCAGCACAACGCAGGCAGCACATTGACGCATGGACATGGACATCATCAGTTCTCCTCGTAATCAAGCTGACGAAAGGCGGTTGGTTCAAGCCAATGACTGGATAACACGGACCGGATCCGCATTGCTGTGATAGCTGTCTCCATGTCTTCTTCCTTGACGACAGTCCTGAAACGCACCTGTCCAGACCTCGGTCGCCAACTGTTAGCGCTCGCAGCCCATCCGGTGCACTGAGCGTCGTGCGCGAAACCCTTCTCGCAGCAGCGAAGCCCAGATGGACCGGTGCGTAGCTGCAGCGCCAAATCAGAAGCTCCCGCATCCCGCCGACCTGGCGCATATCGACAATCATCGCGTGCCCCCCCATCGCCCAGAGACGCTATGAACGACTACGGTTCTTATCGCTACCTGCCTGCCGATGGTTGGTACGCCACCTATCCACAAGCTGCCGAGGCCGATGAGCCACGCGTCTTCCAGCGCGTGGCCCTATGGCGGGTGGCCCCGCATGGAACGATCGTTGGCCTGATCTCTTCGCCCGACAATAGCCAGGACGAGAGCGAATCGCAGCTTCTGAGCGCACCGCGCGGTCTAGGCGTCCACTACATCCACATTGATGATCTGACGGCAGACGAACGCGAGCAGATCCGCCGCAGACGTTTCAGTTGATCGCCTTTGCGAGGTTTGCGACCTGGTCTTGCCACCAGCGGCCCGTCAGATGCGCTGGGCCTTCTTTCTGGGCACGTCCATGCGATCAGGCTGAACCGCCCCAGTTGTGTCGGAGGCCGTTCGCCTGAGCGGCCACGGCATTGTGGCGATCACCTCGCACGACGAGCCGCTGACCCTGCCGTTCACCGCCGCCAGCGGCCCGTTGTTCACCGCCCCCAACGCTAACGTCGCCTGGTCCGGCACGCTGACACCGGAACTGGTCACCGGCGTCTCGATCGGTACGCTGTTCGGCCACGGCTCGGGCGAAAGCCTGCAGATGCGTTTTGCCGGCGAAGGCTGGGGCGTGGTGCAGCCTTACGAAGAAGCCAGCTTCCAGCAGTCCAGGGGCTGAGCCAAACTGCTCGGCAGCAATGAGCAAGGTGCATCGCCCGGCTGCACGCGATGCAGTTGGGCAGTCTTCATGTCACGACGCGGGGCGCAGCGAGCGCTGCGCACTGCAGTTGATCGCCGTAGGAACGCACCCGGGCGATATAGCCTTCCCGGTAACGCCATATCGCGCTCAGGAGCACTCCTGCAGTTCCGGGCACTGATGCATCACACCCATCCACGCTTGCGAAACCACGCCAGCGGCACCACCACGCTCAGTGCGATGATGCCCAGTGCCCAGAAGTAGTGGTCGTGCCCCTTGAGTTCGGGCATGTAAGAGAAATTCATGCCCCAGATGCCGACCAGCACGGTGGGCGGGATACCGACCACCGACGCGACGGCCATCACCTTCATCACGTTGTTCTGGTCCATGTTGATCATGCCCAGCACGCTGTCGAGCAGGAACTCGATGCGGTCGTCCATGTGCTGCTGGAATTCGCTCAAGGTGGTCAGATCCTTGTGCAGCAGGGTGATGCGTTTGGCTGCATCGGCAGCGAACCAATCCGGGGCGGCGCCATCTAGATAAGTGACCAGACGCTGCATGCCTTGCCCCGCGTTGTGCAGGCCGCCAAGCTGCCGGCCCATGTCGCCGACCTGGTGCAACATGCGCTCCAGATCCTTGGTTTTGTATGGGCTATCGAACACTTGCCGCGTGGTCTCGGTGACCGCCGCTTCGAGCGCCTCAAGCCGGTCGGCCAGCCGTCCGACCAGGTGGTCGAACATGCGTAGCAGCAAATCGTCCGCGCTGTGGCAGGGCTCGTGTTCCAGCCCGGCGGTCAAGGCCTCCAACGAGCCGATGCGCTGCTCACGCAAGGTCACCAGCATGGTGGGTGAGAGCGCGAACCCCAACGGCGCCGTGGGGCCATCCTCGTCCTGGAACCGCGGCACATTGAGAAACAACACATCGCCCTGGCGGCGCACCCGGCTGCTGAATTCGATCTCGCCAATCGCCGCACGATCGGGCAAGGCAAACCCCACCTTCTCAGCGGCTTGCGCCAGCTCTTGCGGGATCGGCTGGCACAGGTCGACCCAGCAGCCTGGGGTGTGCCGGGTTCCGGCAATCGGGTGGATCGTGATCATGCATCGACTGTGAGATCAAAGAGCCCCAGCATCCTCCGCGTCCACCATGGCGTCAACGCCGGCACATGCCCATCGGCGACGGAGGCAACGGCCGCGATGGCCGTGCTTGCTCACGCATGCGATCGCCGTGCGGCTTCTGCAAGGCAGCGAAGGCTTTCGCCAAATCGCACATCGATTCTGCTGTGAGCGGTATGCAGGTTCTGGCTGCCTTACATTTTCAGCTCACCCATCCCAGGAGTACACGCATGAAAATCTCCGGCTCAGCGTCTCGGGGGCTACACGAGCATATGGATCATGTTGATCCGCGACATGCCCCATCGGTTCGCGACGACATCCAACTCGGCGTCCACTCCCAGCTCCGCGAGCTGCCTCGCATGCGCCGAAGCGCATCAGCCAAGGAGCAATCGCGGGCGTTCGTCGCAGACAGCAGCCATCTCGATGCGCTGTTCGGCAGCACCCAGCCCGCGCGCGGAAAGCAGTTGGAAGATGGCGTCCACCGGACGCCGATCCAGACTCAGGAAATAGAAACGCTTGCTGACGGCAATGCGCGCATCAAGATCAATTCAACACGCCTGTTCGTCTCGACCGCTCCGGCACTGGACATGCCGCGTCGTCACGAAACAGCCAAGCTATCCGAAGATCTCGGGCTGAGCGAGGACGCCATCGATCGCATCAGGAGCACCCCGATGTTCCACGAACAGACCGCAACCGGCGCCTCCTCCGCTGCGCCACTCGCTCAGCGGCTGCGCCTGGACGATCTGCGCGACAAGAAAGTGGAGTACAAATGGAACATCGCCAGTAATGGCAGCTTGGTCATCGGCGAAGGGCATCCTGGCGTGGTCTTGGACGAGCCGATGACAAGCAAGTCGGCGCGAAAGAAAAAACAGCCATACGCGCAAGGCCATGTCACCCTTGTGGGCGGCCAACCATGGAACAAGACCCCATGGCAGGAAAATCGCCTGATACCCGAAGCGCGCCTCAGCGGCACCCTGTACTACGACCCGAACGGCGCGCTCTGCATCGACAACGATTCGGGGCGGTTCAGCGAATATGCCGATCGCACACCACAGCATCTCGCAAACGTCGCCAAGCTCTTTGAGAGCTACGGCGTAACGGTCACGCCGCAATGGAAAGAAAAAAAACAGATACCGTTGCAGCGTCTGCCCGCCGGCGCGGCCGTAGCGCCGCCGAGCTCGTCAGAGGCAGGCGAAGCGGCACATTCTGACCCTAACGGTGAATGATCCAGGTACATGCGCATCGACATCACAGCTCGCAGCGTGCGCTCACCGCCGCACGCTGCACGCTGCACACGGTATGAATTGCACACGGATCGCTCAGCGCTGCCGGTTCTGGCGGCGTTTGACTGCATAGCCAATGGCCAGTAGCAGGAACCACACCGGGCTGGCCAGCAATGCCTGACGTGTGTCGTCCTGCAGCATCAGCAGCACGATGACGAAGGCAAAGAATGACAGGCACACGTAGCACATCAGCACGCCGCCGGGCATCTTGAACGCCGAGACGGCGTGCTGCTCCGGGCACTTGCGGCGGTAAGCGATGTAGGCGCACAGGATCAGCGACCACACGAACATGAAAAGCACCGCCGACAGCGTGGTGACCAGCGTAAACGCGGTGACCAGATTGGGGATCAGATACACCAGCATCGCGCCCAGCAGCAGGCACAGGCAGGAAAACAGCAGGCCGCGCGCCGGCACCGACGCACGCGACAGCTTGGCGAAGCCGTTGGGCGCATGCTGTTCTTCGGCCAGGCCGTAAAGCATGCGGCTGGTAGAAAAGATGCCGCTATTGGCCGACGAGGTGGCCGAGGTCAGCACCACGAAGTTGATCAGGCTCGCCGCCGCCGGCACGCCCGCCAGTACGAACAACTCCACGAACGGGCTCTTGTCGGCCACCACCTGCCGCCACGGCGTCACCGCCATGATGGCGATCAACGCAAGCACGTAGAAGATCAGAATCCGCACCGGAATCGAATTGATCGCCTTGGGCAGATTGCGGCGCGGGTCGGCGGTTTCTGCAGCAGTGGTGCCGACCAACTCGATACCGACGAAGGCGAACACAGCAATCTGGAAGCCGGCAAAGAATCCGCCGATGCCCATCGGGAACATGCCGCCGTCGTTCCACAGATTCGACAGCGAGGCCACGTTGCCTGACGGCGAGCGGAAGCCCCACACCACCAGACCGGCGCCGGTCATGATCAATGCGGCAATGGCGATGATCTTGATCAGCGCAAACCAGAATTCCATCTCACCAAACAATTTCACCTTGACCAGATTCAGGCTCAGCAGCAACAACACGCACAAGACCGCGGGAATCCACGGCGCCAATCCTGGAAACCAGAACTGCGCATAGGCCGCAATGGCGATGACATCGGCGATGGCGGTGATGATCCAGCAAAACCAGTACGTCCATCCGCAGAAAAATCCGGCCCACGGCCCGAGCAAGTCGGTGGAGAAATCGATGAACGACTTGTATTCCAGATTGGAGAGCAGCAGCTCGCCCATCGCACGCATCACGAAGAACAGCATCGCGCCGATGATGAGATAAACGAACAGGATGGACGGCCCGGCCAGACTGATGGTCTTGCCCGAACCCATGAACAGGCCGGTCCCGATCGCTCCGCCGATGGCGATCAACTGCAAGTGACGATTGGACAGACTGCGTTGCAGATGATCGGGCGCGGACGGGTCAGACATGGGCACGGCACCGGAGGAGTGGGCAAACTGGTCAGGATACGAGATCGCGCCCATGCGTGCCAGGGGGCGCGCCTTGTGCCAGGCTGTGATGGACACGTCTCTGCAACGACCTGGGCAAGGCCCGCGTCGCAGACCTGCACCGCCCCAAGACCGCAACCAGCGTTCAAGCCGTACCGCGCTCCCGACGGAGACAATTCGCACTGTATGCAGCTCAGCCTGCCGGTACCTGCTCACGCCTGCCATCTCGACCCTAGCGACCTCGCATCGAACCGTCCCGAGGTCTTCCGACACCGGCATCCAGGTCAGACGCGCTGGTTCGCGTTCACCGCCAGGCACCGGGCATCGGAAGCTGTGGCGGAATGCCCCGGAACCACGACGCCAGCCGATCCTGAGATTCAACATAATCCAGGAAAATATAATTTTCCGCCCCGCTCCTAAAATCGAAAATAAATTATTTGGGGAAGAATTAAATAATTTTCGAGATTATCTTTCTGAATCTCCTCTCCGAATAACCGATATTTTTCTGCGTTGGCGTCTCCACATAATCGGCACCTGTAATAATGCATCGCCCGTCACAGATGATGAGCGCGGTCGTCCACAGTTCCATGATCTACCTAATGGTAGAGCTCGCTTTCTAGAGGCCGCGCACGGATTCGCGCCAGCGATGCTGGCCTTCTACGCTCCTCGCCTCGCCAGACAGTCTCCCATGCATCTCCAGCCACACCCCGCCTGCAAGGCCTGCTGCAGTTGTCGATCGATGCGCCGGCCATGCCGGTCGATGGTTGCGGCAGGCGGGTCAACGAAAGCGGTCATGAGCCGCAACGACGCGGCACACAATCGCCCGGTGCGTGTGGGCGTCAGTCCGCTGCAGCTGCGCTAAAATGGGCAACGGAATCGACGCAGTGCGCCGGACCGCGATCCACGAATACGGCGAGCCGCTTGAGTGCGGCAGGCCGCACCATCTCCTGCGCCGATCGCCCCGGCGCAGGACCACCGATGCACGCGCGCATCTGGGGCGCGTTCGGTTGCGCACGTGCATCACTCACCCCGAGCGGGCATCCATCGAGAGAAACCACCAGTCACGGCGAATCACGCGACATTTTGATATTTTGATATCTCGCTATTACACACCGTTTCAGCACTTAACCATCTCAAGGAAAAATTCAATGTCATCTTTTACAAACCTCCCACCCTGCGTCACGTCCAAGCTCGCCGTTTCGTTGCTGACAGGCGCGCTGCTCGTTCCCGTTGCCGCATCGGCCCAGAGTCATGTCGACAACCCGTTCGTCGGCGCGAGCGGGTATGTCAATCCCGATTATTCGAAGGAAGTCGACTCGTCGATCGTCAAGGTGAAGGATGTGCAACTGAAAGCCAAGATGCAGGTCGTCAAGTCCTATCCGACCTACGTCTGGCTGGATTCGATCGACGCGATCTATGGCGGCTCACGCAACGCCGGCCGCCTAAGTTTGCAAGGCCACCTGAATGCGGCATTGGCGCAGAAAAAGGCCAATACGCCGATCACCGTCGGCCTTGTCATTTACGACATGCCGGGGCGCGACTGCCATGCGCTGGCCTCCAACGGCGAGCTGCCACTGACGCAAGCCGGCTTGCAGCGCTACAAGACCGAATACATCGACGTCATCGCATCGACGTTGGCCAATCCGAAATACAAGGGTCTTCGGATCGTCAACATCATCGAGCCGGACAGCCTTCCGAATCTTGTCACCAATCAAAGCACGCCCGCCTGCGGCCAGGCGTCATCCAGCGGCATTTACGAGGCCGGCATCAAGTACGCGCTCGACAAGCTCCATGCCATTCCCAATGTTTACAATTACATGGATATCGGCCATTCCGGCTGGCTGGGGTGGGATAGCAACCGTAGCCCGGCAATTTCGCTATACACACGGGTCGTGCAGGGAACGGCAGCCGGTCTGGCCAGTGCGGATGGCTTCATCACCAACACCGCCAATTACACGCCGCTTCATGAACCGAACCTGCCCAATCCGGACCTGACGATCGGGGGCCAGCCCATTCGCTCGTCCAACTACTATCAATGGAACAGTTTCTTCGACGAATCGACCTATGCGGAAGGGCTCTACAACGGCTTCGTCGGCGCGGGTTGGCCCAGCAAGATCGGCTTTCTGATCGACACCGGTCGCAACGGCTGGGGCGGCAGCGCGCGCCCTACATCTGCCAGCGGCAATGACGTCAACACCTACGTGAACTCCGGACGCGTGGACCGTCGCCTCCATCGCGGCAACTGGTGCAATCAGAGCGGTGCGGGGATCGGCATGCCGCCGACCGCGGCACCCGGCGGGCATATCCATGCCTATGTGTGGGGCAAGGGAGGCGGCGAATCCGACGGCTCCAGCAAGTACATCCCCAACAAACAGGGCAAGGGCTTCGACAGATACTGCGACCCGACCTATACGACGCCGGACGGCACGTTGACGGGTGCCTTGCCGAACGCGCCGATCGCCGGTACCTGGTTCCACGCGCACTTCGTCCAGTTGGTCACCAACGCGTATCCCGCTATCGGCACCTCGACCAAGGCGGCGCTGCAGTCGGCGTCGACCGACGCGGTGCCCACCAGTCTGCCGACGGCGATCAAGGGGCTGACCGCCAATGCAGCCGATGGCAAGGTCAGGCTCAACTGGTCGCCCGTTTCCGGTGCCACGGGTTACACGGTGCAACGTTTCGCCGAGGCAGCCGCAGCTCCCATCACCGTCGCATCGGGCCTGACCTCGTCCTCATATGTGGACCAGGCGCTCACCAACGGCACCACGTACTACTACAAGGTAACGGCCAACGGCGCATCGGGTGCAGGCGCGAGCTCGGTCACCGTCAGCGCGACGCCGCATCGGTAATGCGATAACTGCGTTGCCACAGAGCGGTAGAGGCTAGTGTGCTCTACCGCTCCTCGGTCGCGGCAGGAGCGCTGCAACAACGATGGCGGCGCCTTGTGGCCGCCATTTCAATCGCTGTCGTGCTGCTCTACCTCTGTCTGAATCGCGGCATGCGCTTCGAATGAGATGACATCGAAGCAGATGCCGTCGGCAGCGGAACGGGCGCTACATGGCACAGGTTCGGTAGCGCCACGGCAAGCGGCGCAGCGCCCACTCCGAGCCGCTCACCGCCAACCCGGACGGGAAGCGGCCTGTGGCACGCCGGGACTGCATCGCGCGCGTTGCCGGGGAGCTGCGGCCTATTGTCTCCACCCGCACAGGCCACTTCGCACGCATCTCAATGTACATCACACACTTGAGGAAACGTCCATGCTGTCACACATCCATTTCTTAATCGCGCTTGCAACGCTCGTCCCGGTCACCGCGCCGGCGATGCAGGTCAGTACGCAAGCGCCCCTTGTCGATGCAACAGGTCAGACGCTGCACATTCGCGGGGTCACCTGGCCCGGCTTCGATCGCGCCGGGCTGACGGCCGTCGGCATGCGCAACAACACACTGGCGCAACTGCTGGATCGGATGCAGGCGTCAGACATTAATGCCGTGCGTGTGCCGGTCTGCGCCGCTGTTCTGCAACGCGCCCCTGTGGCAGCTGCAGAAGTTGCCGGCGATTCCACGCTGCGCGGATTAGATTCCTTGCAACTGCTCGACGCAGTGGTGCATGCCGCAACCCAGCGTGGGATGCACGTGATGTTCGCGTTTGCAGATGGAGGCTGCGATGACCGCGCACCGCTCCTGGGCGCACAGCAGCAAGCATGGACGCGCGGCCTGGTCACGCTGGCACGCCGCTATGGCGGCAACGCCAATGTCCTGGGTATCGACCTTGGCAGCAGCGGCTATCGCAATGCCAGCTGGGCAGGAAACGCGGCGGATCAGAATTGGAACCGGGTAGCGTCGCGCGCAGCTGCAATGGTGCTGGCGCAGGCACCGCGCTGGGTCGTCGGTGTGGAAGGTGTGGGCAGCAATGCGGTGTGCAGTGACCCAGGGCGCAAAGCGCTTGGCAGCAATCTTCAGCCGTTCGCGTGCGTGCCGCTGGACATCGCTCCCAGACACTTGGTGTTGATGCCGAAGTTGGCAGGCCCGGATCGCGATACGACCGATGCCTTCGCCGCACCCGGATTTGCGCAGGCACTGCCCGCCATGTGGCAACGCGACTTCGGCCAATTCGCAATCGACCATACAGTGGTACCCGTCAGCCTCGGCGGTGGACTGGGCGATGGCGACCCGCGCGACCCGGCATGGCAAACCGCATTGAGCGGTTATCTGGCAAACACAGGAATGCGCAGCGCATTTCTCGGCAGTTGGGAAACGGGCAATGCCAACAACGGCGGCCTGTTGGCGCCGGATGGCAGCCCCCGCGCAGACAAACTGCTGATCTTGCGTCATGCCTGGGGCATGTTGCCCGTGATGCCCGCCATTGCGACAGCAACTGGCGACAGCACGAAGAATGCGAGCGGGACGAAGGGGTGGAATAGTACTTTCACCGGCACTGCCACCTCGACCGGCTCCGGCTACTCTGGCGGCGCGGTCCTGCTGGACCCCATTCCAAGTGATGCCTTCATCACCGCGCTCAACTCCACGCAGATGAACTTCGGCGGGATCAAGGCCGCGCTGGCTGGTGCCTATCTGGAAGTGACCGGCCCCAAGGGAAAGACCACCGTCTATGTCACCGACCTGTATCCGGACGGCGCCTCCGGCGGCCTGGATCTGTCGTACAACGCCTTCGCGGCGATCGGCAACCTGGCAGACGGGCACATTCCGATCAGCTGGAAGGTCGTCCGCGCGCCGATTACCGGCAACGTGCAGTACCGCATCAAAGAAGGCAGTTCACGCTATTGGGCCGCGATCCAGGTGCGACACCACATCTATCCGGTGGTCAAGCTCGAAGTCAAACAAGGCAGCACCTGGACCAGTCTGCCGAAGACCCCCTACAACCATTTCGTAGGCACAAACCTCGGCAACAAGCCGCTGTCCATCCGCATCACCGATATCCGCGGGAAGGTCATCACGGACAAGATTCCCGCGCTGCCGGAATACGGTGGCTCCGCGGCGTATTTCGAGCCCGGCCACGTACAGTTTCCCTGAGGTACGCCGCCGACCCCAGAACGGCCGGTACGCTGGCGCGCTGCGGCCACGTTCGCAAAACGTCTCGCGGCGCGACTGCATCGGAACAACGCCAGCGACGATGCGCGCCTCATCGAGCGCTGGCGCGTTCGGCGTGCGGCACCGGGTTCTGGTCAGCGATGGGTCGGGACGCAGCATTGGGGATCGCAGCTGCCTCGATGTCTGTGCCCCTGACGGACCGGTGCTTTTTCGAATCCCGCCCCACTGCCAGTCAACCGGCCGGCACGACGCAGCACTCACACGATCTTCGTCCGCCGCCACCAACGCGACACCTGTTCCTCACGCACCAGGGTGAACAGACCAGCGCCCAGGATCAGCGCGATGCCCACGGCCATCGGCCAGTCCAGATGATCATGAAACAGCAGGTAGCCGAAGGCGATGGCCCATAGCATCTGGCTGTATTGGGTCGGTGCGACCAGGCTGACCGGGGACATGCGCGTGGCGTACATCATGCAGATGGCGGCAAGCCCGGCGAGCAAACCGTAACCCGCCAGCAGGCCCCATTGGGACAGCGTGGGCCAGACGAAGGTCGGCAGCATCATGATCCCGCCCATTATCAACGGGCCGATCACGCCAGCGCCATACAAGGTCAAGCGCTTTTCACCATGCCCGGCCATGCGCAAGGCGATCACCGAGATGGCACCGACCAGGCCGCACACAATCGCCGCCACATGCCCTTGGGTGAGGTGCCGAAAGCCGGGACGCAGCACGATCAGCACACCGATGAAGCCGACGATCACCGCCGACCAGCGTCGCCAGTGCACGTCTTCCTTGAGGAAGATCACCGACAGCACGGTGACGAAGATCGGCATCAGAAAGATCAGCGCGAACGCTTCGGCCATCGGCAGAGTGGTAAAGGCGATCACCGAGGTGAGATTGCCGATGGCACCGGTGAGCGCGCGCAGCAGCCACAGTGCGGGCTGCTTGGCCATCACCAGTTCGCGTAGCTGGTCGTCGGGCTTTTTCAGGAACGGCACCGCCAGCAGCATCAACAGCGCGCCCAGAAACAGCACCTCGTAGACTGGCAGCGTACCTTCGAGCAGCTTCACGAACGCATCGCTGATCGAATAGGCCGCATAGCAGGCGAACCCCAACACCACACCCTTCAACATTGCCCACACCCCACAGTTGACGCCGATCGAACGAGGTGTCGATACGGATTGCATGCAGTATGCGGTGCCGCGTGTGTCAACGAAACGGCGTGCGCAGTCGACCTGGGATGCGCGTGGGCACCGCGACGGCCAATCACGGGATGCTCTGCCGCGACGGGTCGGCGACGATGCCGCTCCCGTCCTTGCATCCGCGGGGTATCGTACGCCCGTCGCACACAGAGCTGTCAGCCGTGCCCCACTACTCCGGCCCCCTAGTCGTTCTCGCCGATGCGCAAGCGCTGCTTGCCGCGCGCGGAAGTGGTCTGACTCATTGGACCGGGTCGCTCGACCTGGGCCGCAGCACCGACACCGCCCAGCTCGATGCACAGACTTGGCAATGGCGTGGTCGGGGGTACCCGTATCCGGGCAAGCTCAAGGACCGCACGCTGTACTTCTGGGATGGCGATGATTTCGCGCCGATCTCGCGTTACAGCGGCGCCTTGATCAAGCTGGTGCCCACCGAATGGGGCGCGCCGACGTTCGAGATCGACGGCATCAAGATGCTGCCGTCGGCGCAGCTATCGCCGTTCGAGGATGCGCGGCGCAAGGTGGCGTTGGTGGATCCACGCGGCAAGACCGTGCTGGATACCTGCGGCGGTTTGGGATACTTCGCTGCCTGCTGCCTGGAAGCCGGCGTCGCGCAGCTGCTCTCGTTCGAAAAGAATGCAGACGTGCTGTGGCTACGCACACTGAATCCGTGGTCGCCGGATCCGGAGACTGCCGGCGGGCGCCTGCAGCTGACCCATGCCGATGTCGCGCAGCACATCGCCACGCTGGCCGATGATGCGGTCGATGCCATCCTGCATGATCCACCGCGTTTCGGCATTGCCGGCGAGCTGTATTCGCAGGTGTTCTACGATCAACTGGCGCGCGTGCTGCGCCGTGGCGGGCGGCTGTTTCACTACACCGGCGCGCCCAACAAACTCACCAGCGGGCGCGATGTGCCCAACGAAGTGAGCAAGCGCCTGGCCAAGGCCGGCTTCACCACGCAACGTGCGCTGGATGGCGTGCTGGCGAGCTTGCCTGCACGGCGCTGAGTGCCTGCCTCGGCGCTGTTGAAGCTGGCAACAGGACGCGCTGAGTTATCGTCTGGCAGCTGCGAAGCAGTGTGCACCAAACGGACGTTGCATGCGCGCCCTTTTGATCGCTGTCTTGCTGACCTCGCTGTTACCGGTCACCGCTGCACCCACGCACACGCAGACACCACCGGCATCGCCAAGCGCGCCACCGCAGCCCATGGCCGAAGTGATCACGCGCTATCCGGTGGCCACCGCAACGCTGGCCGGGCGCGAGATCCGGCTGGGCGAACACGAGGGCACATGTACCGTGGTGCACGACGGCGACGTCCTGGTGCTGGGCATCGGCGCAGCATGCTGCTTGAGTACTGATCGTCGGCACGCGGCGCACGTCCATCGCTTCCATGGCAGCGAGATCGTGCTGGTACAGCACGCACAGCCAACCTCGCGACCGGACTGGGATGTGGCGGCCTACGGGCCCATTTGCGCCTTTGAAGCACAAGCGGTGCGCGAAGTCGGCGGCGTGCTGGAGCCCGGCAGCGTGGCCAGCTCCTGGCATTGCGATCCCACCGCAGGCGCGGACCAGAAGCAGTTCGTCTATAGCTACGACAGCTGGCCCAACCGTTGGTTGTCAGCGCCGACGATCGTGTGCAACTGGAGTCGATGGCCCGATCGCAAAGTTTGCCGGCAGCCTTGTCGCGCCGCGCGCAGATGATCCTGCGCATGGCCGACGGTGAACCGCAGACGACGATCGCGCATCGCTATGGCGTGAGCCGCCCGACGGTCACGTTGTGGCGTACCCGCTATCGCGAGCGCGGCATTGCCGGCCTGCATAACGAACTCAAGCCCGGCCGGCCGCGCACAACCAGCGATGAAAAGGTAGCCGAACTGGTCAACACCGTCCTGACGCGCAAGCCGAACGGCAACACGCACTGGTCGCGCCGCACGCTGGCGGAGGAGACAGGACGTTCCACCACCACCGTCCACCGCTACATGACGCTGTTCGGCCTGCAGCCGCATCGCTCCAAGCGCTTCAAGCTCTCCACCGATGCGTTCTTCATCGAGAAGGTGCGCGACATCGTCGACCTGTATCTGAATCCGCCGGATCATGCGTTGGTGCTGTGTGTGGACGAGCAGAGCCAGGTACAGGCCTTGGAGCGTACCCAGCCGGTGCTGCCGATGGGATTGGGGTACGTCGAAGGCATCACGCACGACGACGTGCGCCATGGCACAACGCCCCTTTTTGCCGCGCTGGACGTCGCCAACGGCAGCGTCATCACCCAGTGCAAACCCAGCACCGACATCAGGAATTTCTCTCGTTCCTGCGACATGTAGACGCGCAGGTGCCGCAGGATCTGGACGTGCATCTGATCTGCGACAACGACGCCACCCACAAGCACGCCAGGATCAAGGCATGGCTGGCCAAACGGCCGCGCTACCACATGCATTACACGCCGACCTACAGCTCCTGGCTCAATCAGGTCGAGCGCTGGTTCGGCCTGATCACCCAACGGGCGATCAGGCGCGACTCCTTCGACTCGGTGGCTGATCTAAAGCGCAAGATCAACGCCTTCGTGGAGCACTACAATCAAAATCCGCGACCGTTCAAATGGACTGCGACCGCTGACTCGATCCTCGCCAAGATCGAACGGCTCTGCAAAGTTATCAACGGAACGCCACACTAGTGCGTGGCGAGAGGTCACCGATGGCTGCGCGCGCTAGCGGGGCCTTCGTGCGTCCGCTCGCTGCACAGCTCTGCAGTGATCGCCATCAATGACTGCCTGCAGCATCCCGAACATCTGTGCCTGATGACGCCCGGCCGGATAACGCGGCACGCCGCACTAACTCGCAGACGCCATCCAGACCGGCGCAGCCGCTTTCGTATTACGCGATGCAACTGAAGCAAGGCAACCCGCACTCCAACACAGCTCTCCCAACTCCCCTGTCACTGCTCTGCCGCAACAACGCAGCCTTACGCGGCAGCAAGATGAAAGCTCCCATGGCCGCGCCGCGTAAACTGCCATACGGCAGCTGCCGCCCCTCGATCTTTCGGAGACGCCGTGACCTCGCCCCTGCCCCGCCTGCTCACCCTTCTCGTCATCGCCTTGCTATCGGCATGTGCCACCCAGGCCCCGCGCACGCCACAACGTTCGCCGGATGCGGTCAAGGCCGATATCGCGCGGCGTTTGCCGGCCACATTGCCCGACCGCGCCGGCTGGGCCAGCGATGTCCATGTGGCGCTGTCTTCGCAGGCGTTGGATACCAGCGCCGAGCACATTTGCGCCGTGCTGGCAGTGACCGAGCAAGAGTCCACCTACCAGGCCAATCCGGTGGTGCCCAACCTGGGCAAGATCTCGCGTGCAGAGATCGACCGCCGCGCCAGTGCGCGTCACATCCCGGATTTCATGGTCGATGCCGCCTTGCGTCTGAATTCGCCGGATGGGCGCAGCTATGCCACGCGCATCGCTGCGGCGCGCACCGAGCAGGAATCGAGCCGCATCTTCGAAGACTTCACCGGCAGCGTGCCGCTGGGCGCACGGCTGTTGGACGGGTTCAACCCGGTGCATACCGCCGGGCCGATGCAGGTGAGCATCGCGTTTGCCGAACAGCATGCGCAGCGCTATCCCTACCCGCCCGGCGACTCGATCCGCCACGAGGTCTTCAGCCGCCGTGGCGGGCTGTGGTTCGGCACCCTGCATCTGCTGGGGTATCCGGCCAACTACGACGCACTGCTGTACCGCTTCGCCGACTTCAATGCAGGTTGGTACGCCAGCCGCAATGCCGCCTTCCAGGCCGCGCTGAGCAAAGCCAGCGGGATTGCACTGGCCCTGGACGGCGACCTGCTCACACCGGGTGCCAGCCTGGATGCACCCGGCGGCACCGAGCGCGCAGCACGCAGCCTGGGCAGCCAGCTGGCGATGAGCGACCGCGAACTCCGTCGCGCACTGGAGGCCGGCAACACCGCCGATTTCGCAGACACCGCGCTGTATCGCCAGGTGTTCGCGCTGGCCGAGCGCAGCGCCGGCAAGCCGCTACCGCGTGACGTGCTGCCTGGCATCACCCTGGAGAGCCCCAAGATCGCCCGCACGCTCACCACCGCCTGGTTTGCGCAGCGGGTCAATGAGCGCTGGCAGCGCTGCATGAGCAAGTAAGCGACTGGCGTGCCACGCCGCGTGCACTGCCTACACTGCGCAACGGCATCTCATTCGCCGCTCAGGCGACTGGTCAACACATCGCCGACAACAGCACCCTGTTCCACCTTGCCATCGCTATTGCGTTGATATTTGATGCCGACCCGACACGCGGCAGGGTGCATCTCCCAGACCCAGCCATACAGGTCACGCCCCGTGTCTGGCGGCGAGCGCAGCGGCATGTTCATGCGCAGCCCATCGCTCTGGCTTCGGTCCAACGTGCACATGACGGTGCCGGCGCCGTCGTCTTCAGCGTGGGCGTCGATGTCGTCCACATGGGTAATGGTGGCGATGATCGCTTCGGCAGTCGCCCGTTGCTGCAACGCGCGTGGAAGATCGGCGCGCGGTGCCGTGGTGCGTCCACCGGATAGCTCGTCGGCAAACGCATCGCGCAACACCACCTTGCGAAGGTAGTTGTCGCTGCGGCCCAGCGTTTTCGATGCGTCCATGGCCGTTGCCATGCTTGCCAGTTCGTCGGTGCGCAACAGGAATATATCGGTCCCCGAGCGCATGACCACCAGCGGCGCATCGTTGGCATCGCTACCACTGGAGTCGCTGCGCAGCCGAATATCCAGCGTTACGTGTGCGTCGCCCATCTCGGTGTGCGTCAGCGCATAGTGGCCCGCATACCCGCGCACATTGGTGCGTACAAGACTGCGATGATCGATTTTACAGAACAACAGGCGGTACAGGCCGTTGGGCGCGAGCGCCAGCATGCGATGCCAATCGATATCCGACGACAGCTACAGGCCGTGCAGGTCGTTGCTGGACCGGTGCTCGTTGAAGACGCCCTCGAACATGGAGCGCTGCTCTGCAGGCCATGCGTCACCATTGGTCGTCGATGCATCGGCGATGGCTGCGGGCCCGTCGACCGCATCGCGAAGCCGGGTATGCCGTGCCAACGCATCGACCTTGTCGACCCGTCGCATCTGCATCGAACACCGCATCTGATCGATTTCGTAGACCTCGCCCGCAGCGAGTGGGCCGCACTCTTTGCGCACGGCGGCAAGCAGGTCGGATGAAATCAGGCAATCGCAGGATGCGGCGTCGCGCAGGTACTGATGGAAGCACTCGTCCAGGTTCCACGTCAGATCGCTGGTGGCTTTCCAGACCGGATCCAGATAGGCCACTCTTCGTCGGTGGGAGTCAGCTTGCGGTAGTAGACCAAGGCGCCGAAAGGCGTGAGCGCAATCGCAATCGGCCGCACTGCGTCAGGTGGCGAGACGATCCAGCGATCCAGCACCGGCTGCCATTGACGCGGGTCGATCAGCGCGCGTTGCATGCTGCCGTAGTGCCCCAGCCCTTTTTGACGCCACAGCTCGAGCAGGCTGACAGGCAGCACCGGCGCATATGCGGCAATCAGATCCGGCACGACAGGCTGCGTCTTGCGCGGCGGGTGTGCCTTGATGAAGGGGAACAGTGCCAAGCGGCGGAACCAGGACATCAGACGGACTCCAGTCAACGTTGCGTGCATCCAGTGAACCCACATCGGGCCACATGGTCACCCATGGACGCAGAGAAAGCGTAGTGCATGGCAGGGACGCTCTCGCAATGAGCGGCTGACCGATCACCGGCGCACGTACAGTCCACGGGTGTCATCGCCGTCGATGGGTATCGAGCTCGACGCACCCCACGGTCACGCTGTGGCGCTGCCGGGCCGGGGCGCTCCGCCCGGCAACCGCTCGATCGCAGATCCGCCCTGCTACGGCCACGCCCACCCGGCCGACGAAACGCATGCGGCCCGCCGCAGTCGCCAACGGCGCAAACACGACTTCTGGCAGAGGCACCCGCCCCACCTGCCGGGTAGCATCGGACAGCCGCACCGACCGCAGTGCGCGCTCCTTTCGTCCCGGAGAGACTTTCATGCCCACCCCGTTGCCGTTGCGGCACCTGTTCGTCGCCATCGCCCTGGCCACCCTGCCGGCACTCGCCAGCGCACAGACGCCTGCTGTTACCGAGGCCGACTACGCGCGCGCGGAGCGGCTGATCAGCTACGCCGCGCAGCCGCTGGTGGACCACGCCGCCACCCGCCTCCACTGGCTGGACGCCACGCATGTGGTGTATGTCGATCACGACGCCAAGGGCAACCGCCTGCTGCAGCTGGATACCAGCACCGGCAAGACCGCACCGATCTTCAAACAGGCTGCGCTGGTCGCTTCGCTCAACACGCTACTGAAGACCGGCGACAAATCGCTCAAGGCCGACACCTTCGCGCCGATGGTCAAGCTCACCGCCGATGGTCGCTACCGCCTCAACGTGCGCGATACCGCCGTGGTCTGCGATGCGCGTGCGCGTTGCAGCAAGCTGTACGCCAAGGACAAACCGGAACCTGGCGTGCTGTCGCCGGACAAGCGCAGCGAGGCGTTCATTCGCGACTGGAACCTGTGGGTGCGCGATCTCGCCAGCGGCCAGGAAACCCAGCTCACCCGCGATGGCGTGGAAAACTTCGGCTACGCCACCGACAACGCCGGCTGGCAGCACACCGATAACGCCATCGTGGCCTGGTCGCCGGACTCCAGCAAGATCGCCACCTTCCAACAGGACCAGCGCAAGACCGGCGACATGTACCTGGTCAGCACCAAGCTGGGGCATCCGGAACTGCAGTCATGGAAATATCCGCTGGCCGGCGACAAGGATGTGACCATGATCGAGCGGGTCATCATCGACGTGCCCACCCGCAGCGTGCTGCGTCTGAAAACCGCGCCGGATCAACACCGCTCCACGCTCTGCGACGACGTAAGCTGCTCGCCGGGTCTGTGGGACGATGTGAAGTGGGCACCGGACAGCAAGACGCTGGCGTTCGCCTCCACCTCGCGCTTCCACAAGCAAACCTGGTTGCGTATCGCCGATGCCAGCACCGGCGCGGTGCGCACCGCCTTCGACGAAACCGTCAAGACCTATTACGAAAGCGGCCAGGTCGCCGCCAATTGGGCGTATCTGCCGGCCAGCAACGAGGCAGTGTGGTTTTCCGAACGCAGCGATTGGGGCCAGCTGTATCTCTACGATCTGGCCACCGGCAAACCCAAGCGCGCCATCACCACGGGCGAAGGCAACGTCACCGAATTGCTGCGCGTGGACCCGGTCACGCGCACCGCATGGTTTGTCGGCGTCGGCCGCAGCGCAGGCGTGGACCCGTACTACCAGCAGCTGTGGAAAGTCAGCCTGGATGGCGGCGAGCCGGTGTTGCTCACGCCCGAACCCGCCAACCACAGCATCGCGCTGTCGCCCGATGGCGCACGCTTTGTCGACAGCTATTCCACCTCGGTCACGCCGCCGGTCACGTTGCTGCGCGACGCCGGCGACGGCCGCACCGTCAGCACGATCGCCACGGCCGATATCACCCGCCTCAAGGCGGCCGGCTGGGTGCCGCCAGAACCCATTACGGTAAGGGCACGCGACGGCAAGACCACGCTGTACGGCTTGATGTTCAAGCCCACCAACTTCGACCCCACGCGCAAGTATCCGGTCATCGACTACGTCTACCCGGGCCCGCAAACCGGCTCGGTGCACGGGCGCAGCTTCCTGGCCGGCCACGGCGACAACCAGTCGCTGGCCGAACTGGGCTTCATCGTGGTCGCCATCGATGGCATGGGCACGCCGTGGCGCTCCAAGACCTTCCACGACACCTGGTACGCCGACATGGGCGACAACACGTTGCCCGACCAGGTCGCCGGCTTGAAGGAACTGGGTCAGCGTTATCCGTGGATCGATCTGGACCGCGTCGGCATCTGGGGCCATTCCGGCGGCGGTAATGCCTCCACCGGGGCGATGCTGCGCTATCCGGATTTCTTCAAGGTGGCCTGGTCGGAAAGCGGCAATCACGACAACCGCGGCTACGAAGACGATTGGGCCGAGAAGTATCACGGCGAGCACATCGTCAACAAGGATGGCACTTCCAACTACGACGATCAGGCCAACGCCAACCATGCCAGCAAACTCAAGGGCCGGCTGATGCTGGTGCACGGCACCCTGGACGACAACGTGCCACCATACCTCACCTTGCTGGTGGCCGATGCCTTGATCAAGGCCAACAAGAACTTCGACATGCTGATGCTGCCCAATGCCAAGCACGGCTACGGCGACCTCACCCCATACGTCACCCGCCGCCGCTGGGACTACTTCGTGCAGTACCTGCTGGGTGCCACCCCGCCGGCGCAGTACCAGATGAAGCCGATACCGGCGAATTGAGCGGCATGCAGGCAGTGCGGTGGCCGGAGCTGGGTAGATGCGCGGCTAACGATTCGCCGCACTGAGAGCGACCAACACAACGTCGCGAGCTGTCGTCAGGTGAGCGCGGAGGAACTGGGGTATACGGGTGGTACATGCCGATTCCGAGCACCTAGCGCGCCCGCCTGGCGGTGGCGCAGTCGTTCTCAGCCGCGCTCACTTCGCCGTGCTGCCACCCAACTGCTTGCTCAAAAACGCCAGCAACCGCGTCTAGTACGCGCGACGATGCGGCTCGGCGCAGAACCCGTGGCCCTCGTTGGGGAAGTACAGCGACTCCACCGGCACACCAGCAGCGTTGAGTGCACGCTCCATGCGTTTGGTGTGTTCGATGGGCGCGCGCTCATCCTTGCCGCCGGCGGCAAGAAACACCGGCACCTTGATTTGGCTGGCCAGATTCACCGGCGATCGTGCCGCAAGGGTGTCGCGTGCGCCGAGCCAGTCGCCGGTCCAGTTCTTGGCCCAACGCGCATAACGCGCGGTATCGCGCGCCATCATGTCCAGATCGTAGACGCCCACATAACCAGCGGCGCAGCGGTACAAGCCTGGCTCCTTGGCCACGCCCATCAACGCGGCATAGCCGCCGTCACTGGCACCGTACAGACAGACGCGCGAGGCATCGGCCATGCCTTGCGCGATCGCCCAACGCGTCGCGTCGGTGAGGTCGTCCTGCATGCAGCCGCCCCACTCCTTGGCGCCGGCAACGGTAAAGGAACGCCAATAGTTGGCCGAGCCACGGTAATTGACGCGCAGCACCGCATACCCTGCGACCGCCTGCAGTTGCGTGTCGTCGTCGAATTCCCACTTATCGAAGATGCCAAACGGACCGCCATGCGGCATCACGATCAGCGGCAGCGGTGTGCCCGCCTCGGCATGCAGCGGGCGGGTGAGATAGCCGTGCAGCTCCAGCCCATCGCGCGCCGTGAAACTGACCTGTGTGCTCGCCGGCACGGCATCTGGCGGGAACCATTCGCGGCGACTGAACACCCGGTCGGCATGCGTGTTGACCGTATCAAATAGATAGTAGTCGCCGTTGTTGCGATCGCTCCACACATGCACCAGCACCAGACGACGGTTGCGCGTGGCCGAGGTGATGTAGACCGCATTGCCATCAAAGGCTTTTTCCAGGCTGCGATACAGCTTGGCGGTCGGCGCCTTCTCGTCGAAAAAGCGGTTGCGCACGCGATCGCTCATGTACGACGCGCCGATCAGCGTGATGCCATCCAGGTCGCGCAGGATGCGATACGGATCGACGGTATCATCGTGCAGTAGCGGCGTGGATTTACCGGTGATCGGGTCCCAGGCCGCCAATACGTCGGTGCCCGTGTCCTGCTCCACCCTCATGTAGGCCAGGCTGCCATCGGCAGAAAAGCCGAGCGGAAACTCGCGATGTTTGCTGCTGACCGCATCGTTGATCAACCGCCATGGCGCGTCGTCGTTGTCGCGGTAGGACAGTTTGCTCGCATTCGTGACATCGGCACCGCTCGCAAAGCGAATGCGCCCTTGCCGATCGGTCACGAAGTCCGCACGCCGCACCGGCGCGGTAGCAACGGTGCGGCGCCGGCCGGTCTGGATATCCAGCTTGTCGACGCGCACATTCGGGTCGCCACCAAACCGAATCGTCGCTACCAGGATGTTGCGCTGATCGTCCGGCAAGGTCTCCAGCATGTAGGTGGCGGGGTCCAGATCCATCTTCAGCTGCGCGCCATTGATGTCCGGATTCGTGCCATAGGGGCTTGCCAGCAAACGGCCGTTCTTGCCATCGGCATCGATGGCATGCAGCTCACCGATCGCCGCCGGCTCATCGCGCGAACCGAACCGTTGCGCCATCGAGATCACCACGCGTTCGTTGCCGGCCCACCAGAAATCGTCCACCACACTGTTGACGCCACTCGTCACTCTTGCGGTGGCCGCCTTGTCTTTGCGTCGCACGATACCGAGCACGGTGCGATCTTCCATCGGCATAGTCAGGGCGAAATAATCGCCATCAGGCGAAATCTTGATCCGCTCGATCTGGTCGCGCTTGAGATACGGGGTCAGATCCAGCGCCTCTTGCGCCTGCCCCGGCATCGCCGCCATTAACGCAAATACACACCCAACCGCCATCGTCCAACGTTACATATCGGCCACACGGTCTGTCCTTGATTTCGCCATGGTGGCAAAGGTGCGCCGTTGCGTCCATTGCTTGTGCGAAGCCATGCATTGGAATGCACTCTGCTGGCGCATAGGCGAGGCACTGTGTGGCGTGACGCGCTATTGGGGTGTACGCGCTACCGAAACCCCGCATGCCGCAGATCGGTCGTGTTTGAGGAACTGCTTGATGCCTTGCCCGCCAGCTCGGCAAAACCAGCGCGCCCGCGACGTTGGCCAGACACGTTGCATGCCGACAAAGCCTACGACAGCCAACGGTGTCACACCGCCCTCAAGCAGCGCAGCATCATTGCGCGGATCGCACGCAAGGGAATATCGTCGGCGCCGCATTGGCACCGCGCCAGCAACACGGCATCGCGGCGCTGCCGGGTGCAACGACGGCAGTTGCAGCTGCCTATCTCACCTTCAACGCACGTATGCGTGCGATCGAGCGCTATGGCCAGACCAACACCGGCGTTGTAGAAGACGCGACTTCGGTGGGTGCGGCGACGCTGATCATGCGTGATGCGGCGAAGCGATAACGCACTGCTACTGAGAGCGGCTGACAAAACGACTGCGCTCACCGCCAGGTGGGCGCGGCGGTGCTGGAATCGGCATGTACCACGCGTCCACTGCCGTTACTGCGCGCCGTCCGCGCCCACCTGACAGCTGCTCGCGACGTGTTGTTAACCGCTCTTAGATGTGTCGCCTACACCGCTCACCCGACGGCACGGCAGCGGCCCGGATGACCCGCTCAGATACCCGCATTGGCGCCAACCACCCACAATCGGCGAAAATGCCCGCCTGCTGACGTGCCAGCCAGCGGCAATGCGCTGCGGCGCCCTGCCCGCCCGCTCAACCGTCGTCGTTTTCGCCCGCTGGCCGCCGGCCATGATCGCCTCCGCCGCCAGCCGCCCATTCCGGATCTGCCTTGAACACCAACGCCCCACCATTGCCCGACGACCTGCCCCTGACCGACCGCCTGCGCGCGGCGCTGGACTTGCTGGAGGCCATCGAAGCCGATCGCAGCGTGCTGGACACGCTGCCCGAAGCCGACCGCGTGCGGCTGCACCAGGTGGTTGCCAAGGTCTATCACCCAGAGCCGAAAGCGCGCCGGCAGTTGCTCAAGCAGCGCGAGCGCGAGCGCCATCAGGAAAAGGTGCGCAAGGCCGAAGCACTGCTGGAACAACGCGGCATCCGCGCGCTGCGACGCAAACCGGTGTTCAGCACACCGAACTATTTCCCGCCGCATGCTGCCGGCCTGCACGACGCGCATAACGGCGAGAATGCCGCTGCCGCGCCCGCGCCGACGCATTCGCCCGAATTGCGCCACTGCTATGTGTGCAAACAGAAGTTCACCGAGCTGCATCACTTCTATGACCAGATGTGCCCGGCGTGTGCGGAGCTGAATTTCTTCAAGCGCACCGAAACGGCCGACCTGCGCGGACGCGTCGCCTTGCTCACCGGCGGACGCGTCAAGATCGGGTACCAAGCGGGCCTGAAGTTGCTGCGCGCCGGTGCCGAATTGATCGTCACCACGCGCTTCCCGCGCGATTCGGCCGCGCGCTATGCGCAGGAACCGGATTTCGCGCAATGGGGCCATCGTTTGCAGGTGTTCGGGCTGGACCTGCGCCATACCCCCAGCGTGGAAGCGTTCTGCAATGAACTGCTGGCCACGCGCGAACGGCTGGATTTCATCATCAACAACGCCTGCCAGACCGTGCGGCGCCCGCCGCAGTTCTACGCGCACATGATGGCCGGTGAAACCGCGGCGCTGCACGAATTACCCGAGACCGTGCGCAATCTCGTGGGTCATTACGAAGGCCTGCGTACTCCGGAGTTGCTGCGCGATGCTTCGGCCACCGCACTGCCGGCGGTGCACGGACGTGGCCTGGACAGTGCCGACGGCCTCACCCGCGCTGCGGAGCTCTCGCAGATCGCGCTGCTGGATGACGAACTGGTGGGCCAGCAGCATCTGTTCCCCGATGGACGCCTGGATCAGGACCTGCAACAGGTCGATCTGCGCGGTCGCAATTCCTGGCGCCTGCTGATGGCTGAAGTGCCGTCGGTGGAGCTGTTGGAAACGCAGTTGGTCAACGCCATCGCCCCCTTCATCATCAATGCGCGGCTCAAACCGCTGATGCTGCGCACGCCCGAGCGCGACAAGCACATCGTCAACGTCTCGGCGATGGAAGGCCAGTTCTACCGCAATTTCAAGACCACGCGCCACCCGCACACCAACATGGCCAAGGCCGCATTGAACATGATGACGCGCACCTCGGCGGCCGATTACCAGAACGACGGCATCCACATGAACAGCGTGGACACCGGCTGGGTCACCGATGAAGATCCGGCAGAAATTGCCGCACTCAAGGTGCAGCAGGAACGCTTCCACCCGCCGTTGGACATCGTCGACGGCGCCGCGCGCATCGTCGACCCGATCATCCACGGATTCAACACCGGCGAGCATGTGTGGGGGCAGTTCCTGAAGGATTACGCGCCGACCGATTGGTGAAGCGCGAAGGCGGGTGCCTGGCGATCCATACCGGCACGCGCATTTGTTACCACCAGCAAAAAACAGTGTGCGGTTGACGCTGTCGGGCATCCGGCGCTGTTGGCGCGATGCGCAGTGACACAGCACTGCAAGTGCGTGCAAGAAACGCGTCGACCACATCGTCAACACATCAGTGCAGAGGCGGGAAACGGCATCAACGACTCGCCGTGCATGTAGTGCCACGCCTGTCGGCAGGGATGCCATTCCTGCTTTTTTTGCCTGCGTGCTGCAATCGTGCAGGCCAACGTCTAGTCGTTGGTCTCCACATCGTTCGCTAGCCACATCCTACGCGGATGCAACGCTACAGACTATTTGCAGTCTTTGGAGACGGGTGCCACATCGACAGGAGTCACCTGTCCATCAGCGGCAACCCGCTTGACCGCCAAGGTGCAGAGCGAGTTGCGAAAGTCCAGGTCCAACGCAACCTCGTAATCGGCACCGGCCTCCGGTACAAAGGTGGACGCCAGCAACGGCCCGCATGTCCAACCGCTTTTGAAGCCCGGCGTGCTGGTCCAATATGCCGGCGAACTGGCACCAGCCTCTACCACCACCGGCTTGCCAGCTTCGATCGCATATTCCTTGTAGAACGGCTTTGAACCGATCATCTTGCGCTCATGCAGGTTGCGCGTGTTCTGGGTCTCCGGAATGCCGATCGCCTGATTCTTCACAGACCCCATCAGCGATCCGAACGCACTGCCCAACGAACCGGACGCACGCACCTTCTCGCCATAAGTGGCGGTACACACAGCGTCCTTGTACAACACGATTCCCACGCCGTTCTGACCAAACATCCGGATGCGTGCACCCGTGCCATCGATCTGCGCATGCGTTTGTTCGGCAGCCAGTACGGGGGCGGCACACGCAACAGCCAATGACACAACGAGCAATTGAATCATCACGTTCAACACAGCCTCCACAGTTCCATCGAACATCCCGGTGAGCTTGGATTAGCGGTAAGTTGTGTGAATTCTTGAACTCCAAGGCAAGTCCCGCGTCCAACGTGAGGTGCATATCACCGAAGGCATCACATCTGCCTGGCCGAGCGATACGCTTTTGCCCGCGATGTGGCCGCGACGTCCCCCCATCCTGAGTAGCAGTCGGGTTTAGAGTCCGGGGTTGATGATATCGCTATTGGCCAACTGCTGGGCATAGGCCGCCGGCGTCATTCCGCCGATTGTTTTTTGGGGCGGTGTTCGTTGTATTCGCGGCGCCAGCGTTCGATCTCGGTGCGCGCATGCAGCAGCGTTGGGAACCCATGTTCGTTGAGGCATTCGTCGCGTAGCCGGCCGTTGAAGGATTCGACATAGGCATTCTGGTTCGGCTTGCCAGGCTGGATCTGGCGTAGCTGCACACGATTGGCATGCGCCCAGGCGACCATGGCCTTGCCACAGAACTCCTTGCCGTTGTCGGTGCGGATCATCTTCGGCAGGCCACGACTGTGTGCCAACCGATCCAGCACGCGCACAACGCCGTGTCCCGAGATCGCACGCTCCACGTCGATGGCGACCGCTTCGTGGGTTGTGTCGTCCACGATCACCAGGCATTTGATTGCCCTGCCTTCGGCGGTGCGGTCGAACACGACGTCCATCGACCACACCGGGTTGGCCTTGGTGGGCCGCAGCAACGGTGCACGCTCGCCTACCGGCACCTTTTTACGCGTGCGGCGCCGGACTTGCAGCTGCTGCTCGCAATACAGCCGCTCCACCCGCTTATAGTTCACGAGACGCCCTTCCTGCCGCAGCTTGAGAGAGATCATCCCCACGCCATAGCGGCGATGGCGATGCGCCAACGCAAGGATGCGCTCGCGCAACTCAACGTTGCGGTCCTCGCGCGGGCGATAGCGCAGCGCACTGGCGCTCATGCCGATCGCTGCCAGGGCGCAGCGCTCGCTGGCGCCACCGTCGATCCACTCGCGCACCAGCGCACGACGCGCCGGTGCGCTCACCATTGTTTTTGCAGCGCATCCTTGATCAGGTCGTTCTGGAACACCTGCTCGGCCAGCAACTTCTTCAGTCGCGTGTTCTCGGCCTCCAGGTCCTTGAGCCGCTTGGCATCTGGCACGCTCATGCCGCCGAACTTGCTGCGCCACAGGTAGTAGGACGCCTCACTGAAGCCATGCCGTCGGCACAGGTCTTTGATCGGCATGCCGGCCTCGGCTTCGCGCAGGAAGCCAATGATCTGTTCTTCGGAAAAACGCTTCTTCACGTCCAATCTCCTCGGGGTAGGGAATTGGACTCCAAACTGAGGTGCTACTCAAACTTGGGGGGACGTCGCGGTGACGGCGACGAATTGCTGATTGGTCGGAGAGTTGCTGGTAAATTCCACGCCCGCGGCCAGCAGGCCGGCGCGCAGGCGCTGCGCCATGGCGTTGGCGTGCGCGGCCAGTTCGAAGAACAAGCCGTCTTCGAACAAGGTGGCGAACTGCGCGCTGAGCACCATGCCCTTGGCCAACAGCGCGCCGCGTTGCTTGATGAGGTATCGCAGATCGGCCTGCAGGACCGGATGGATCACGACCAAGGCTTCGCCAAGCAGCACACCGTTCTTGGTGCCGCCGATGTAGAACGCATGGGTGAGCGCGGCAATGGTCGGCAGATCCAGATCGTTGCCGTTGGCAGTCAGCGCTGCGGCCAGCCGCGCGCCGTCGAGATACAGCAGCAGATCGCGTTCGCGACAGAAGCGAGACAACGCTTCGAGTTCGGCACGCGTATAGATGGTGCCGCTTTCGGTGCTGTCGGAAATGTAGACCAGGCGCGGCTGCACCATGTGCTCGTTGCTGTGCACAGCGAGCACGGGCTGGAGCAGCGCAGGCGTCAGCTTGTCGTGCAGCCCCAGCACGGTGAGCACCTTGTGGCCAGTCGCCTCGATAGCTCCGGTTTCGTGCTTGGCGATATGCCCCGCTTCCACCGCGATGACCGCCTGATGCGGGCGCAAGAACGCGCTGATTACGATCAGATTGGTCTGCGTGCCGCCCACCAGCAGATGCACGTCGGCCTGCGGCTGCGCGACTGCATTGCGGATCAACGCAACCGCACGCGCTGTTTGCCGATCAGTGCCGTAGCCTGCGCACTGCTCGGCACTGGCCTGCGCCAATGCCTGCAGCAAACGCGGATGCGCGCGGCGCTGCCCTGCCCGTCCATCACAAGCCCTTTGCCGCCTGGGCAACTGCGCGAAACAGCGCGCGCCCCTTGTTCATGGTTTCCTGCCATTCCAGGTCGGGGTCGGAGTCGTAGACCACGCCGCCACCGGCCTGCACATACAGATACCCGTCCTGGATCACAGCGGTGCGGATGGCGATGGCGGTGTCGGCATCGCCGTGCCAGCCGATGTAGCCGACCGCACCGGAGTAGACGTTGCGCTTGACCGGTTCCAGCTCACGAATGATTTCCAGCGCGCGGATTTTCGGCGCGCCGCTGACGGTGCCGGCCGGGAACGTGGCGCGCAATACATCGCTGTAGTTCAAACCCGCTTTCAGCGTGCCGGTCACTTCGCTGACGATATGCATGACATGGCTATAGCGTTCGATCACGAACTGCTCGCCCACCTTGACCGTGCCCGGTTCGGCCACGCGGCCGACATCGTTGCGGCCCAGGTCGATCAGCATCACGTGCTCGGCGCGCTCTTTCGGGTCGGCCAGCAATTCTTCTTCCAGCGCCTTGTCCAGCTCTGGCGTTGCGCCACGCGGGCGGGTGCCGGCGATGGGCCGCACGGTGACCACGCCATCGCGCAGACGCGCCAGGATTTCCGGTGACGAGCCGACCACCTGGGTGCCGCCGACGTCGAGAAAATACATGTACGGCGAGGGATTCAACGCACGCAAGGCGCGATACACATCCACCGGGCGCGCACGGAACGGCACGCGTAACCGTTGCGATGGCACCACCTGGAAGATGTCGCCGGCGCGTACGTATTCCTGCGCCTTGCGCACCACCGCATGGTACTGCTCGCGGGTAAACGAGGAGTGGAAATCCGATTCGTCGATCGCATCGGAAATCTGCGCCTGCGGGTAGCCGGCGCCGCCCTGACGCAGGCGGTGCGCCAGTTCGTCCAGACGCCGATTGGCACGCACATAGGCCTGCGGCTGACGCGGGTCGGCATGCACGATCAGGTACAAGCGGCCCTTGAGGTTGTCGAACACCGCCAGCTCTTCGGAGAGCATCAGCAGAATGTCGGGCGTGCCAAGTTCGTCAGCTTTGTCGCCGCTGCCCAGGCGAGGTTCGATGTACTGGATGCACTCGAAACCGAACCAGCCGACAAGCCCGCCGGTGAAGCCGGGCAGGCTATCGAGTTGCGGCACCGAATGCTCGGCGCGCAGTGCGTCCACTTCGGCTAGCGGGTCGGCGACGTCGCGGGTGTCGACCACTTCGCCGTGCTCGCTGACCTCCAGCGTGTGACCGCGAAAGCTGTACACGCGGCGCGCCGGCAGGCCAATGATGGAATAGCGCCCGAAGCGCTCACCGCCTTCGACCGATTCGAACAGATAGGTGTAAGCGCCGTCGGCGAGCTTCAGATAGACCGACAGCGGCGTGTCCAGGTCGGACAGCACTTCGCGGACAACGGGAATACGGGTATGACCTTCAGCGGCCTGGCGCTGGAACTGCTCTGCAGTGATCAAGACGACTTTCCTTCCGGGACTCTGTGGCGGGGCGGACGACGGCAACGGGCCACCATCGCCACCAGCGGCGAGCGGAAGAGAAGGAGCGTGGAGTCGTCAGGCGGGACACGCGGCTACTGTAGCGCAACTGCTGTCCCACGGCAGCAGGCGCAGGCGAATGCCGTTCAACAACGGCGAAGGTGGGGCGGGTGTTGTTGAGGTGGTTGTGCGGGTTGGCGAAAAGCTTGAGGCTAGGCAGGCGGGTGGCACGATGTCGTCGGGCTGGTTGGTGCCGGATCTCTGTGCGCAATCTTTAACGTCTGCGCGTTGCGCTTCCGTGCGGCGTACGCCCCGTGCGGAAGTTTGCGGCAACCACTCCTCCGAGCAAGGCGGCTGGTCGCGGCATGCGAATCGGCGTAGGTGCACTCACCCAATACCCGCTGCTAGCGCCGGCCCACGCTAGCAGCGCAAGCGCTCCAAGGCACGCGCCAGTGGCGCGCAAGCAGTGCCTCATCGACCCGGCCGGAGAGGTGCTTGAGGCGGCGCGATTGCCCGGCTCACCTGAAACGCATGCCACGCTTTCCCGATTCCCGATTCCCGATTCCCGATTCCCGATTCCCGATTCCCGATTCCCGATTCCCGATTCCCGATTCCCGATTCCCGATTCCCGATTCCCGATTCCCGATTCCCGATTCCCGATTCCCCGCCCTCACCTACCGAGCAGCGGACAATCGTTCGGCAAATGCATCCGCAGCCGTGCCGGGACGCATGCGATGCGGAAGTGCCGCGAGGTTTCCGGTTCGCCGTCCAGGTTCAGGGTCAGCGGTTGGTTGGAGACGATCTCCAGCCACGGCACGCGGGCGCGCACGGCCACGCGTTCGAGCGCGGCCTGTTTGCCGCCGGTGACCAGGGTGCCGAGCGTGGCGGCCACCTCGCCGTCGAGGGCGGGGACGATGGTGACATCCAGCAGGCCGTCGTCGATCACTGCTTCCGGGCACAGCGCCT
Source organism: Xanthomonas oryzae pv. oryzae (assembly GCF_004136375.1). NCBI lineage: Bacteria > Pseudomonadati > Pseudomonadota > Gammaproteobacteria > Lysobacterales > Lysobacteraceae > Xanthomonas > Xanthomonas oryzae. The sequence goes on from NZ_CP031697.1 coordinate 4,399,430, forward strand.
GGCCGCCGCCGGCCTGGCGGCCGTTCCCCAGCCCGAGGGCAATGAATTCGCCTTCCCAGCTGAAATCCGGGCCGTTGAAGCGGGCGCCGATGGGGTCGATGCGGCCCAGCCGCGACATGCCGGTGATGAGATAGGCCAGACCGCCGAGCATCTTCTTCAGGCCTTCGTCGGTTTCCACGGTGACCTGGGTCCCGAAGCCGCCGCTGGCCACATTCGCGCACCAGCGCGGGCCGTGTTCGGCGTCGATGCGCAGCAGGTCGACCGGTTGCGCAACGCGTTCGGCGATCAGGGTCAGCGCGTCCAGCGGGGTAATCGGGACGTTGGCGGCGGTGGCGAAGTCGTTGGCGGTGCCCAGCGGCACCAGGCCCAGCGACGGCAGCGTGGCCGCGTCGCGCTCGTGATGCGCCAGGGCGGCGGCCACTTCGCTCAGGGTGCCATCGCCACCGGCGGCCACTACCGTGTGCACCCCATCGGCCACCGCTTCGCTCACGTAGCGCTCGGCATCGCCGTCTTCCCAGGTGACCCGCACATCAAGCTGGATGCCGCGCTTGCGCAGCGTGCCCACCGCCTCACGCAAGTCCGCATTGTCGGTGGACTTGCCGTTGAGGATCAGACGCCAGTGGGACGGGGCCATGCGCGCTGCCGATGCGGTGAGGGTAATGCCCGCAGGCTAGCAGCGGGCCAATGCGTGGGTCGTGAATAGGCAACGCAGCCGCGTTGTCATTGTCATGTCATCGATGACCCGGAAAGTAGAAGGCCATAGCAGGGACGACGGGCGGAGGCAGGATCAGCCTCCAATTTTCTTGAAGGCCGCTTCCTCGGGAGCGGCCTTCCTTTTACGTCACGCTGGAGCCTCGGCGCGCCCGGATCAGCTGCCCGTGGCAAACGCGACCAGCCGTTCGCCGTCGAGCCGATACACGGTCCAGTCGTCCATCGGGCGCGCACCGACCGCTCGGTAGAAGTCGATGGCCGGCTGGTTCCAGTCCAGCACCGACCACTCGAACCGCCCGCAGCCGCGCTGCACGGCCAGCTGCGCCAAGTGCCGCAACAGCGCAAGGCCCGCGCCCCTGCCGCGCGCTTCCGGCCGCACGAACAGGTCTTCCAGATACAGGCCGTTGCGGCCCAGCCAGGTGGAATAGTTGAAGAAATACACTGCAAATCCCAGCGCTTGACCGTCCTGCTCGCAAATCAGCGCATGCGCGGTGACGCCCTCGCCGAACAGACTGGTGCGCAAGTCCTCCAGGCTCGCCTTGACCGCATCCGGCGCGCGCTCGTATAGCGCCAGCGCGGTGATGAGTTCATGCAGCAGCGGCACATCGTCGGGGGTGGCGCCGCGGATCTGTGGCGCGGGCTGGCTCATCGCACCGCCTCCACCGCCGCACGCATCTGTGCAATCACCTGCGCATAGTCGGGCGCGTTGAAGATTGCGGAGCCAGCAACGAAGGTGTCGGCGCCGGCTGCGGCAATGGCACCGATGTTGTCGGCCTTGACGCCGCCATCGATCTCCAGCCGGATCGGCTTGCCCAGCGCATCGATCTTCGTGCGGATCGCACGCAATTTATCCAGCGCGGAAGGAATGAAGGCCTGGCCGCCGAAGCCCGGGTTGACCGACATCACCAGTACCAGATCCAGCTCGGGCAGCACCCAATCCAGGATATCCACCGGCGTGGCCGGATTGAGCACCAGCCCGGCCTGACAGCCGTGCGACTTGATCAGCTGGATCGTGCGGTGCACGTGACGGCTGGCTTCGGGATGGAAGCTGATGGTGGTGGCACCGGCGTCGGCAAAATCCGGCACGATGCGGTCCACCGGCTCGACCATCAGATGCACGTCGATCGGCGCGGTGATGCCGTGCTTGCGCAGCGCCTGGCACACCATCGAACCGATGGTGAGGTTGGGCACATAGTGGTTGTCCATCACGTCGAAGTGCACCCAGTCGGCACCGGCCTTGAGGACGTTGTTCACTTCCTCGCCCAGACGGGCGAAATCGGCAGACAGAATGGACGGGGCGATCGCCGTCGGTTGCATGGGCAGCTCGGAAAAATGCAGGAGCGCCATTGTCGCAACCGCGGCCCGGCCAGGAAAGCCGAACACCACCGGGCGCTGCGGGAAACGGCCTGACAGTTGGGCGGCTGGCATCGCCGGGTGCGGTACAACCAGCCGCACAAGGCCGCTGACCACCCTATTGCTGCGCATGAATCCGGCCAATACCGATCTGCGGCGTACCGACGCCGATTCCCGGCAAACGCGGTACGCCTGACCGCCACCCACACGTCCTGAAGGCCGGGCGCGTGCGTGGCACGGCGCCTGATCCTCTTGACCAGGCGTTTTTATTGGTCCCATACCGGTTCTGACTGCAGCCAGCACGCTGCGCAGAGGCGCGACATTTCCCAGGCACCGGCTTGGGGCGCGCGGCCTTCGCTCAGCGCTTGCGCAGCCGTTGAATCCGGTCGTAGGCGGCGTTGATCTGGCTGGCTTTCTTTTCGGCCTGGCGGCGGGCTTCCGGGTCGGCGTTGGCCACCTTGTCCGGGTGGTAACGCGACATCAGCCGGCGATAGGCCAGATCGATTTCGGCGGTGGTAGCGTCCGGCTCCAGGCCCAAGGCTTCATATGGGTTTTCCGGGCGCCGCTTGAACCAGCCAGCGTCGACCGCGTGGCCGATCGCCAGCCCGATCATCAGCCCCACCACCGGTGCCCCGCGAAGCAGCAAGGCGCCGGCCAGTGCGCCGAGCAATTTTCCGTACCAGGACATGGGGGCGATCGGGGGCAGGAGGCGGGTTGGCGATCTTACCCGAACGCCCGCCCGGGCTGGCTGACGGGCCCCGCACAGGCGTCGCGGCACGGTCTCCAATAAATTCTGCGGGCGGCGACGAAGCACCGTACACTACGCGGCCCGCTGGCCACCCGCGGGCCCACCGGGTCCCGGGGACAGCGTCATAGCGACGTCCTTAGGAGTGCCTGTGTCGACCACGCTGTTGCAATCCGATCTGCCCGGCCTGCCGTTGCGTCACCGTGGCAAGGTCCGCGATGTCTTCGATATCCCCCGCGACCGCCTGCCCGCCGATGCCCCCCGGGCGACTACCTGTTGATGGTGGCTACCGATCGTCTGTCCGCGTTCGACGTGGTGCTGCCCGACCCGATTCCCGGCAAGGGCGAGATGCTGTGCCAGGTGTCCAACTTCTGGTTCCACAAGACCGAACACCTGATGCCCAACCACTTGGTGGACATCCGCGTGGAACAGGTGCTGCCCGAGGGCGTGGACCCGGCCCTGTACGCCAAACGCGCGGTGGTCACGCGCAAGCTCAAGCCGGTACCGGTGGAAGCGATCGCACGCGGCTATCTGATCGGCAGCGGTTGGAAGGATTACCAGCGCACCGGCAAGATCAGCGGCATCGAATTGCCCGACGGCCTGCGTCAGGCCGAGAAACTGCCCGAGCCGATCTTTACTCCCTCGACCAAGGCGGCGGTCGGCGACCACGACGAAAACATCGACTTCGACGCCATGGTCAAGACCGTCGGCGCCGAACTGGCCGAACGCGTGCGCGATGCAACGCTGCGCATCTACCGTTTTGCTGCGGATTTCGCTGCCGAATGCGGCATTCTGCTGGCCGATACCAAGTTCGAATTCGGCACCGATGCCGACGGCCGCCTGTACGTCATGGACGAGATGCTGACCCCGGACTCCTCCCGTTATTGGCCAGCGGACCAATACGAACTGGGCACCAGCCCGCCGAGCTACGACAAGCAGTTCGTGCGCGATTATCTGGAAACCCTGGACTGGGGCAAGACCGCACCCGGCCCTAGCTTGCCGGCAGACGTCATCGATCGCACCCGTGCGAAATATGCCGAAGCCCTGCAACGGCTGGCGGGTATTTCGGTTGATTGATGGCTTGCCCCCGGCATAGCGGCGTGCAAGCGATGCCGGCGATCCGCGTTCCACTCACAGAGCGCGAGCGGTTTTACCGGCCCGCATGCCCAACAGTGGCGCCAAACCCCGTGCCGTGTGCTGACCAAGCCACGGCTGCACCGCAGCACGACCCGCGGCCCTGCGGTGCCAGATGAGGTTGTCCTTAGTCCATCTCCACGCGCTCGCCGACCCATATTTTTTAACCGTTAAGTAAGAGGTCTCCTGCCGATTCATGACCATCGAGCGTGAAGAAAAAGACCGCTTGAGCGGCCTTTGGAGAACGACTCGTTGTTCAGGTAGCTGGCGCCTAAGAACACCTAATCCGTCTCCCATCTGTTTCTCTTCTGTTATCGTTTATTCCATCCAGCCCCCCTACTACGCCACCCACCTCATCCAGGGTCGGCCTAACCGGGGGCTTTTTTGTGCCTGAGGGAGGGCGCAGTGCCAACCGCAATCTTGATTGACGGCGCTTACTTCATAAAGCGTTTTAGGAGCATTGAGCCTCATAACTCAATGGACCCTCAACGTGCTGCAGATGTTGCTCACCGTTGGGCGGTAGCGCATCTCACCACCGCCAACAAGCCGAAGCGGGAGCTGTACAGAATCTTCTTCTATGACTGCGCGCCGTTGGAGAAGAAGATGCACTATCCGGTCACCAAACGCGCGGTGGACTTCGCCAAGTCGCCCGAAGCAGTGTTTCGCCGGAAACTTCATGATCTCCTTCGACGGAAGCGCAAAGTTGCACTTAGATTAGGGCATCTATCACCGCAGGTCGGATGGACGGTGTCCCAAGCTAAGCTCGACGATATCCTCAAACAAAAGCTATTGATCCGGCATCAACCAACTTGAATCAAGCCGCATAGCGAACCGGCCCATGCTCGAAGTATTTGCGAATCCGCTCAGGCTGGCGCTGCACGCTGCGAAGGTGGCGTGCGGTGGCCTTGACCAGTTGCAGCTTTGTGCGCGCTGGCGCCAGCGTCGTGACGGCTTGCTTGATGTCGGCGTTGGCCATTTCGTCGGGGTTGAGTTCGGGGCTGTAGCTGGGCAGGTAGAACACCTCGATCGCATCGGCGTGCTCGGCCAGCCACGCCTTGACGGGCTTGGCGTGGTGTACCCGCAGGTTGTCCAGGATCAGGAACAGCTTCTTGCTCGCCCCCTTGATCAGCCGGCGCAGGAAGTCGATCAGGATGTTCGTATTGAGCGCGCCGTCGAAGATGCGCCAGCGCATCTGGCCCTTGTTGGTCACGGTGGAGATCACCGACAGGCCGTGGCGCTTGCTGTTGACCCGGATCACAGGCGTCTGGCCTTTCGGGGCGAAGCCGCGCCCGCGCACGTCGTCGCTGCGCAGGCCGCTCTCGTCGCCCCAGTGAATCTCGGCGCCCTCGGCCTTGGCACGAGCGGCAATGACCGGGTAGTCCTCGTCGAGCCACTTCCGGACTGCGGCGGGTGATTGCTCGTAGGCCTTCTTCATCGGCTTTTGCGGCGTGAAGCCCCAGCGCGCCAGGTACAGCCCCATCGTGCGCACCGGCAGGCGAATGCCAAAGCGCTGCTCGATGAGCTGCGACACCGCCGCGCGCGTCCACAGCGCGTAGGGCATCTTCAACTGGTCAGGCGTCTTGTCGGTAATGAGCTTGCGCACCAAAGCTTCCTGCGCCGCGTCGAGCAGCCGGCCGTCGCCGCTGCGACGCCCGCTGGGCGCGTCGCGCAAAGCCTTGGCCCCTGCCACATCGTGACGCTTGCAGATGTCGAACACACCCGTGCGGCTCAACCCAGTCTGCGCCGCGATCTCGTCGTAGGTCTGGCCCGCCTTGCGCAGTCGAATGACCTGCACGCGCCTTTCGTGCCGCGCGTCGCGCGACAACGATCTCATGTCGGTTGCTTCCATCATCCTGAGATGATGGCGTCCACGAGAAGTTCAAGTTAACTACTTCCTAATCAATAAAAGTCGAAGATCTCCTGGAGGATGATTTTCTGCCTGCAGTGCGGCAAAAAGGTGTGGATATGCGGATAGGTATCGACATATCTTCGTTGGCTCTCAAGCATCAGGTGGACCAGATCGTCCTGTTCGCCGGAGACGCCGATTTCGTGCCAGCTGCAAAATTGGCACGCCGCGAAGGGATCGACTTCGTGCTTGATCCTATGTGGAGTTCGGTGGCCGATGGCTTGCTTGAGCACATCGACGGAATGCGATCTGTATGCCCACGCCCGATTCCACGCAAGCCCAAAGCGGAATAAGCGTGATCGCGATGTCTGCACAACCGGCGCAGACCCGCGAGACGCAAGTCGCGGCGCCGAAAGGGCCTTCGCTCAACGATGCGTCGCATCCGGACCACGCGCTGCATAACGCACTCCGCAGCAAGCTGCCGAGCCTGATCTCCAACGAAACCGCGGCGCATGTCACCTTGCTGGCGAAGCAGAATGGTATCGACAGCCCGGACAAGTTGCAGAACGTGACAGTGCAGGATGGTAAGGCGTTCGTGATGGGCACCACGCCCGGCTTCCGTGCGGCCGTGCATCTGAATCAACCTGCCCCGACACGTGAGCAAACCAGCGCGCAGCTGCTGGCTGGTCAGTCGCAGCAGCAACAGGCCCAGCAAGAACAGCAGAAGGTTGCGATGGACGGTCGCTGATCTTTCAGCGATAGATCAAAAGACGCCGGCCAGGACATTGGCCGGCGTTTTTGTTTCCGCATGCACCGCGGGAGTAACGACACCATCGCGTAAGCTGATCGTCGTTCAACGGCCAGCGCGCGTGGCGATGGGACACCGCAGCGCCCCAACGCGCTTGCGCCGCTATGCGGCGTGACCCCGTCTAAAACCACTGCATTGCCCGCGCACTTGGCCGCAGCGGCCACCAACAGCACGCCTCCGCTGCGTCTCTGCGATGCGCGCCACAGCGCAAAGTGGCGCGGCGCACAGAACGTAATACATCCGTCATTTTTACCACTGTCCAGTTCGGGACTGTGCAAGCGTAGCTGCCGGCACCTGATGTGCCATCGGCGACCGGCTGTCGGGGGACTACCGGTCTTTGCATCGCACGTTTCCTGGAGAGAGTCGTCATGCAATTCCACGTCCTGGGCGCGGCGATCTGCTGCGCGCTATCGTTTTCTGCTGCCGCTACCGCTGTGGAATTTTCTGCAAATGCAGCTGTTTCGCGCGCGCAATCGTTATTGGGGAACAACGCGTCGGCATTGGCCAATCGTGCATCGGCCGATGCCTTCATCGCACGCGACAGCATCGTCGATGCCGACGGCACCGAACATGTGCGCTTCGATCGCACCTATCAGGGTCTGCCGGTGATTGGCGGCGATGTGGTCGTGCATTCCCGTCGTGGGGTTATGCGTGAATTGAGTCAGACCATCGAGACCACGGTGCGTCCAAGCCTGGTGCCGTGGATCGAGAGTGCAACGGCACTGCGGGTCGCGGGATCGCAATTCGATGTGGCGCAGGATGCCGCGCCGCGTGCGAGCCTGGCGCTATATGCACGCCAAGGCGCGCCACGCTTGGTGTACGAGGTGATCTATAACGGCGTCAACCCGATCAAACGCCGACCGAAATGCATTACATCGTCGATGCGGTCAACCAGCGCATCCTCGAATCCTGGGACACGGTGCATACGGTGTGCAGCGGCGGCACCAGCGCGGCCGGCACCGCACGTGCGTTGTATGCGGGCAGTGTTGGGTTGTCGACCACGCGTTGCAGCAGCGGCTACGAGTTGACCGATCTCAGTCGCGGCAGCGGCGCCACCTACAACATGCGCAACAGTACCTACGGCAATGGCACCCTGGTCACCGATGCCGACAATGCCTGGGGTAACGGCGCCAACAGCGACACGGTCACCGCCGCGGTGGATGCGCATTACGGCGTGGCGTTGACCTGGAACTATTACCGCCCCACGCATGCGCGTAGCGGCATCGCCAACGATGGCGCCGGTGCGCGTAGCCGCGTGCATTACGGGAGCCGTTACAACAATGCCTTCTGGCAGGACAGCTGTTTCTGCATGATCTTCGGCGATGGCGACAGCAGCTCATTCATGCCGTTGATGTCGGTAGACGTGGCCGGCCACGAGATGACGCATGGTGTGACCAACCGGACTGCACGTCTGGTGTACTCCGGAAAGTCTGGCGGCTTGAATGAAGCCACCTCCGACATCATGGGCGCCATGGTGGAGTGCTCCGCTGCCAACAGTGCGGAACCAGGCAATTATCTGATTGGCGAGAAGATCATCCACAACAACAGCACCGGCACGCTGGCGTTGCGTTACATGTTCAAGCCGAGCCTGGATGGCGATTCGCCGGATTGCTACAGCAGCAATCTGGGCTCGCTCAATGTGCACTACATCTCGGGCGTGGCCAATCACTTCTATTATCTGCTGGCCTAAGGCGCGGTGGTGCCGAGCGGTTTCGGCACGGGCACCAGCTACAACCTGACCCCGGCCGGGCTGGTCTGCAGCGGCTCGACGGCGCTGACCGCGATCGGCCGCGCTGCCGCCAGCCGTATCTGGTATCGCGCGCTGACCGTGTACATGACTTCGTCCACCAACTACGCGGCTGCCCGCCGCGCTACGTTGAGCGCGGCCACCGATCTGTACGGCGGCACGTCTACGCAGTAACGCGCGGTCGCGGCGGCGTGGAGCGCGGTCTCGGTTAACTGATGTGGCACGCCCCTCGTCACGCGCGTACTGCGTGGCGAGGGGCATAGCTGCCACAGCGCCATCCGTGCGCGTATGCTTGGGTCATTGCTGGGAGGGGACATGACCGAACGCACCACGACCGCGCGACCGATCGAGCGCTATTTCGCCAGCTATTCCGACGATCATCAAAACGCGACCAACCAGCAGATCCACGTGCTGGCGGTGCCTGCAATCCTGTGGTCGGTGGTGGCGCTGCTGTGGTGCATTCCGGTCGGCGGCACCTGGTTCACTAGCGGCGTGTGGGCAGCGCTGTCGATGTTTGCGGCTTGGTCGTACTACAACCGGCTGTCGCGCCCGTTGGGGCTGGGCATGCTGGGGATTTTCTTCTTCTTCGGTTGCCTGTGCCGGCTGATCGAAGGCCGAATCGGGCTGGGTGGCCTGTTCGCTACCGCGCTGACGGTGTTCGTGCTGACGTGGATCGCGCAGTTCATCGGCCACAAGATCGAAGGCCGCAAGCCGAGCTTTTTGACCGATTTGACCTATCTGCTGATCGGGCCGATCTGGGTGTTGGCCAAGGCGTATCGCCAGCTGGGCTGGCGTTACTAAGAGCCGCTTGACGACAAGCCAGGCTTCACGCGCCGATCCCGAGCTCTTCAGGCACTGGGCGAAACGCACGCGGTGCATAGCCGAAATCGCGGCGTGCCGGCTCTAGATCGAAGACCAGATAGTCGCGCATGCGTTGCAGCGCGGCGGCATTCAGACCACGCAGGCGGCCCCAGCGTTGCGCTGCGTAGCCGGCACGGCCAGATTGCCTTGCCGCAAGACCAGACCGGAGCGCGCTGCGCGCGAGTGCCGCGACTACGCCGTCACCTGCCAGCCCCGGGTCAGCAGACGCTCGCCGATCTGCCCGCTGCCGCCGAAGACCAGGGCGCGTGGCGCAGATGCAGCGGCGGACGGAGCCGGATTGGCGGCGGTCACAGGGCAACTATCGGTGCATGAAGACTTGCAGCATACCGGGTGCAGCGTGGCGATGTGCGGCCAATCCGGCGGCGCTTCGGGCTGCGCGCCGCGGCGGCGTTGACGCGGACGTCAGTCAACGGTTTGTTAAGCTCTTAGGCCTGCTCGCGAATCTCGTGTTCCCTGCATGCCTTTCTCGTTGGAAATTCTGCTGGCGCTGCCATTCGTCATGGCCGCCGCCGCAGCGCTGCTCTGGCGCGCCCCCCGTTCGATCACTGCGTGGTTGGCTGTGGCCGCGCCGTTGGGCGGACTGCTGGTGTTGGCACTGTTGACGCCAGCGGTGCTGCGCGGCGAAGTGATTCGCAGCGAACATGCGTGGCTGCCGCAGATTGGTTTGATGTTTTCGCTGCGGCTCGACGGCCTGGCGTGGATGTTTTCACTGCTGGTGCTGGGTATCGGCGCACTCGTGGTGCTGTATGCGCACTACTACCTGAGCGCACGCGATAACGCACCGCGCTTTTTTGCCTATCTATTGCTGTTCATGGGCGCAATGCTCGGCCTGGTGCTGTCGGGCAATCTGTTGTTGCTGATGGTGTTCTGGGAACTCACCAGCATCAGTTCGTTCCTGTTGATCGGATTCTGGTCGCACCGCAAGGACGCCCGCGAAGGCGCACGCATGGCCTTCGTGCTGACGGCAGGCGGTGGCCTGGCCTTGTTGGGCGGCGTGCTGATGATCGGCCGCATCGTCGGCAGTTTTCAGCTCGATGCCGTCTTGGCCGCAGGCGATGTGATCCGCACCAGCCCGCTGTATCCATACGCACTGGGCCTGGTGTTGCTGGGCATCTTCACCAAGAGCGCGCAGTTTCCGTTTCATTTCTGGTTACCGCATGCAATGGCGGCGCCCACGCCGGTGTCGGCATATCTGCATTCGGCCACGATGGTGAAAGCCGGCGTATTCTTGCTGGCGCGTTTGCATCCGGCATTGGCCGGCACCGATCTGTTTTTCTATACGGTCACCAGCATCGGGGCGATCACGGTATTGCTGGGCGCGTGGCACGCCATCTTTCAGAACGACCTCAAAGGCGTGCTGGCCTATTCGACCATTTCGCATCTAGGCTTGATCACGATGCTGTTCGGACTGTCCACGCCGATGGCGGTGGTCGCCGGGGTGTTTCACCTCATCAACCACGCGGTGTTCAAGGCCTCGTTGTTCATGGCTGCCGGCATCATCGACCACGAGACCGGCACGCGCGACATGCGCAAGCTGGGCAATCTGCGTCGCTTGATGCCGGTGACCAGCGCACTGGCGATCACTGCGTCGCTGGCGATGGCGGGTATCCCGTTGCTCAACGGCTTCTTGTCCAAGGAAATGTTCTTCGCCGTTGCTCTGGACACCGAGGCGCCGCAGCTGATGCGCATCCTGGCGAGCACGGCTGCGCTGATGGCCGGCCTGCTGGGCGTGGCGTACAGCCTGCGCTTTGTGCACGACACCTTTTTCGGCAATGGCCCGCGCGACCTGGACACCACGCCGCACGAGCCGCCGCGCTGGATGCGGATTCCGGTGGATGTCCTGGTGCTCACCTGCGTGGCGGTGGGCATCGTGCCGGCATGGACGGTGGCGCCAGTACTGCGTGCCGGCGCCACTGCGATCCTTGGCGACCGCCTGCCCGACTACAGCCTGGCGCTGTGGCATGGCTTCAACGTGCCGCTGGCAATGAGCATCGCCGGCATCGTCGGCGGTACGTTGTTGTACATGGCGCTGCGACGCACGTTGGATCTGTATGCCATCCAGAACCGATCGCCAGGCAAGGCGCTCTTCCAATGGAATTTGCGCGCCTTGTTCACTGGCACCGCACGCATGACCGACGCGGTCACCAACGGCAACCTGCAGCGCATGTTGATGCTGCTCGTGCTGAGTGCAGTGGTGGTGGCGCTGGTGCCGTTCCTGCAAGGCGGCACGCTACCCAACTGGCCTGCACCCACGCCGATGCCTGTGCTGGGTTGGATCGTGTGGCTGTTGATGATGGCGTGCGCTCTGGGCAGCCTGTTCCTGTACCAGCAGCGCCTGCTGGCGGTGCTGGTGCTGGGCGGCACCGGGCTGGCGGTCAGCCTGACGTTCGTCTTTTTGTCGGCGCCGGATCTGGCACTGACGCAGTTGCTGGTGGAAATGGTCACGCTGGTGCTGATGCTGCTGGCGATGAATTATCTGCCCGAGCGCTCGTTGCTTGAACATGCGCGGCTGCGCAAGATCCGCGATGCCGCACTCGCCATTGTCGGCGGTGCGGGGCTGGCGGCGTTGGCGTATACCTTGATGACGCAACCCAGCCACTCCGTCGCCGGCGAATTGTTGCAGCGCGCGTTACCGGAAGCGTACGGGCGCAATGTGGTCAACGTGATCCTGGTGGATTTCCGCGGCTTCGATACCTTTGGCGAGATCACCGTCTTCGCCATTGCCGGGCTGGTGGTGCACGCCTTGCTGCGCCGCTCGCGGATGGCACCGGAGCGCACCATGCCGGGGCCGCCGATCAAGTTGCCGGTGCCGGCAGATCTGGCGCAGATCATGTTCCCGCTGACGCTGACGGTGTCGCTGTTCTTGTTCCTGCGCGGGCACAACGCGCCGGGCGGTGGCTTCATCGCCGGCCTGGTGCTGGCGGTGCCATTGCTGATGCAGTACGTGATTCAGGGCACGGCCTCGGTGGAGTCGCGCTTTGGCTTCGACTACATCCGCCTGATCGGTATCGGCTTGCTGTGCGCACTGGTGAGCGGTGCGGGTTCACTAGTCTTTGGGCTGCCGTTCCTGAGCAGCGGACATCTGGAAATTCCGCTGCCGCTGTTGGGCGAGCTGGAACTGGCCAGTGCGCTGGGCTTCGATATTGGCGTGTATCTGGTGGTGTTCGGTGCGGCGATGTTGATGCTGTCGATGATGGGCACGATCAAACCCTCACGCACGCGCAGTTCACAGCGCGGCGAGATCGACCCCACCCAACGTTCGACACGCACCGCGGAGCAGCATTGATGGAATTGGCAGTCGCAAGCGCGATCGGCGTCCTCACTGCATTGGCGATCTATCTGCTGCTGCGCGCGCGCAGTTTCGATGTGATTCTGGGCATGACCTTTTTGTCATACGCGACCAACCTGCTGATTTTCGCCTGCGGACGCTTACGCAGCGGTCAAGCACCGGTGTTGCGCGAGGGTGTGCCTGCCGAACTGATGCATCACACCGACCCGCTCCCGCAAGCCTTGGTACTGACCGCCATCGTGATTGCGTTCGCGATGACCGCCGTGTGCCTGGTGCTGGCGATCCGCAGCCGTAGCGACAACCACAGCGATCACGTGGATGCGCACGAAGACGCCACCACCGGCATGGATACGCGCGAGGCACGGCGATGAACCATCTGCTGATCCTGCCGATCCTGATCCCGATGCTGGGCGCGTCGGCGTCGTTGTTCGTCGAGCACCGTCGCTATGGGCCGCGCGTGCAGCGCAGCGTGGCGTGGGTCGGCATGACCCTGCTGGCCGCGGCGGTCATCGCCTTGTTCGCACGCGCGGCCGACGGCGAAATCCTGGTGTATCTGCTCGGCGACTGGCCGGCGCGCATCGGTATCGCGCTGATGGGCGACCGCTTGTCGGCGTGGATGCTGTTGACGACCTTGATCCTGGGCTCGGCGTGCCTGCTGCATGCGTGCGCAGGCTGGGACCGGCGTGCACCGCATTTTCATGCGTTGTTCCAGTTCCAGTTGATGGGCTTGAACGGTGCGTTCTTGACCGGGGACATCTTCAACCTGTTCGTGTTCTTCGAGGTCATGCTGATCGCCTCCTATGGCCTGCTGCTCAGCGGCGGGCGTGGATTGCAGATGCGGGTAGGCCTGCATTACGTGGTGTTCAACGTGTGCGCGTCGACGTTGTTCCTGATTGCGTTGGGCTTGCTGTTCGGTGTGTTCGGCACGCTCAACATGGCCGAGCTTTCGCAGCGCATCGCCGATCTGCCGGCGCAGGATGTGCCGCTGGCCAAAGCCACGCTGGGCTTGTTGCTGCTGGTGTTCTGCAGCAAGGCCGCGTTGCTGCCGCTGTATCTTTGGCTGCCGGAAACCTATTCGCGCGCGCCGGCGGCGGTGGCTGCGTTGTTCGCCATCATGACCAAGGTAGGGCTGTATGCAACGCTGCGGGTGTCGTCCTTGTGGTTCGGCGCCGGAGCTGGCGCGATGCACGGCTTCGGGCGCCATGCGCTGTTGTGGCTGGGCATCGCAACGTTGCTGATGGCCGCATTCGGGGTGATGGCTGCATCGCGGTTACGGGTGTTGGTGTCGTACCTGGTGGTGTTTTCGGCAGCGACCTTGTTTATCGCGTTCTCAGTGGACGATGCCGGCGCATTGGGTGCCGGGTTGTACTACCTGCCACACAGCAGCTTCGTAGCAGCCGCCTTGTTCATGGTGTCGGACCTGATCCGACGCCGTCGCGGCAGTGCCAGCGACCGCAAGGAAGTGGTGGCACCGCTGCCGGGGCGGGCCATTCCAGGCACGATGTTCATGATCACGGCGGTCGCGGTGGCCGGGTTGCCGCCGCTGTCCGGATTTCTGGCCAAGGCCGCGTTGCTGCAGCACGTGCCCAAGGGCCTGGTCGGGCCGGTGTGGGGTGCGGTCCTCGGCAGCAGTCTGCTGGTGATGATCGGCCTCACGCGCGCCGGCGTGCGTCTGTTCTGGCGCGTGCCGGCCGCCGTAGAAGACGCACCGGCGCTGCAGCCGCAGCGGCAGCGGCATGCTCGCATGCGCCCGGTGGAGACCGCCGCCACGGTGGTGTTGCTCAGCGGGCTGCTGGCGATGACCCTGGCCGCCAGTCCCTTGATGCATTACACCGATGCCGCCGCTGCGCAGCTCCGCGACCCCGGTGCGCATGTGGAACAAGTGCGCGCCACCACGCCGCAGCGGAGACAGCCATGACCACGCGTATCCCATTGCGTCGCCGCCTGTTGCCGTCGCTGCCGTTGAGCGTGATGATCTTTTTATTCTGGCTGCTGCTCAGCGACAGTTTCGGCCCGCAGCAGTGGGGGCTGGGTATGCTGCTCGGCGTGGTCGTGCCGATCTTTGCGGCGCGGCTAGACCGCGAGTTCGCACAGATCGGTTCGCTGCGCTCGGTGCCGCGGATGTTGCTGGTGGCCGCAGGCGACATCGTGCGCTCCAACATCAAGGTGGCCGCGCAGGTGCTTGGGCCGGAATCGCGCATCCATCCCGGTTTCATCTGGGTCCCGCTGGACATCGCCAATATCCACGGCATCGCCGCGTTGACCAGCATGATCACGCTGACGCCGGGCACGGTCTCGGCTGCGCTATCGGACGACCGCAAATATCTGTTGGTGCACGTGCTGCATCTGGACGATCCGCAGGCGTTGATTGCCCAGATCAAGAGCCGCTACGAGAAGCCCATGATGGAGATTTTTCCATGACCGGCCACATGTTCATCGAATCGACCATCGTGATCTGCATGCATGCGGTGGGCCTGGCCATCCTGATGGCGCTATGGCGCCTGCTGCGCGGGCCGACCGTGCCAGACCGCATCCTGGCGCTGGACACGCTCTCGGTCACCGCCATCGCCGAATTGATGCTGCTGGGCATGTATCTGAATTCGCCGATCTACTTCGAAGCGGCGTTGGTGATTGCCATGCTCGGTTTCGGCAGCACCTTGGTGCTGAGCAAGTATGTGCTGCGGCGGAGCATTGTCGAATGATCGCCCTTACCGAATACCTGCTCAGTGCCTTGTTGCTGGTGGGCACGTTCTTCATCCTGATTGGCGCGTTCGGCCTGGTGAAGCTGTCGGATTTTTTCAAGCGTCTGCATGCACCAACCAACGCCAGCACGCTGGGCGTGGGCTGCGTGTTGCTGGCGTCAGTGGGCTATCACCTGTTTTTAGGCGTGGACCCGCAGCCGCGCGAATTGCTGATCACCGTGTTCCTGTTCATCACGGCACCGATCAGCGCGCATTTGATGGCCAAGGCAGCGCTGTCGCTGATGATGGAAAACCGCCCGGAACCACCAAATCATAGCGACGCGCAGCAGGAAGAAGTGCCACCACGATAGGGCGGCGCGATTAGCTCCGACGCTCAGCCATGGATATTGCTGGTGGCTCTCTCAGAAGCGACTTCGAGCAATGGTTGCACTGCATCATGGCCGTGCCAAACGTCCTCATGTCCTTTGCGCGATAGCAGGCGCACTGCCGCAAGTGAGCAAGACAATGGGCTCCATGAGTGCGAATAACGCGACACTCGACAGTACTGCAACTGCGCGATATTTGGCTTTTCCGGCGTTTCCGATGGCGCTTAGCGTCCGTTCGCCAGGAGACGCGTAACTGCGGCTACGAACAAAATTCCCGACTTGCAAGTCGTTAGCATCCACGGTACTACACCTGACGGCATGCGATTGGCAAGCCATCCGCAATCCTTCCCGATGTTAAAGAAAAATCTCTTGAGAAGTCCAATGAATCGAGAAATTCCGTGTGGAAACGTTCGGACCATCGTGCCGACAGCATTGCTCCTGCTGGCACTGATGGTGAGTTCCTCGGCCCAGGCCGAGCCCGTGATTTCAACTAGAATCACAAGCCATGCCCTTGGCGCCTTTGCGGTGTTGGTGGTAGGTAACGGCCTAAAGACGTGCGTGTCATTGATTTATAATAAGCCTGTGCTTGGCCCGGATTTGAAGCTCAATACACCCAATGACTACCAGTTATACGCGATGTCAACAGTGAACTGTCAGCCTGGTACCGGCATGGCTGGACTCTACGGCACGCTCGGCTTCCAGGGATCCAACTCAGGGACGTTGGATATCAGTCTAAGTAATTCGGGATTTTCATACCGCGCATACCACTGAGCGCCGTGGGCGGCAGTGCCGGCATGCGAGCTGGCACTGCCCTCATGACACCGTTCCAGTTGCCCGTGCGGCCTACAACAGTGCCAGACCTGCGTCGCCGCTCATCGAGTTCAACGGCTAGGGAACCTCTGAACAACGCACCACAAATGCGAGACACTATTTGTTCGGAATGAGGAGGCATCCATGCAACTGACGTTCGGTGACGCCGAGGGCCTGGGCAAGCGCAAGCAGACCCGGCGCGAGATCTTCCTTGCGGAGATGGAGCGCATCGTGCCGTGGAAGCGACTGCTTGCCCTGATCGAGCCGCACTATCCGGTGTCAGGACGACCGGGTCGGCAGCCGTACGCGCTGGCGACGATGTTGCGGATTCATCTGTTGCAGCAGTGGTATGCGTTGAGCGATCCGGCGATGGAAGAGGCATTGCACGAGATCCCGACCCTGCGGCGTTTTGCCCAGCTCGGCGGCTTGGATAACGTTCCAGACGAGACCACGATTCTCAACTTTCGCCGTTTGCTGGAAACCCACGGCATTGCCGCTCGGATGCTGGAAGCGGTCAACGCCCATTTGTCGCGCAAGGGGCAGAGCCTGCGGTCGGGCACGATCGTCGATGCGACGCTGATCGCTGCGCCCAGTTCGACCAAGAATGCCGATCGTGCGCGCGACCCTGAGATGCATCAGACCAAGAAGGGCAACCAGTGGTATTTCGGGATGAAGGCGCACATTGGGGTGGATGAATTTTCCGGGCTGGTACACCACGTGCAGTGCACCGCAGCCAACGTGGCCGATGTCACGGTGACGCACGCATTGCTGCACGGCAAGGAAGACAGCGTGTTCGGCGACAGCGGCTACACCGGTGCGGAAAAACGTGACGAGTTGCAGAGCTGCGAGGCTGCATTTTTCATTGCCGCCAAGCGCTCCACGATTCAAGCCATTGGCAACAAGCGCGCGCGTGCTTGGGCAGAACGTTGGGAACACTTCAAGGCAAGCGTGCGCGCGAAGGTGGAGCACCCATTCCGGGTGATCAAGCGGCAGTTCGGCTACACCAAGGTGCGCTATCGCGGCCTGGCCAAGAACACCGCACAGGTGCAGACGTTATTTGCGCTGTCGAATCTGTGGATGGTGCGCCGGCACTTGCTGCCGGCCAGGGGATAATGCTGCCTGGCGGCAGCCAAAACCGCCAGAACGTTGCAAAAATCGCACCCGACTCAGCATTTTTCCAGTCATTGAAATGCAAGAAGCTGGAATTTTAGAGGTTTGATGGGTTGTTCAGACCTTCCCTAGAGCGCCGAAGCGGGCATCCGCACGGCCTTTATCCCCCACCTGGAAGTCTCCGCTCTGGGTGATTATCAGGACGACCTGAAGAACCAAGGGCTATAACCCGGAAGCTGGTTCTACATCGAGCTGGGTTCTCAGGCCCAGCTGCACCAGAGATGGAGCCTCAGCGCTGACATGAAGATGGACCGCAGGGGCAGCAAGATATGGTTCGTAGGGCCGCGTTTGAGCTGGTAAGTGCGTGCGTCCAGACCACTGAAAGAACGAATAATGCTGGCGGGCAGACAGTGCAGACGTATGACCCGCTCCGTTTACCGTAAAACCGACGTCGTGTTTTTCGCTGGTGGATGCTGAAATGCGGCACGCAATCCGGACCAACACTGCTGGTAATCGGCTTGCCGATGCGCCGCGCTCAACGCCTGCTGCGTGGGGCGCAACACCGCGCGGGTTTCGAACATGAAAGCCATGGTTTCAGCGATCACGTCCGGGCGCGTGAGATCTGCCTGGGAGGCCTTGTCGAAGGTCGCCGCATCCGGTCCGTGCCCGCTCATGCAGTTGTGCAGCGAAGCCCCACCGGGCGCGAAGCCTTCGGCCTTGGCATCGTAGACGCCGTGTACCAGCCCCATGAATTCGCTGGCGACGTTGCGATGGAACCACGGCGGGCGGAAGGTGTGCTGCGCCACCAGCCAACGCGGCGGGAAGATCGCAAAATCCATGTTCGCAGTACCGTGCGTGTCGCTGGGCGAGGTCAGCACGGTGAAGATGCTGGGATCGGGATGATCGAAGCTGATCGAGCCGATGGTGTTGAAGCGACGTAGGTCGTAACGATAGGGCGCGTAATTGCCGTGCCAGGCGACCACATCCAGCGGCGAGTGATCGATATCCGCCCGCCACAGATGGCCCTGGAACTTGGCGACCAGCTCGAATGCGCCGTCGCGCTGCTCGAACGCCGCACGCGGGGTCTCGAAATCGCGCGGATTGGCAAGGCCGTTGGCACCAATCGGCCCCAGATCCGGCAGCCGCAGCAGGCCGCCGAAGTTTTCGCAGACATAGCCACGCGCTGCACTATCGAGCAGTTCCACCCGGAAACGCACACCGCGCGGTATCACGCCGATCTGTTGCGGCTCCAGTTCGAGCACGCCCAGTTCGGTGCAGACCCGCAACCGGCCAAGCTGCGGCACCAGCAGCAGCTCGCCGTCGGCGTTGTAGAAGAACCGCCCGTGCATGGACGCGTTTGCCGCATATAGATGCACGGCCACGCCGGTCATCGCCTCCGGGCTGCCATTGCCGGCCATGGTGTACAGGCCATCGACGAAATCGGTGGGCGTGGCCGGCAACGGCAGTGGACTCCAGCGCATCTGGTCCGGCGGTACCGGGCCGCCGCCGAAGTCGTTGTGGAGCCGAGACTGCTCGATCAGCGAGAAACGGCCATGCACCGCTGCCGGACGAATGCGGTACAGCCAGCTGCGCCGGTTCTCGCCGCGTGGCGCGGTGAAGGCGGTGCCGGACAACTGCTCGGCGTACAGGCCATGCGCCACGCGCTGCGGTGAGTTCTGCCCGACCGGTAGACTGCCGGCCACCGCCTCGGTTGCAAACTCATTGCCGAAGCCGGTCATGTAGTGCTGCGGGTTGTGCATGGTGGCGCGTCCGGATGTCGACCCTCCTCCTCGAACGCAGAAGGCTGGGCTTGGGGTGGATCAGGTCCCTCTCCCATCGAGGGAGGGGCTTTAAGCACGTGCGTTTTTATTGCTTGGTTATCTGCGATTTCACTGCTTGGTCATGTCAGGCAACCACGTTACCAAGTGCATGAACGATTGACTACGAGCTGCAACCTGATCTGCCTCGTTACGTGATCCATCTGCTTTGCGTCGTTGCCTGATCTATCCCGAGCGACATCTAACATTCTGGCTGCGACGTTCGGCATCACACGCAATACCAGGTCACCACGTGTCAACGGGCGCCTGACACCAATCCCGAATAACGAATCACCGATCCCCGCCCTCAAAGCACCCCACGCTTGATCTGATCGCGCTCGATGCTTTCGAACAGCGCCTGGAAATTGCCTTCGCCGAAACCTTCATTACCCTTGCGCTGGATGATCTCGAAGAAGATCGGGCCGATGCAGTTGGTGGTGAAGATCTGCAGCAGCTTGCGCTGTTTGGTATCCGGGTCGGCGTCGATCAGGATCTTGTTGCGACGCAGGCGTTCGACATCTTCGCCGTGGTCGGGAATGCGCAGGTCCACCACATCGAAATACGTGTCCGGCGTGTCCAGAAAGCTCACGCCAGCGGCGCGCATTTTTTCCACGCTGGTGTAGATGTCCTCGGTGAAGCAGGCGATGTGCTGGATACCTTCACCCTGGTAGGCGTCCAGATACTCGTTGATCTGGCTCTTGGGGTCGGACGATTCGTTGAGCGGAATCCGCACGATGCCGTCCGGCGCAGTCATCGCCTTGGACACCAGGCCGGTCTTGGCGCCCTTGATGTCGAAGTAGCGAATCTCGCGGAAGTTGAACAGGCGCTCGTAGTAATCCGACCAGCGCTGCATGTTGCCGAAATACAGGTTATGGGTGAGGTGGTCGATGAAGGTCAGCCCGAAGCCGGTCGGATGCTGGTCGGCACCGTCGATGGGCTCGAAATCAGCGTCGTAGATGCTGCCGGCGTCGCCGTAGCGGTCCACCAGATGCAGCATGCAATCGCCGATGCCCTTGACCACCGGCGCCGGCACCGCGCGGGTGTCGGCCTTGTCCTGCACCGCTTCGCCGCCGTTGCCCAGCACGGTCTGCAGCACGGTCTCGGCCGGGGTGCGGAAGCGAATCGCGAAGCCGCAAGCGCACGGACCATGCGCAGCGGCGAAGTCGGCGGCGAACGAATCGGGGTCTTCGTTGAGCAGGAAGTTGACCCCGCCCTGGCGATAGACGGTAATGAGGCGACTACGGTGACGCAGCACCGCGCTGAAGCCCATCTTGCGGAAATAGTCGTGCAACTTCACTGCCTGGCCGGCCGGTGCGGCGAATTCGACGAACTCGAAGCCGTCGATGCCCATCGGATTGTCGAAGGTGGTGACCTGCATGCCCGGATCCGGGCGGGTTGCAGTGGTGTTCGGTAGTGCGCTCATCGTCGTTTCTCCACGCTGCGGGGGGAGCCACAGGGCTATGCGGACTAACAGAAGACCCGCGAGAATGCGCAGGCCACCCTCCGTTTGTAGTTGCAAATGAAACCAAAATCAAGACACAGTGCAACATGAACGATCTCGCCCCCCCCATCCGCCGCAACAGCCCGTGCTGCTCGACCTTGAGCAGTTCCTGCCGTATCGCCTGAGCGTGCTGTCCAACCGTATCAGCAGCAACATCGCCAAGGTATACGGGGATCGTTACGGCATGGCGATTCCCGAATGGCGGGTGATCACGATTCTGGCGCTGTACCCGGGTTCTTCGGCCAGTGAGGTCTCCGACCGCACGGCGATGGACAAGGTGGCGGTCAGCCGCGCCGTGGCGCGCCTGCTGGAGCGCGGCTTCATCCGCCGCGAGACCCACGGCGACGACCGCCGCCGCTCGATGCTGGCGCTGTCGCCGGCCGGGCGCCAGGTCTACGAGACCGCCGCGCCGCTGGTCAACGAGAAGGAACAACGGCTGATGTCGGTGTTCAGTGCGGAAGAACAGCAGATCCTGGAAAAGCTGATCGACCGGCTGGCCAAGGATGGGCTGCCGCGCATGGCGAGCAAGGACTGAGTAGCGCCGCGCTGGGGGCTACGGCGTCGTGTCCGAGCGCTGCGCATCGCCTGACCCTGGCGCAGCCGAGGCTGGCGTCGATGCTGGACGCGCGCAGAGCTGTGTTTGGCGACTCCCAGGATCGCGAGCGGGGGTTCGATCGCGACTCATCGTTGGTTCGCAGGCCGCTCATGGGCACAGCACTTCTGCTGCCGCGGCGTGCTGCTGTCGCCGGCAATGCGTCAATCAGATGATGCGCAACGCAGCGCGCGGCGCAGACCCGTCGCCCGCGTGCCAGGCGATGCGCATCGGCACGATGTAAACAGAAAACCCCCGCATCGCTGCGGGGGTTTTTCGTGTCGCACATCCGTGGGACGTCAGGCCTGCGGCGGCGCCCACTGCTTGAGAAAATCGAACAGCTTCTTACGATCGAAGCCCTCGCCCTTGCGCAGCTCCGGGCCAGACTGGGTGGTCAGCAGCTTGCCGTCGTTATCCAACACCAGCAGCGACGGGGAGTCGTTGAGCTGGGCGAACGCCGACAGGAAGGCGGTGTTCTCGTTGGCCGCATCGCGATTGACCTTGACCACCACGAAGTGCGCGTCGCGGAAGCTGCGTAGCTCGGCGTCGCCTCCCATCAGTTCATCCAGCGCCTTGCAGGGCTCGCAGGCCGCACTGCCGACATTGATTACGATACGTTTGCCGCCACGCTTGGCTTCGACCTTGGCCGTCTCCAGATCGGCGGCCGGATCGCGCGAGGGGTCGTACTGCGCATTGAGTGCGGCGGCGGCGGCGATATCGGCAGCGGTCGGCGTATTGCCAGAGGACACCGGCTGGCTGGGATCGGCGCTGGGCGGCTTCTGCATCGACGTATCCAACGGCTTTGGCGCTTCCTGCGGGCTGCTGGTCTGCCCGCAGGCGCTCAACAGAACCATCAGCAGCAGGCCACACACAATGGGTTTGATCGGCATTGCTTGTCTCCTCACTTCACACCGTGCATCAGTTTGTTGACCAACGGGGCAATCAGCAGCAGCAACACACCCGCAGCGATCAACGACCAGAAACCAAAAGTGTAGCCCTTCAATGCAGACGCCACGGTCATGCCAGTCTCGCCACTGATCGCAGAAGCGAAAATGCCCGACAGGTTATTGCCGATCGCGGTCGACAGGAACCAGCCCCCCATGGCCAGGCCGACCACTTTGGCAGGCGCCAGCTTGGTCGTCATCGACAAGCCGATGGGAGACAGGCACAGCTCGCCGACGGTCTGGATGACATAGACCATGAACAACGTCCAGAAGGGAATCTTGCCAGCATCGTCGACCAGGGCCGACAAGGCGTACATCAGCAGGGCAAAGGCCAGACCGTTGAAGATCAGTCCTAAGCCAAACTTTCTCGGGATCGACGGATTGGCCGATTTCAGCGCGACCCAGAGCCATACGAAGACCGGGCCAAGCACCAGAATTGCCAGCGTATTGACCGATTGAAACCAGCCCACCGGGAACATCCAGCCGCCCAGGTCGCGCTCCACGATGTTCTGGGCGAGGAAATTGAACGAACTGCCCGCCTGCTCGAAGAACATGAAAAACATGACGTTGAATACAAAGACGATCAGCATGGCGACCGCGCGATCGCGTTGTACCTTGCCTTCACGAATGCCTTCGAACAGGATCAGTCCACACAGGGCAAGGAACAAAATGGTCAGGATCCAACCAAGGATGCTGGCGCCGATCAGCAGCAGCCCATAGGCGACCGGAACGGCCACAACCGTGCCCACCAAGACCACCAGCGTTCGGCCCATGCCTTCTCCACCAACCGGCGGCAAACCGACCGGTCCGAGTTGACGACGCCCCAGCCAGAACCAGACCAGACTGATCAACATGCCGATGCCGGATGCGATGAACACGTACTTGTAAGCCGGCATCGCTTCAGTGCCGAACAACTTGTCGGCAAGCAGGCCGGTCAGGATAGGCGCAACGAAGCCGCCCGCATTGATGCCCATGTAGAAAATCGTGAATCCTGAATCCCGGCGCGGGTCATTCAGCGGATACAGCTGACCGACCATCGTCGAGACATTCGGCTTGAACAAGCCGTTACCTGCGATGATCGTCGCCAGACCGATCTTGAACACTTGGTCGTTCGGTACCACGATCAGGAACAGGCCAGCCGACATGACCACTGCACCGATCAACAGCGAGCGTTGGTAGCCGATCAATCGATCTGCGACGAAGCCCCCAAACAATGCCGAGGCGTAGACCAGCGCCAGATAGGCGCCGTAGAGCCGGTTGGCCGGCGCCTCGCCGACACCAGAGCCCTGGTAGAACTCGGCCACGATATAGAGCGTCAGCGCCCAGCGAATGCCGTAGAACGCAAAGCGTTCCCAGAACTCGGTCATGAACAGCATCCACAGCGGCCGGGGGTGGCCAAGCAACGTGGGGAATTCGGGCGGCGGCGGAGTGGAAGCGGATATCGGCGCGGTCGCGTCAACGCTCATGTGGTGTCCCTTGCGTATTCAGTGATGGCTGGGGCGCCGGAGCGAGCCCCGGGCGACGCGCGAGGATCACTTAGACGTCATGTACGCGTCAAATTCGCCGGAGTCGGCGACCTGATGCCGGAGGCTGGAATGGGCGGTTTGGTGGGTGTGTTCGGTATCCCCACCAGCGTGTGCGGGATGGTTTCCAGGCCCTCGGATGGTCCCGAGGCACCTGCGTCAGCACTGACCACCGCCCTGGTTTCCTAAGCCGCCGCGCCTTCCCTTCTCCCACCGGGACATTGTCCTGCTTCACGGGGGAGAAGGTGCCCGAGGGGCGGATGAGGGCGTGGTGTCGTCAAGTGGGGCAGAATGCGGTAATCGCCTCGGCATCTGACTGATCTATGAGGATGAGGCGCTTAGCCTCACCCCAGCCCCTTGCCCGGGGCAAGGAACTCACGCTTGCTCAGCCCTGCGTGTCCGCAGCGCCCTGCGGTGGGCGGCTGTCCACGCCCACTGAGGTGCGCACGTCGAACAGTTCCGGGAAGAACGTCAGTGCCAACGCCTGCTGCAGAAAGCCGACGCCGCTGGAACCGCCGGTGCCGCGCTTGAAGCCGATCACCCGCATCACCGTGCGCATGTGGCGGAAGCGCCAGAGCTGGAACTGGGTTTCCACATCCACCAGGTCCTCGCACAGCGCGTACTCGCGCCAATAACGATCGGTGTTTTCGTAGATGCGCTCGAACACCGGCCGCAGGGTGTCGTCGGCCACATGGGCGACAGTCCAGTCGCGGGCATGGTATTGCTGGGGAATCGCGTGCCCGAAGCGCGCCAGATAGCGCAGAAATTCTTCGTACAGGCTGGGCGCTTCCAGTACCTCGCGCAGCCGCGCCCGGCCTTGCGGGTCGTACGCGAACACCTGCAGCACCTGTGGGTTCTTGTTACCGAGCAGAAACTCGATGTAGCGGTATTGCAGCGATTGAAAGCCCGACGAAGGCCCCAGCACATCGCGGAAACCCATGTACTCGCTTGGGGTGAGCGTCTCCAACACCGACCACTGCTCGGTCAGTTGGCGCAGCACCTGTTTGCTGCGCGCCAGCACCTTGCGGCATTGCCAGACCTCGTCGTGCTGCAGATGCACGATGGCCGCACGCAGCTCATGCGCCAGCAGCTTCAGCCACAGCTCGGAGGTCTGGTGCTGGATGATGAACAGCATTTCGTCGTGATGCGCCGGCTCGGACAGCGGCTGCTGCGCAGACAGCAGCTGGTCCAGCCGCAGATATCCGCCGTAGGTCAGCCGGCCCTCCAGGTCGGTGTGGATACCGGGTTCCAGGTCACGCAGATTCTTGTCGACGGGCATGGCGGAGCGCTGAAGATCGGGCCGAGCAGGGTAGCGTGCTGGCGACGGGTTGGCAGCCGCCGGGGAATGGGGAATGGCGGAGAGCATTCGGCCATGACCCGCGTTGGCTGGCTGCTTGCAGTCCCGGAGGGATTTCTGAGGAATTGGGCCAGCGATACTTGCGCAGGCGCCTCGCAGAACGCCCCTACGCACGACGCGCACACCCAGGCCTCAGCGTCGAGCCCGCTTCTTTCACCTTTGAACCACTCGGCAGGCGCCCGGTGCGTTCTCAGCCACTGCGACGCTGTCACCGTATCGTCAACCTGGGTCTGCAAATTCATGCAGCATCGAACGGCGCTGCCGGCCAGGGACGTGGCCGGATCAGGGGAGCGTTTCACGTCTCAAGGATCAGGGGACTTTCGTCTCATGCATGTGTTGCAGCGTCGTGCAGCCGGATTTTTGTGTGCGCTGGGCATTGCCGGCCACGCCAATACCCAGGTCGTCATCAGCCAGGTCTACCGCGGTGGCGGCAACAGTGGCGCCACCCTCCGCAGCGATTTCATCGAGCTGCACAACATCGGCAGCACCACGGTCAGCCTGGATGGTTGGTCGGTGCAGTACGCCTCGGCCGCCGGCAGCAGCTGGCAGGTCACGCCGCTAACAGGCAGCGTGCCGGCCGGCAGCTATTACCTGATCAAACAGGCCGATGGCCGCGGCGGCAGCGTTGCGCTGCCCACACCCGATGCCACCGGCACGCTGGCCATGAGCGGCACCGCCGGCAAGGTGGCGCTGAGCAATAGCGCCTCCGCGTTGAGCGGCACCTGCCCCACCGGCAATGCCGATCTGGTCGGCTACGGCAGCACCGCCAGCTGCGCCGAAGGCAAGGCACCCACGCCCGCTCCCAGCAACACCCTGGCGGTGCTGCGCGGCAACGACGGGTGCACCGATACCGACAACAACGCAGCCGATTGCGCCACCGACGCGCCGGCCCCACGCAATGCTGCCAGCGCGGCGCGCCTGTGCAGTGGCGGCGGCCAGCCGATCGCCACGCTGGGCGATGTCAGCCAGGCCGAAGGCAACACCGGCACCGGCAGCGTCGTGTTCACGCTGAGCCTGAGCCTGAGCCAGCCAGCCAGCCAGCCAGCCAGCCGGCGCGGGCGGGCGGGCGGGGTGAGCTTCACCGCCGCCACCGTCGATGGCACCGCCACCGCCGGCAGCGACTATATCGCCCTGCCCGCCACCACCCTGCGCATCGCCGCTGGCGAACGCAGCGCCAATATTTCCATCGATGTCCTGGGCGACACCACGCCGGAGCCGGATGAAAGTTTCCGCGTGCAGATCAGCGGGGTCACCGGCGCGATGCCGATGCGGCGATCGACTTCCCGATCTGCGTGCCGATTTCCACCCAATGCCTGCACGCTGCCGGCTCGGCGCTGTCGTTCAAGCTGCAGGGCAAACCGCAAGTCGCCGTGGCCTGCTGCGGCGACGGTGGCAGCTCCAAGATCGACTTCTATGCCGCACTCAATTCGGCCGGCGCCTACACGCTGCCGTTGATCCTGTGCGTGATCAACAACGGCTGGGCCATCTCGGTACCGCGCTCGGCGCAGACCGGCGCGCAGACGCTGGCACAGAGGGGCCTGGCCGGCGGCCTGCAGTGCCTGCAAGTGGACGGCAACGACCTGGTTGCCGTGCTCGAAGCGATGCGTCAGGCACGCGTGCGTGCGCTGGCCGGCGATGGCGGCACGGTGATCGAGTTCCTGACCTACCGCCTGTCCGACCACACCACCGCCGACGATGCGCGGCGCTATCGCGGCGAAGAAGAGCTCAAGCAGGGCTGGGCGCGCGAACTGCTGCTGCGCCTGCGCCGCTATCTGACCGCGCAAGGCCTGTGGGACAACGCCCAGGAAGACGCCTGGAAGGCCGAGTGCAGCGCGCGCGTGGACGAAGAGGTCAACGCCTATCTCAACACGCCGGTGCAGCCGGTCGAAGCGATGTTCGATTACCTCTACGGCGACCCGCCGGCCGAGGTGATGGCGCTGGAGTCGCGTCAAGGATGAGGGCAAGCATGTGTCCACAGACACCTCGCAGCACGCCAGTGCCCCTTACAAGGCTGTGGCAACGCGCGGAGAGATCGCCATGAGTTCGCCTATCACCCTGATCGAAGCCATCACGCAGGCGCTGGCCTGGGAGCTGGAACACGACCCCGCGGTGTTGGTGCTGGGCGAGGATGTCGGCGTAAACGGCGGCGTGTTCCGCGCCACCGCCGGCCTGCAGCAACGCTTCGGCAGCGCCCGCGTGCTGGACACGCCGCTGGACGAAACCACCATCGCCGGGTTGAGCGTCGGGCTGGCTGCGCAAGGCATGAAACCGGTGGCCGAGGCGCAGTTCGACGGCTTCGTGTATCCCATGGTCGATCATCTGATCTGCCACGCCGCACGCCTGCGTCACCGCACCCGTGGCCGCCTGCATTGCCCGATGGTGCTGCGCGTGCCGTGGGGCGGCGGCATCCGCGCGCCGGAACATCACAGCGAAGCCAACGAAGCCATCTTCACCAACGTGCCGGGCCTGCGCGTGGTGCTGCCGTCCTCGCCGCAACGTGCCTCCTGATTAGCACGATCTTTCAGCACAGTCGCAGCCAGTGAGAGCCGACCGGTCGATGGTAGGACCGTCGCTCCACCGAGACCAGATCATGGCCATGAATCGTGTGCAGTTCCAAGCCGGGCTGTCGTTGCCGGCGTTCCTCAAGCGCTATGGCAACGCGCAGCAGTGCGAGCAGGCGTTGGAGATCTCGCGCTGGCCACAGGGCTTTGTTTGTCCGCGTTGCGCCGCTACTGCGCACAGTCGATTCCAGCGTCACGGCACCACGTACTGGCAGTGCACGGCCTGCTATCGCCAGACCAGCCTGCGCTCGGGCACGGTGATGGACAACAGCAAGCTGCCGCTACGCACCTGGCTGCTTGACATGTATCTGCTGGGCCAGAGCAAGACGAACCTGTCGGCGCTGGAGTTGATGCGACACCTGGGAGTGAGCTACCCGACAGCGTGGCGAATGAAGCACAAGCTGATGCAGGCCATGACCCAACGCGAGGCGAACCGCAAGTTGGGCGGGATCGTGCAACTGGACGATGCCTACCTGGGCGGAGAACGCAACGGTGGCAAGGCCGGGCGCGGCTCGGAGAACAAGCGCCCTTTCGTGATCGCCGTGGAGACCACTGAAGACGGTCGTCCATTGCGCGCGGTGATGGATCCGGTCCCAGGCTTCACCAAGGCGGCGCTGTCGGAATGGATCGGGCAACGCCTGCATCCTGGAGCAGATGTCTACAGTGATGGACTCGGTGCGTTTCGAGCACTGGAAGCCGAGCACGCGCACACCGTGATCGAAGGCAGCGGTCGAAGTCGCTGCGAGGCAGAGAACGCACGCTGGGTCAACGTGGTGTTGTCCAACCTAAAGCGTTTGCTGGACGGTGCCTATCACGCCTTCAAATTCGCCAAATACGCCCAGCGCTACCTGGCAGAGACGATGTGGCGGTTCAACCGCCGTTTCGATCTGACCCGGCTGGTGCCCAGCTTGCTGGCCGCCGCAGCCGCCAGCAAGCCGTGGTCCGAGCGGGCCCTGCGTGATGTCACCCTGTTCACCGCTGAAAGTGCGTGCTAATCAGGACGTGCCTATGGCCTGTTGCTGGCCGCGATCCGCGACCCGGATCCGGTGATCTACATGGAGCCCAAGCCCATCTATCGCCAGTACAAGGAAGTGGTGGCCAACGATGGGCAAGCGCTGCCGCTGGATGTGTGCTTCGTGCTGCGCGACGGCACCGATGTCACCCTGGTGACCTGGGGCGCGCAGGTCAAGGAAGCGCTGGAAGCGGCCGACACACTCGCCGGCGAAGGCATCAGTGCCGAAGTCATCGACGTGGCCACGCTGCGCCCGCTGGACTTCGACACCATTGCCGAATCGGTTGCCAAGACCGGCCGCTGCGTGATCGTGCAGGAAGCCCCGCGCACTGCCGGTTTCGGCGCGGAAATCGCCGCACGTCTGGCCGAACAATCGATGTACGACCTGGTGGCGCCGGTCGAACGCGTCACCGGTTACGACACGCATATCCCGCTGTTCCGGCTGGAAATGAAGTACCTGCCGAGCGTGGAGCGCATCGTGACCGCGGCACGTCGCGCGGTGGCTGCCGGCTGATATGCGCGCCCGTCTGCTTTGCCAGCATCGCGCCGCCTACGCCAACCCGGTCCGCTTCCAGGCAGGCCAGCAAGTCAGCGTGGGCGTGCGCGACGAAGAATGGCCGGCGTTTGCCTGGGTCACCGACGACAGTGGCCGTGCCGGCTGGGCACCGCTGGCCTGGTTGCGCCCGCTGGGCGACGGCCGGGCTGAAGCCCTGCGCGATTACGACGCACGCGAACTCGATGCCCAGGCAGGCGAGGACGTGTTGCTGCATCACGAACACGGGGGCTGGTGGTGGTCCGAACGTGCCGGTGGCACGCAGGGCTGGCTGCTGGCTGCCGACCTTGAACTCCTCGACGACACCACGCCGCAGCTGCCTGCCGCGCAAGAGAATTCCTGATTAGTCGCCCCTGAAAAACCCTCTCAAACACCAAATGCCATGTTTGCCGGCCACATGATGCTTGAGCGCGTTGAGGGGCGCGCCCGCACCACCTGCAACCAGGCACGCAAACATGGTACTGAAGGTTTGAGAGGGGTTTTTCATGGGCGACTAGTTATTCGTCCTTGAGCTGCAAGTCATTCGCGGGGATGATCAAGAAGCGCTAGCTGGACAAGGCCTGCCGTGGATCCTGGCCAGGCTCGACATGCACGTACAGCACCGGCAAGCCATGCGCTTCCAGCACGGCGGCCATCTGCCGCTGACGCGAGAGGAATTGCTCGTAGACGCCACGCAGGCGCTCGCAATTCTCGCGGTCGTGCGCGTAGTGATCGCACCAGCCGGCCGGGCCGAACAGGGCGATGCGCACTTCCCCATCGATGTAGCGCAACACCGGCTCGGGTGCTTGTTCCAGCCACTCTTCTGTGTGCGGCGCCAGCAATGCAGCTTCGATCAGCGGCCACAGCGGCGCCAGGCCTTGGTTGTCGTACTGCATCGACATCATCGCCGCCAGATCGTTGGCGGTGAGATACCGCGCATGCTCGATGCGGGCGCCGAAACTTTCCTGTGCCAGCAACGCGGTGTCGGCCTGCGCCATGCCCTGGGCAAGCAAGACTTCCTCCATTGCATCGGCCACGGTGGCGACCGTTTGCGGATCGCCGGACAGCAAAAACGGCAGCACGCGCAGACCACCGCCCACCAGCTGCGCATCGGCCTGGAACGGCAGCGGAATCTCGCCTTGCGCGTCGGCACCGAAGGCCAGCACGCGCGGTTCCTGGTCGCGGCCGGGCGCATGCGCCTGCAGCTCTTCCAGGCGCCGATGCAGCGGCCAGCCGGGCCGCAAGACTTCGGCAGGGTCGAAATGCGCCAGCGCCACGCTCAATTCCAGATCGCGGATCTCGGGAATCCATTGCGCCAGGTCGCGGCCAATGTGTTCGGCCAGCATACCGGCCTGTTCGGGCGCCAATGCGCCGCGTTCGGGGGCGCTTGCGCCGGTCAATTCCAGCGCCAGCACACCCATGGCGGTTACGCCGTGTTCGGTCTTACTCATGATTCGCGGTTGGCCCATCACGGGGTCGAAGCTACACTTTGGGCCATTATGCCTGCCCGCCCTGTGCAGGCCATGTCCGCGAGTCCTCCATGCCAGGTCAACCGATGCCCCCAGCACGTCCCGTCGCCATTTTGGGCGGCGTTCGTATCCCGTTTTGCCGTCAGAACACCGCATACGCGGATGTAGGCAACATGGGTATGTCGGTGCGCACGCTGGGCGCGCTGGTCGAGCGCTTCGGGCTGCATGGGCAGCAATTGGGCGAAGTGGCGATGGGCGCGGTGATCAAGCACTCCTCGGACTGGAATCTGGCCCGCGAGGCGACGCTGTCGTCGGGTCTGTCGCCGCTGACGCCGGGCATCACCCTGCAGCGCGCCTGCGGCACCAGCCTGGATTCGGTGATTACCATCGCCAACAAGATCGCGCTGGGGCAGATCGATTCGGGCATCGGCGGCGGTTCGGACACCACCTCCGAAGTGCCGATCGTCTACGGCAAGAAACTGCGCGCGCGGCTGTTGGCCGCCAATCGTGTCAAGGCCACCGGCGACAAGCTCAAGACGCTGTTGCGCGGCTTCAAGCTGGGCGAGCTCAAACCCGAATTCCCCGGCGTGGCCGAACCGCGCACCGGCAAGAGCATGGGCGACCACTGCGAGGACATGGCCAAGGAATGGAACATCTCGCGCGATTCGCAGGACGAATGGGCGGTGGCCTCGCACCACAAGCTGGCCGCTGCGTATGAGCGCGGTTTCTTCGATGCGCTGATCGCCCCGTTCCGCGGCGTCTCGCGCGACAACATCCTGCGCGCCGACACCTCGCTGGAAAAACTCGCCACGCTGCGTCCCGCCTTCGACAAGACCTCCGGCCGCGGCACGCTCACCGCGGCCAATTCCACTGCGCTGACCGATGGCGCCGCCGCGGTGCTGCTGTCCAGCGAAGTCTGGGCGCTGGCGCATGGTCACACACCGATGGCCTATCTGCGCGATGCACAAGTCGCGGCAGTCGATTTCGTGCATGGCCAAGGCCTGCTGATGGCGCCGACCATCGCCGTGCCGCAAATGCTGGCACGACAGGGCCTGACCCTGCAGGACTTCGACATCTACGAAATCCACGAAGCCTTCGCTGCGCAGGTGCTGTGCACGCTGCGCGCGTGGGAGAGCGAGGATTACTGCCGCAATCGCCTGGGCCTGGATGCGCCGCTGGGCCGCATCGACCCCGACAAGATCAACCCGCTGGGTTCCTCGCTAGCCACCGGCCACCCGTTCGCGGCCACTGGTGCGCGTGTGGTGGCCACGGCCGCCAAGCAGCTGGAAGAACGCGGCGGCGGCCGTGCATTGATTTCGATCTGCACCGCCGGCGGCATGGGCGTGGTGGCGATTGTCGAGCGCTGATGCTGCTGCGCAGCGTGGGATTGGGGATTGGGAATTCGTACAAGCAGACGTGGGATCCTGCTTTTGCGAATCCCGAATTTCCAATCTCCAATCCCCAACCTCCAATCCCCAACCTGCACGGACGGATGGATGTCGAATGCCGATGGACGTGAGCCACCCACGCTGTATCTGACCTCCGCACACAGCGATGTGTGGCGCGAGGGCGATGTACTGGTGTGCACACCGGGCGCGAACCTGCCGCCGCGTTGCATCAAGTGCAATGCGCCAGCCGACATGACATCGCGCCGCTACATCTTTCATTGGCATCACCCGGTGATCTACCTGGCGTTGCTGATGGGGGTGCTGCCGTATGTGATTCTGGCCATCGTGTTGCGC
Organism: Xanthomonas oryzae pv. oryzae; assembly: GCF_004136375.1. Lineage (NCBI taxonomy): Bacteria > Pseudomonadati > Pseudomonadota > Gammaproteobacteria > Lysobacterales > Lysobacteraceae > Xanthomonas > Xanthomonas oryzae. The sequence goes on from NZ_CP031697.1 coordinate 4,431,982, forward strand.
AAGCGCAGCGCGCATGCGCTAACGCTGTGTGCGCAACACGAGCGACGCCGCGTGCGCTATGTGGCCATCACGATGACATCGGTTCTGGGGTTCTTGGTGTGTGGTCTCTCGTTGCAGAGCGAGTTTCGCTGGCTCATCGGCACCTGTATGGTGGCCGCGATGCTCGTAATAGGCAGGTTCGGGTCGCGGGTGCTGTCAGTGCAGTCGATCGATCACCACCAGGCGCGTTATCTCGGCGCTTGCGAAGACTTCTTGCGCACGTTGCCACCTGCGCCGTGAGCACTGCGGGTCGTTCGACATCTGCAGTCAGCCGCGACCCGTGGCCGGGCGTGCAAGAGCGGCTATCAAAACGTAGCGAGCAGTCGTCAGGACGTGGGCGGCGTGCGGGAATCGCAGTGCAAGAGGGGTACGAGGATCCGAGTATCGGCCGCACGTACCTTGCGACTGCGCAGTCGTTTTGATGGCTGCTCTCAATCGTGTGCCCGACTCAGTGCGCGCCAACCGCTGCAGCGCCCAAGCGTTCACGCCAGGCAGTCAATGCAGTTGCGTTGTCTTCCACACCGGTCGCCCCCCGTTGCTGTGATCGGCGGACATGGCGAGATCGACTTCTTCGATGAAGTGGATGCCCGCCGGACGCGCATTCCGCACCGGCATCAGCCACACACGTGCGGCGGTATGCAGACGACATACCGCCGCTGTCTCGATTAAAGAATGCGATCGTCCGCTGCGCGTGGATCGACTGGCTGGGTGTCGTACGCCGCCACGATCGGCCCGCGCAACGCCTGCTGCGGCATGCCTTCGTGCACCGGTTCCCCGCGTGCAGCGCGCAAGGCACTGGCGTAGCAATGCTGTGCCGACAGCAGGTCGCCCGATGCGGCAAAGCCGTGTCCCAGCTCTTCCCATGCGTCGCTACCGGCGCCGTTAGCGATCGCGCGGTGCAGGAATTCTTCGGCCTGCGACCACTGCTGTTGATGACGCGCCAACCGCGCCAGTGTCAGCAGCAGGCCCGGGCTGTCCGGATACGGGGTCAACCAGCGCTGCGCACTGGCGCGGCGCGAATCGTATTTTTCCAACGGCAGCACGCCGTACAAGCGCACCAGCGATTCGTCCCACTGTGCGTCCAGCGCCTGCTCCAGGCTGTGCACGGCTGCATCGTCCCAATGCAGTACGGCCGCGCGCTGCGCATAGGCGCCGACCACCGCCGGACAGGTGCGCAATGCTTTGGGCAATGCTTCCCAGCGCTCGGCCAGCGCATTGGCGTCGCTGGCCTGCAACAGGGTCTGCTCGGCCAGCGTCGCTTCCAGCGCGCTGTAGGCATCGGGGGCCAGCACCGCCTGCTGACGCAAAGCGCCGAGCTGGCCGTAGGCTTCATCGGCACGGCCGATCTGGGGCAGGGCATGTGTGCGCAACAGCAGGCCGCGTGCCGGCAACGGTTGCGCATTGGCGCTATCGAGCGCATTGATCGCTTCCACCGGGCGCTGGCGCGCCAGATGTCGCTCGCCCTGCAGCAGTGCGTATGCGGTGGGGTCGCGCTCGGCAAGCTGTTGTGCAAGTGCCGTGGCTGCGGCTTCATCGCCGCGTGCATCGGCCACGCGTACTGCGCTGGCCAGAGCAATGCCGCTCACCTCATCGTCTTCGCTAGCACTAACTAGCAGCCGCTCGGCACGCTGCCACTGGCCATGATCGGCAGCGCGCAGGCCTTCGATCAAACGCGCACGGCCCTTCTTGCGGCGGTATTTACCCCACACGCGAAACGGCAGGCTGATCAACGTCCATAGCAGCCACAGCACCAGCACGGCGATCAACAGCATCAGCAGCGCCTGCGGCATGGCGGCGCGGTAGTCGTTACCACCTACGCTGACCACTACATTGCCCAGGTCGTAGCTGTTCTGGTGCGACAGCCACTGCGCGCCAAGCACGCCCAGCGCCACGGCGACCAACAGAATCAAGACGGTACGCAAGACTTTCATTGGGTGGATCTCCCTTCACGCATGGCCTGCAGTTGCAGCAGGGTGGTGCCCAGTTCCGGCAGGCGCGGACGCAGTGGCGCTCGTTGCAGGCTGCGCAGGCGTGCACGCAGCTGACGACGTTGCGGCGAGTCCGGGCACAGCCGGGTGGTCCAGGTATCCACGCGGCGCAGCGATTGCGCGAACCCGGCAGCATCGCCACGTTCGGCGGCCGCGCGGGCCAGGCTGATTTCGATCTGCAAGGCATCACGCGCGGCCTGCCGATCGCCACCGGTGAGCAAGGCATCGCCGCGGCTGGGACGGATATCCACCAACGGCGACAGCACCTTTCGCCACCACGGTTGCGCCGTGTCGCTGTTCTGTGCGGCCTGCTCCGGCAGGCACTGCAACTCGGCCGCCAAGCTGTCCAGCGTCTGACCGACTTCCGCCTGCGGGCCGGCGCCGAGGCGATCCAGGGCGTCGCGCTCCTGCACCAAAGCCTGACGCAAATTGAGGTACCCGGGGTCGTCGATACCGTTGAGCGCGCCATTGGCCAGCGCGTAGGCACGCCGGGCACCATTGGCATCGCCGGCGATGCTCAGCCGTTGCTGGCCGAGGCGCAGCAGCAGTTCCACTTCATCCAGGCGCAGCGCCTGCGGGCCGTGACGATTGCGGTCGGCCAGCTTCTGCACGGTGTCTTCGAGCAACGCGCTACGTTGGCTCAGGCCCAGCATTTCATCGCGCAGCACGCGGTTGGTGGAGGCCGCATCCTGCAGGCGGTCATTGGCCAGGCGCTGATCGCGGCGCAGCGTTTCCAGCATCTGCTGCGTGCCGTCCCAGCGTTGCTGCTGCGCCTGCGCGGCCTGCAACTGTGCGGCCTGATAGCTCTGCCACGCGCGCCAGCTCAGGGACAGCGCCACGCCAGCGGCCGCTACGGCCACGACAAGCAGCAGCCATGCCAAGGGAAAGCGTCGCGTGGGAGCGGGCATTTCGGTCATTCGGACATCCTCGGGCGGTCACAACCGGCGCGTGCGCCGCGGTCATCTGCCACAGCATGGCGTGCAGCGGCTGACAGCCGCAAGCTGTGCTGGAGTTCGCAGTTCAGCAAGGTCGCGGTGGTGTCACGATCGCTGCCGCAGCAGCGGCAAGCTGCTTTGGCAGTGGGCCTTCTGCACGCATGCGATGGATGAAGCCAGCAGCGTGCGCGGCATCCAGCATGCGATCGCTGGACGCGACCACCGGCCGCCGTTGCCATTTCTCGATCAGCGCGGAAGGCAGCTGTTGTAGGACCAGCGTCAGTGCCTCGGCGCTGCTCAAGGCCAGCACGCTGCGCGGCAATGCGTGCGATAAGGCCTGGATGGCCGACGCGCGCAAGCGCAGCGGGATGCGTTGATAGACATCGGCTCGCACAATGCGCGCACCGCGCTGTTCCAGCGTTGGTGCCAGCATGCCGCGTCCGCCGGGCGCGGTGATCAGCCCAACGGCCTGCAGCGGCGCCTGCAGCAGCGGCAGCGCAAGCAGGCCTTCGCTATCCATGCGCGTCGGGCGCACCACAGTGTCGATGCCGCAGGCCTGCAATGCGCGCGCAGTGCCATCGCCCACGCTCACCCAGTGCGCCTGCGCCGGGCGCTGCAGCGGCGCCAGACGATGCGCCGCCTGCACGGCCGCCGGGCTGGTGAACACCGCAATCGGTGCTGCCAGCGCCTGTCGCAGCGCGTCCCGCGCCTGTGCGGCATCGTTGGTCTGCAAGCGCCACGGCGACAGCGCCAGTACCCGCCCGCCATGCCGCGCAACCGCCCGCCGTAGCGGCGCATGTTCGCCGCTGGGGCGCAGCGAGATCAGGGTCCAGGCAGCATCGGGATGGGCAAGGCCGGTCATGGTGTGATTATGCGAGAGCGCTGCCACCTGCGGCGCAATATCTCCGTATCCAGGAGTGCCAGCGCGAATCGATGGCGAAGTACCGGCAGTGGCAGCGATCTTTTGGCACCCCGAATTAAGAACTTAGTCTCACTCAAGAACCTGTTGCAACCGCTGCAAATCCCGTCACGATCCTGGCCGATAACCGTGCTGGAGTGGCGTAATGATCAAGTCCTACCTTATCAACATGCAGCGCAGTAGCGACCGGTTGCAGGCCATGTCGGCGCGCTTCGATGCGCTGGGCCTGCCGTTCGAGCGCATTGCAGCTGTGGATGGCGCCACGTTGACGGACGAGCAGATCGCCGATTTCGTACGTGAGCGCCCACTGGAAGGGTCGGGCGATGCCTTCAGCACCGGCCCGCGCAAGTGGACCGCATCCAACATCGGCTGCTTTCTCAGTCATCAGGCGGCATGGCGCATCGCGACCGACTCCGCTGACGCTTACACCGCGATTTTCGAAGACGACATGCATCTGTCCGATACGCTGCCGGCGCTGCTGGCCAGCACGGATTGGCTGCCAGGCGGCAACAGCATCGTGCGCCTGGAGCCGTCCTACAACCGCATCAAGCTCGATGCCAAGGTTGCCGACGTCGCCGGGCGTCAACTGCGCCCGGTGCGCCCATCAACGTATCAACATTGCTGGCCGGTGTGCGCGGGTGCGTTGATCGTCAGCAGGGATGCCGCGCGATTGCTGCTGGCTGCGCAGGCGCGCTGGCACACCATGGCCGATATTTTTTTGTTCGGTTGGAACGAGTCGCCAGTGGCGCACCAACTGTCCACGTATCAGCTCTCGCCAGCGGCTTGTATCCAGGACAAGTTCTTCCATGCGACTGCGGAAGACATCGTGTTCACCAGCACGATCGATGCGCCGCTGACGCAAGCGCAAAAGCGGCGCAGCACGCAGTGGAAAGCAAAGGCCACCGCGTTGCTGCGGGTGGCGCAGGGCTATCGCAAGGTTGTGTTTGCGCCTTAGAACCTGTTCACGATCTCCTGAGCAGCAGTGCCAGGAACGCCAGATGGATGAACTGCAAGCTGGTATTGAGCCTTCGCTCGCAGTTCTTCCATAGCCTCCGGTTCTTCTCCAGCCAGGCAAAGCTGCGTTCGACACTCCAGCGCTTGGGCATGACCTTGAAGGTATGCAGCTCGCTGCGCTTGGCAATCTGTACGGTGACATGCTTGCCCAGAATGTCCTGTACGTCCTCGGCGAAGGGATCTCCGGTGTAGCCGCTGTCGCACAGCAGGCGTTTCACCCGACCTAAACCCGATCGGCAGCGTTTCAATGCCTCCAGCGCACCTTGACGATCGGTGACTTCCGCCGTGGTCACCGCAACGGCATGTGGAAAGCCTTGCGTATCCACCGCGATGTGGCGCTTGATCCCCGATACCTTCTTGCCCGCGTCATAGCCTTTCTGGCCGGCTGTATCACTGTTCTTCACGCTCTGCGCGTCCACGATCAAGAACGTGCTGCAGGCCTTGCGCCCCTGTTTCTCGCGGGCCGCGCCAACCTGATTTTTTAAGCGCCCGCTCCAGCAGGCTTATTCCTTCATCGTCCACTTCGCTCCACTTGGCAAAGTAGGAATGCACCGTGCGCCACTTCGGAAAGTCACTGGGCAACGCACGCCACGGGCACCCTGTCCGTAGCAGATACAGCACTGCGCACCACACCTCATACATATCCACTGTCACAGGCTTGGTGCGCTTGCGGGCTTGCTCCAGAATCGGGCGGATTTGCTCGAACCGCTCACGGCTCACGTCACTTGGATAGTTCTTCTCGCGCATTCGTGGAGTTTGCACGGTTTGAATAAGATTGTGAACAGGTTCTTAGAGCCCGGCCTGCGCCGCCGCCTCGGCCGCTTCGCTGGCCTGGCGCGCCGCTTCCAAACGCTGCGCAGGATCGCCGAGCTGACGGCGCAACAAGGCGTCCAGGGTGATCGGGCGTTCCCAGCGGTCGTAGCTGGCGACGATGGCGTGCCGCAGCACACGCATGTGCGCGTTGTCAGGCGCCACCGATAACCGCGTGATCACGCCCTCCCAGCCATCGTGATGGTCGCGGCTGTAGGCACGCACAGTGTCACGGCACGACAGCTGCACGGCCTGCGCCCAAAAACACGCGAAATAGATATCCCCGGCACGCCAGCCGTGCACTTGCAGCAGCGCCCGCACGTACACGCGCGGCGTGCCGGTATAGCGCGCCACTTCATCGATGAAGCTGGCTGGATAGCGCTGCGCATAACTGCCCATATCGGCCAGATGCTGGTCCACCCAGGCGTCGCCGGTGCCCTGGATGCCCCCCGGCGCCGGTTCTCTCGGTGCAGCAGCTGTTGTCGATGCCGGCGAGGTCTGCGCGGCGACCAGCACCGGCCACAGCAATGCCATCAGCAAGGGCAGAGAGCGCAACACGAGGCAGCTGGACACAGGCATGCACCGATGATGCCGCATGCTTGTCGTGATGTCAGGCAGATGGCGCATCGTGGGCAGGTGTGGGCGCGCTGCGAGCAGCATTTGCGCTGGCATGGCGTACCGCACACGCCCGCTGAGTGAGCGCATGCGTTTTCAGTGGCGCTCAGCGCAGATCGTAGAACCCGAGCGGGTGAAGCTCGCGGCAGCCGCTCAGATCGCAGGAGCCGATGTAGCCGGGACCGATGTAACACTGGCGCGCGTCGCGGTTGTGCGGACTGCTGTAGGGGGCTGCGCCATACAGGCCATTGCCATCGTAAATCTGGCCGTCCGGGCGGTGACGCGATGCACACAGACGGATGGGGCCACCAAACCCTCGGTATCCACCGTCGCCCGCGTAGCGGTCGTCGCCGTCGTAGCGGTCGCTTATCGACCCAGCGCTGCGATCGCGCGCGCTCGGCCGAGCCTGCAACCTGTCGATGCTCTCGCCCTGCGCATCGACATAGCCCTGCTCGCGATCGAAGCGCACCTTACGGAAATACACCAGCTCATCGCCTACACGGCGCGTTTGCAGGCGTAAGTCATCGCCGCCGTCGTCGTAAGGCTGCCAGTCGCGAAAGATGACTTCGCTCGGGTTGATGATTTCCTCTTCCAGCTCGGCGGCAGCCAGCGGCGCGGCGCTCGCTAGCAGCCCGAGCAACAAAGCCAAACCGGCGCGCTGGGCAATGGACAAGATGATCATCGGCACTCCCTCCAAGCTCCGGCCGCGCATGCATGCACAGCCGTAAACATCCTGTGATTGGGCGCGTGAGGCGCCTGCGCTTTGATGCATCAACTTACCAAACCAGCATTGCCACAATAACGGCGCTCCACCCTAGCTTAGCGCTGCTGCCGCGCCAACGCATCCAACGCATGCACTGCTGCCGGCCAGCCGGCGGCGGGCACTTCGCGCATGCGCGGTTCGGCGGCGGCCACACCATGCTCCTGCTCGTGCGCCCAGGTCACCGCGTACGGGGTGTAGATGCCCCAGCCGCCGATGGCCAGCACCGGTTCCACGTCCGAGCGCAGCGAATTACCAATCATGACGAATCGCCGCGCCGGCAAGTCGAATTCACCGAGCACGCGCGCATATGTCCGCGGATCTTTTTCGGATACCACTTCGACCCGCGGAAACAGATCGGCCAGGCCGGACTGCTCGATCTTCTGCTCCTGGTGAAACAGGTCGCCCTTGGTGATCAGCACCACCGCGTAATCGGCGGCAATCGCACTGACTGCCTCGCGCACACCGGCAATCACGTCTACCGGGTGCTGCAGCGTGGCACGGCCGATTTCGACGATGCGCTGGATATCGCGGGCCGCAATGCGCGCCTGGGTCAGTTCGATTGCGGTTTCGATCATCGACAGCGTCATGCCCTTGGCGCCGTAACCGAACACCTTGAGGTTGCGCCGCTCCACCGCCAGCAGATGCTGCTGCATGCGGCTGTCGCCCAGATCCAGATAACCGGACAGAATCGCTTCGAAATCCGCTTCTGCGGTGCGGTAATAGTCCTCGCTTTTCCAAAGCGTATCGTCGCCGTCGAACCCAACCAGTTGGATCGCTTGGCCGTCGCGTTGTGCAAGTGCGCTCATCTGACCAGTTTAGCAGCGCACCGATCTGGCGCTGTGCTCAGTCGCCTGCGGCATCGCCCGGGCCAGGTTGATAAATGGCGAATTCGTCGCGCGACAGGCGCCCATCGCCATTGCTGTCGAAGGCGGCGAAATTCTCGCGCAACACCGGATCGGCACTTGCCTCGGCCAGCGTCAGCGAGCTATCGCCGTCGGTATCCAGGCTGCGGAAACTCCGCGGTGCCAGGCTGCCGGCGGAGGGTGCAACGGATGCCTCGGCACCGCTGGTGGACCCGGCGGACCTGGGTCCATCGGCCGGCAGCAAGGGCGTGGTCGCCGGCGCCGGTGGATTGATCGGCAAGGGCGACATCGCTGGAGCGGTGCCGCCAGCGCGCGTCGGTAAAGACGGCGCAGGGGTGGCCGGCGGCAACTCGGGCGGCGCGGCGGCCGCACAGCACGGAATCGCCAACCCGACCAAAAGTGCAAGACGTGAGTGCGACATATGGATCAGTGCCCGACGCGTAACGCATCACCTTAGCGCGATAAACGTCAAAAAAACGGGAGCGACCCTGGCAGATCGCTCCCGCGTGACCATCCTGTTGCTCTTGCGTACTTCAGCGTGTGACCAAGCGTTGGCGTGAATCAATGCCAGCGCTGTGCGAACCAATATCTCCTCTCACGAATAAGGGGATATACCGAACTCACTCCTCAGTTGCCCTGCGAGCCACTCGCAGCCCCGCCACCCTGCTCCTTGGCGACAAACGCCTTGTACTCATCCGGGGTCAGCTTGCCATCGGCATTGCCATCGGCTTGATCGAAAATTTGCGCAAGTCCTGCGTTGACCTGCGCTTCCTGCTTGCTGATGGCGCCATCGCTATCGGTATCCACGCTGGCCCAGGTCTGGCCGCCGCCGGATTGCGCGGAAGTGGCCGAACTACCCGAGTGCGCCGCGGCATCCTGAGAGGTGCTTTGCGCCATCGCCGGCAGCGCCAGAGCCGCAGCAAGGGCGACAGTGGCGGCGAGCAGCGAGGTGCAGTTGCGATTCTTCATTAGGGAGATCTCCTTGGCTTGGGAATGCGCGGTGTCGCCGCACATGCCTTCACCCTACCCATCGCAAATGAACGTCCAACCCGATGCAATCTTTCGCAAAACAGTCTTTTAACCACCGACTGAATGTTTGCGGCTAAGCGCCCGTTAAGCATAGGTGAGTTAAACCGAAGCGACTCATTCAATGCATAGAATTTTGCGACCTAAACCCCAGTTTCACCCGTGATCTCAGGCACTTGGCGCGTCCTTGTCCCAGCTTCCGGAACTGAACAGTTTCCAACCGAGCACCACGCCAGCAAGCGCACCGGCCACGTCGAGCACCACGCGCGAGCCGAGCTCGTTGGGGTCATGGATCTTGGCCAGCGCCAGGCGCGCGTAAAGCGGCGATTCCAGCCGCACGATGCTGGTGTAAACGAGATTCCAGATGTCGTAACCGGCGCCGATGGCAACAGTGAGCAGGCAGGCAATGCCGAGCATCTGGCCATGGTTGAACTGCAAGCGCCGGCCGATGCGTCCCACCGCCGCAAAGACCAGCACGCCGAGGATGAGCGCGATCAGGCCAGCCTCCAGCGAACCGAGCAGGCCGAAGTGCAGAGGCAAGTTCATCGTGACGATCCAGGCAGTAGGCGCATCAGTCTAGCGGCTGCAGCGCTTGGATCCGCCCGCGTGCCGCACCGCAGGCGATCCAAACGAACTGGATGCTCACCGCGTCGGGCGCACAGCCGGGGCGAGATGCAGATGGCAGACCTCAGGCCGCTCTGGGGGCAATGCCGTCGTGCATCGCCACAGCAGGCGGAGCCGTGGCCGTGGAGGGGCTCAGGCGTCGTCCTGCCCGCGCGCACTCACCTGCGCCTCGCCCTCTTCATCCCAGCGCACGCGCACCGAAATCGGCTTGCAGCAGACCTGGCAATCTTCGATGTAGTGCTGGTCGCCGCCGGTCAGATCCAGCGCCAGCGTGATCCACTCCCCGCAGTACGGGCAGGCGATATCCACAAAGCGTTCCGGATCGGACATGGCGGTTCCTTGGATCTGTCGAAGCGGGTGATCAGGCGTTGCGGCAGACACCGGCGGTGTGCGACCGCATGAAGTGTACGACTGGCGCGTTGCTGGTGCGTGCGCTGTTGCAGGTGATGCAATGGCGACACGCACCGCTAGGAGCTGACAGGTGCGCACCGCATTTCTCGCGCGTCCCACCTTCGGAAGATTGCCGGCATCCAAGGTGGCCGTTTCTGCGTTGCAATGCGCACCTACCGCAAGCGGGCTACCGATTGCGAGCACCACCTGATGGTCGGCGCCGGCGCAGCTATTCATCGGTCGCCGTCAGTCCACCGAAACAGCGTAGGCCGTATCAGGCGTGGGCTCGGGACGAAACGTGAAATGCCACCACTCCATCGGATAGTTGGCAAATCCTTCGGCCGCCATCGCACGCCGCAGGCGCTGGCGGTGTGCGCGTTGCCCTACGCTGATGTCTGGCGCATCGGTGTGCGCACGCGCATCGAAGACATCGAAACCGGTGCCCATGTCCACTGCCTGGCACGCAGCCGACCGGCACTGCAGCAAACCCAGATCCAGGGTCGCGCCACGGCGATGCCCGGAGGTCGGAGCAATGTAATCGCCCAGCAGCGCACGCTTGTCCACCCGCGGGTAGTACTGCGCCCTGGTCGTCTGATTTTGCAGATCCGCCGCCCAGGCCACGAATGCTTTCACAGACCGCACCGGCCGATAGCAGTCGGACACTTGCAATCTGTCCCCTTCGGCCTCAAGCGTATGCGCCACCCGCGCCAACGCTTCGGCAGCTGGCTGCAGCAGATAACACCGCGGCGCGTTACATCCCGGCACGACCTGCCCGGTGAAGTTGTTGCTGCTTGCATGACGCATGTCCAACGCAATGTCCGGCGCAAGGGCGTGTACGTCCACAAGGCCGGCCTCTGCGGCGGTCTTTGCCGAGGACACATGCACGTCGCTGGCGACCAGGGCGGATGGCGCCATGGCGATCATCAGCAGAGCGCCTTGAAGAAAAAGCTGCCGCCAGCAGCGCCCTTTCCGAAATAGCAGGGTTTCTTTCATCTGTCGTTTCCTTGCAAGATGCAGGGTCCGCGCGATGGATCACACTGAGCCTGCTTCGCCACCAGACACGGCGTGGCTCGACCGCCATGCGCCTAGCGGTTGTCGCCTTCGATTGGCTCAAGCGCCGGTCGCGGGCTAGAAGTTCTCGCGCCTTTGGTCAACGCAGACAAGATGCGCAGATCCTCGGCATCCAGCGTGGTGGCGCTGTGGCCGCGGTAGTGATGGTGAAACGCCTGCAGGGTGGCGGCTGGATCGTCGATGCTGTAGCCGATCATGGCAAGCGCCTGCCATGGGTCGAAACTTGCCGGGGCTGCGGGCGCATCGGCAGCGGGCCAGCGGCCGAAGCCGGCTTCGGCCAGGCGCTTCCAGGGAAATAACGGGCCGGGGTCGTTCCTGCGCGTCGGGGCAACATCTTCGTGGCCAACTATCTGCGTGCGCGGGATACGCAGGCGGTTACACAGGTCGTCCAGCAACACCAGCAGGCTGTCGATCTGTGCCGGCGCGAACGGCTCGCTACCGTCGTTGTCCAGCTCGATACCGATCGAGGCCGAATTGATGTCGGTGATGGTGCCCCAGCGGCCGACACCGCCGTGCCAGGCGCGCTGGGCATCGCTGACCAACTGGTAGCGCTGCCCATCCTTGCCAATCAGATAGTGCGCACTGACCCAACCACCGCTGTTGCGGCCGCGCAGCGTGCTCACGCTTTGCTGCACTGAATGTTGTTCGGTGAAATGCAACACGATCAGGATCGGTCGCCGCATATCGTGATTGGGCGAGGGCACCCACCGCGCCAGCGGGTTGCGCTCCGGTGCGTGCGCACAGGCGCCCAGCGACAGCGCGACCAGGCAGACGGCTGCACTCAGCCAGGCCGATGAGGAGAAAGGGAAGCTGGGCAGCACGGATTTCTCCTGGGAAGACCGGACGACCTGCGCGGCGTGTCCGGCTCGGCCACGCTGCTGTCGCCGCCGCACCATTATCCGCCGCGTTGATGCTTGCGCGGCCTTGTGCGCTTGGGAGCGCCAATCGCCTTGCGGATACAACGCATGGATGTGGCGTGCGCCGCATGCCACTATCGACGTTCCTGCGCAGCTCGCCAACAGCTGCCTTCACCCTGAGCTCTGCATGCCATTGTCGCGCCGCCTGCTGATAGTGCTGCTGATCGCACTCGCCCTGCCCTGCAGCGCAGTGTCCGCACCTGCCGGCGCGCCGGTTGCACACGCGCCGCCCTTCATCGTGAGCGATGCACAGCTCACCGCAGAGTATTGGATCCAGCGCAGCGGCAACGCGCAGACGCCACGCATGACTCCCGCGCAGATCGCTGACTTCAATGCGCGCCTGCTGCGCAACGATGCATCGATGCACCATCTCGCGCAGCTGCCCAACACGCTGGCCGCAACCGAAGTGCGCGCGCGCATCGCGGCCGTGTCGGCCATGCCGACACGGCCGCTGTACGCCGCAGATGGGCGGCTTCTGGATACCGCACGCTTGGCTACGTTGCGCAAGGCCTGGGCGTTGGATGCGCTTCCCGCACAGGTGCCGCTGCGCTTTGCACTGGTGGTTACGCGTGCAGCATTGCGGACCTTTCCCACTGCGCAGCGTGTGTTTAACCGTACCGACGACCGCGATATCGACCGCTTCCAGGAATCGGCGCTGTATCCCGGCACGCCGGTCGCGGTCCTGCACAGCAGCGCCGATGGGGCGTGGAAGTTCGTCATTGCCGAAAATTACGCCGCGTGGATCGCAAGCGCACATCTTGCCGAAGGCAGCCGCGCCGAGGTACTGGATTACGCACAGCGCGGCCCGCGCCTCGTCGTGACTGCAGCCCGCACACAGACCGCCTACACGCCCGAAATCTCGGCAATTTCTGCACTGACGCTGGATATGGGCACCAGCCTGCCGTTGCTCGACAACTGGCCGCCGCAGCAGCCGGTGAACGGTCAACTACCGCTTGCGGCCTATGTGGTGCAACTCCCACTGCGCAGCGCCGATGGCCGATTGCAGCTGGTGCCCGCATTGGTCCCACGCGCTGCCGATGTCCATATCGGCGCCTTACCCGCCACGGATGCCGCATTGCTACGGCAGGCATTCAAATTCCTCGGCGAACGTTATGGCTGGGGCAACGGTTACGGCGCGCGTGATTGCAGCGGCTTCGTAGGGGATGTCTATCGCAGCCTCGGCATCGCACTGCCCCGCAATACCGGCGACCAGGCGCGCAGCCCGGTGTTGCGCAACGTGCCATTCGAGACAGCTGCACCGTTGCCGAAACGTTTGCGGCAGCTCGCGCTGCTGCAAGTCGGCGATCTGATCCATATCCCTGGCCATGTGATGCTGGTCATCGGGCACGCAGATGGCGTGCCATGGGTGATACATGATGTGGCCGGTGCCAGTTACCGCGCCGCCGATGGCAGCGTGCAGCACGCGCGCTTGAATGGTGTGTCGGTGACACCGTTGCTGCCGCTGCTCGCCAGCGACGGCACTGCATTCATCGACCACATCACCCGCATCCAACGCGTTGCACCAACAGGCGCCCCATGAAGATCACTGGCTTCCGACTTGGCATGGTGCGCGTGCCGCTGAGGACACCGTTCAAGACAGCTGTGCGCACCGTACAGGCAATCGAGGATGTGGTGGTGCTGTTGCATACCGACAGTGGCCACATCGGCTATGGCGCCGCCCCGGCCACCGCACCCATCACTGGCGATACCCACGGCAGCATCATGGCTGCGATCGAACACTGCATCGGCCCAAAGCTGATCGGCCAGGACGTGGCCGATCTCAACCGGCTCTGCGGGCTTGTACAGCATGCACTGGAACGTAACACCAGCGCCAAGGCCGCCGTGGAAATCGCGCTATACGATCTGTGGGCGCATGCATTCGGCGCGCCGCTGTACCAACTGCTCGGTGGTGGTACGCCGCGCATCACCACCGATATCACCATCAGCGCCGATGCCATCGACACCATGGTGGCGCAAGCGCAAGCGGCACTCGCACGCGGCTACCGCGCACTGAAGATCAAGGTCGGCAAGGACCTCGATTCGGATGTCCAACGTGTCACGGCGATCCATGCGGCGGTCGCTGGACGCGCTTCGCTGCGACTGGATGCCAATCAAGGCTGGACGCCCAAACATGCAGTGCGCACCATGCGCACGCTGGAAGATGGCGGCATCGCGCTGGAGCTGCTGGAGCAACCGGTCAAGGCCGCCGACATCGACGGGCTCGCCTTCGTTACCGCACGCATCGACACACCGGTGATGGCCGACGAAAGCGTCTTTTCGCCCACGCAGGTGATCGATCTGATCCAGCGTCGCGCCGCCGACATCATCAACATCAAACTGATGAAGACCGGCGGGCTGTCCAACGCCATCCGCATCGCCGACATCGCCGCGTTGTATGGCGTGCCGTGCATGATCGGCTGCATGATCGAATCCAGCATCAGCGTCGCCGCTGCGGTGCATCTGGCGGTCGCCAAGGCCGACAGCATCACCATGGCAGATCTGGATGCGCCCGCGCTCGGGCAGTTCGATCCCACCGAGGGCGGCGTGCAGTTCGAGCAGGCGCAGATCCACATCGACGATTCGCCGGGGCTGGGCATTCGCCGCATTCATGGGCTGGAGTTGTTTGCGGATTAAGAGCGGCTAACAAAACGTCGCGAGTAGCTGTCAGGTGGGCGCGGACGGCGCGCTCAGAACCGCAGTGGACGCGTGGTCCATGCCGATTCCGAGCACCGGCCGCGCCCGCCTGGCGGTGAGCGCAGTCGTGTTGTTGGCCGCTCTAAGAACCTGTTCACGATCTCCTGAGCAGCAGTGCCAGGAACGCCAGGTGGATGAACTGCAAGCTGGTATTGAGCCTTCGCTCGCAGTTCTTCCATAGCCTCCGGTTCTTCTCCAGCCAGGCAAAGCTGCGTTCGACAATCCAGCGCTTGGGCATGACCTTGAAGGTATGCAGCTCGCTGCGCTTGGCAATCTGTACGGTGACATGCTTGCCCAGAATGTCCTGTACGCCCTCGGCGAAGGGATCTCCGGTGTAGCCGCTGTCGCACAGCAGGCGTTTCACCCGACCTAAACCCGATCGGCAGCGTTTCAATGCCTCCAGCGCACCTTGACGATCGGTGACTTCCGCCGTGGTCACCGCAACGGCATGTGGAAAGCCTTGCGTATCCACCGCAATGTGGCGCTTGATCCCCGATACCTTCTTGCCCGCGTCATAGCCTTTCTGGCCGGCTGTATCACTGTTCTTCACGCTCTGCGCGTCCACGATCAAGAACGTGCTGCAGGCCTTGCGCCCCTGTTTCTCGCGGGCCGCGCCAACCTGTTTTTTTAAGCGCCCGCTCCAGCAGGCTCATTCCTTCATCGTCCACTTCGCTCCACTTGGCAAAGTAGGAATGCACCGTGCGCCACTTCGGAAAGTCACTGGGCAACGCACGCCACGGGCAACCTGTCCGTAGCAGATACAGCACTGCGCACCACACCTCATACATATCCACTGTCACAGGCTTGGTGCGCTTGCGGGCTTGCTCCAGAATCGGGCGGATTTGCTCGAACCGCTCACGGCTCACGTCACTTGGATCGTTCTTCTCGCGCATTCGTGGAGTTTGCACGGTTTGAATAAGATTGTGAACAGGTTCTAAGAGCGGCTTAAAAACCTTGGCGGACGGTGTCAGTTGGGTGTGGACCGCGCAGAGCAGCCGCAGTGTACGAGTGGAAATGCGGACCTGATTAGCCCCATCCCTCAGCCGCTAGTTGCAGGATCTGCGACGCTGCGGTTGGACAATGACCCCAGCTCAAGGCAACGGAGGTGGGAGATGGGCATCAATCTCGTGCAGTTTCAGCCAGGCTTGTCGCTGAGCGAGTTCATGGATCGCTACGGAACCGAAGCCAAGTGTTACCGGGCGTTGTATCGGTGGCGCTGGCCGAAGGGATTTCGCTGCCCGCAGTGCGGCGGCCGCGCGCGCTCGCGCTTTCGACGCGATGATCAGGTGTACTACCAATGCCGGGCGTGCCGGCATCAAACCACCTTGCGTGCCGGCACGCTGTTGCAATCGAGCAAGCTGTCTTTGCGCCTGTGGATGCAGGCGATGTACCTGTTGACCTCCAGCAAGACCAACCTGGCAGCACTGGAGTTGAAGCGGCATCTTGGGGTGACCTACAAGGCGGCCTGGCGCATGAAGCACAAGATCATGCAGGCGATGACCGAGCGCGAAGAACCGCGAAAACTCAAGGGATTCGTGCAGATCGATGACGCGTATCTGGGCGGTGAGCGCAGCGGCGGCAAGCGCGGACGAGGTTCGGAGAACAAACAGCCGTTCATGATCGCGGTGCAAGTGGACCACACCCACGAACACCCCGTCTTTGCGGTGATCGAGCCGGTGAAGGCCTTTGACAACGCCTCGCTGGAGGACTGGATCGCGCGCCGTCTGGAGCCGGAGTGTGAGGTCTATAGCGACGGCCTGGCATGCTTTCGCCGTCTGGAGGAGGCCGGGCATGCCCACACCACGCTCGATACCGGTGGCGGTCGTGCTGCAACCGACGTCCAGGGAGCACGTTGGTTGAATGTGGTGCTGGGCAATGTCAAACGCGCCATCAGCGGGACCTACCATGCGGTGGGCCAGGCCAAGTATGCAAGGCGCTACCTGGCCGAGGCGGCCTATCGCTTCAACCGCCGATTCGACCTGAAACAGATGCTGCCGCGGCTGGCGACGGCACTGCTGCGCTGCACACCTTGCCCAGAGCGCGTTTTGCGTATGGCAAGCAACTTCCATGGCTGAAGGATGGGGCTAATCAGGAAGCACTTTGAGCACTGCTCTCATCAAGGTGCCGATCAACTTGATTGGTCCTTGCCCGCTCACCGTCGCCGAACCCTTGGCGGCCTGGATGCCACCAGGGAGCTTGCACGGACGTAGGTGCAGCGTGTCTTGCGAGGGTGGGCGGGCAAGGGCCGTGCAACCAGGCCACAGATCGAGCGCCCTTCACTAGGGCCTGTTAACACATCCGAAGCCCATCAACGACCAGGACGAAGCTGAGGAAGCCAAGGAACATGACATCCAGCTTCTCGAAGCGCGTGAAAATCCGTCGGTAGCCCTTCAAGCGACGGAACAGCCTCTCCACTTCGTTGCGCCGCTTGTACATTTCCTTGTCGTACTCCCAAGGATCGACCCGATTGGACTTGGGTGGAACCACCGGCACGAAGCCAAGATCGAGCGCCAACTGGCGGGTTTCATTGCCTTCGTAAGCGCGATCCATCAGCAGATGAACCGGCCGCTCCACTGGCCCCAGGTGTTCAAGCAACGCGCGGCCTGCGGGTGCGTCATGTGCGTTGCCAGGCGTCAATCCGAACGTGATGGCTGTTCGAGCATCTGCGGCAACCATATGAATTTTGGTGTTCCATCCGCCGCGCGATTTCCCGATGGATTGTGGGCCGTTTTTTTTAATGCGCCAGTGCCATCCGGATGCACCTTGATGCTGGTGGAGTCCAGCGAGACCGCTTCGATTTTGATGCGCACGATCTGGCAGGTCTGCAATTGGGCGAACATCCGGTCCAGCACACCGGACTTGGCCCAACGGTTAATGCGCGTGTACACCGTATGCCAGTTGCCAAAGCGCTCGGGCAGACCGCGCCATTTGCAGCCATGCTCTGCGACGTAAAGAAGGGCGTTGACTACCTGCAGGTTGGTCATGCTGACATTGCCGCGTTGCAAAGGTAGGCAATGCTCGATGAGTGCAAATTGTGCTGGCGTGATCTCCATGCCCAATAGTTTAATCGCTCGAGACATTAATGTTAACAGGCCCTAGCTCTTACAGGAAACCACGCCTTGAAAAACGAAAACAACACGAAATAAAGCGTTCGCCGCGCCAAGCTCCACCAACAGGGCGCACAAACATCGCCGGCACATGCGCCACGCAACCGCATTGCTGAGTACAGTAGCGACAACACGTCGTCGGTCACGCACCACCGTAGCGGCCCGTTTCCAGACAACCATGTATCGCCCATAGACTCATTCCGCTCGACCCAACGCCCGGAGCCTGCATGCACCTTGCCACCGTGTTTCGATCCATTGTGCTGTTAGCACTCGCGAGCTGCAGCGGTTTCGCCGTCGCTGCCGGCCCTGTCGATACCTTGAATCAGGCACGCGCATTGATCGTGGTGACCACACCGGACTGGAACAGCACGCAAGCGCGTCTGCAGACGTTCACCCGTTTGGATGGTCACTGGCAACCGGCTGAGCAGGGTTTCGCAGTCGCGCTCGGGCGGCATGGCAGCGCATGGGGCGAGGGCCTGCATCCAGCGCAGACCCAGGGCCCGCAAAAGCGCGAAGGCGACGGTCGCAGCCCAGCCGGCGTGGTCGCGATCAGCCCGGCGTTTGGCTACGCGTCGAAGACCGACAGCGCGATGCCGTACCAGGCCATGAGCGCCACCCACTATTGCATGGATGTGCCCAGCTCGCCGCTGTACAACCGCATCGTCGATGCCAAGCAAGTGGGCGAGAAGGCCGTCGCCGGCTCGGCCAAACCAATGCGCCTGGATCTGCGCCACGCAGGCGATGCGCGCTACAGCGAGGGCGTCGTGATCGCGCACAATGCCAAGGCCATTCCCGGACGCGGCAGCTGTATTTTCGCGCATCTGTGGCGCATGCCGGGTCAGTTCACCGCCGGCTGCACCGCGATGGCGGCGAGCCACATGCAACGCTTGCTCGCCTGGTTGAAGCCGGAAGCTCACCCACTGTTCGTATTGCTGCCACGCACCGAATACGCACGTCTGTACACTGCGTGGCGCTTGCCCGCACTGACCGAGGATGCGCCATGAGCGCACGGCAGCCTGCACCGGATGCGACGGGCTTGGTTCGTGTCGTCAGCCGATGGCAGATCGTCGGCTTGTCGATCAACGATGTCATCGGCAGTGGCATCTATTTACTACCCGCCGCGACCGCCGCACTGCTGGGGCCGATGAGTCTGTGGGCGGTGATGCTGGCCGGCCTGGCGGTGGCCTTGCTGGTGCTGTGCTACGCGCAGGCGGCGAGTTATTTCGATACGCCGGGCGGCAGCTATCTCTACACCCGCGAAGCGTTCGGCCCGTTCGTCGGCTTTCAGATCGGGTGGATGATCTGGCTCACCCGCATCAGTTCTGCGGCGGCCTTGAGCAATGGTCTGGCCGACGCGGTGGCGCGGTTCTGGCCTACCGCCGCTACCGATAACTGGGCGCGCTTGATGGTGGTTGTCGGCTCGTTGGGCCTGCTCACCGCCATCAACGTGATCGGCGTCAAATCGGCCGCGCACACCGGCATCGCGCTGGTGATCGGCAAGCTGGTGCCATTGCTGCTGTTCGTGGCGATCGGCCTGTTCTACGTCGACTGGTCGTGGGCCTTTGCCGGCACCACGCCCGATCTGCGCGACCTGGGCAATCTCGGTGAAGCGGCCTTGCTGCTGCTATTCGCCTACGCAGGTTTCGAAAACATTCCTGCAGCCGCGGGCGAATACCGCAACCCGCGCCGCGATGTGCCCTTTGCCTTGATCACCATGATCGTCACCGTGACGCTGATCTACGCCGCGGTGCAGGTCGTGGCCCAGGGCACGCTGCCGAATCTTGCCGCCTCGCCGACGCCGCTGGCAGATGCCGCAAGCCGATTCGGTAGTGAAGCGTTGGCACTGATCCTCACTGTGGGCGCCACCATTTCCATCCTCGGCACCACCAGCAACACGGTAATGCTGGGCCCGCGCTTTCTGTTTGCGCTTGCACGCGATGGCTATGGCCCTGCGTTTCTGGCACGCGTGCATCCACGCTTCCACACGCCTGCCGCCGCAGTGCTTATCCAGGGCGTGCTGTCGCTTGCATTGGCGTTGTCGGGATCGTTCACGCAGCTGGCATTGCTGTCGATGGTCACGCGCCTGTTTGCTTACATCGGCACTGCAGCGGCAGTGATCGTGCTGGCGCGCAGATACCGGCAACGCACCGATACCTTGCGCCTGCCTGGCGGCCCGGCCATCCCCATCGCCGCCTTGTTGCTGTCGCTGGGCTTGCTGGCCAGCGCCAGCTGGCAGAACCTGGCCGCTGCAGGCTTGGCGCTGGTGGTCGGCTGGTTGATCTATCTACTTCCGCGCAAGCAGGTTGAGAACCGCTGAGAGCGGTACTGCGTCGTTATCAAGCGCAGTGGATAGCGCGCAGTCACGCTAGGGCCTGTTAACACATCCGAAGCCCATCAACGACCAGAACGAAGCTGAGGAAGCCAAGGAACATGACATCCAGCTTCTCGAAGCGCGTGAAAATCCGTCGGTAGCCCTTCAAGCGACGGAACAGCCTCTCCACTTCGTTGCGCCGCTTGTACATTTCCTTGTCGTACTCCCAAGGATCGACCCGATTGGACTTGGGTGGAACCACCGGCACGAAGCCAAGATCGAGCGCCAACTGGCGGGTTTCATTGCCTTCGTAAGCGCGATCCATCAGCAGATGAACCGGCCGCTCCACTGGCCCCAGGTGTTCAAGCAACGCGCGGCCTGCGGGTACGTCATGTGCGTTGCCAGGCGTCAATCCGAACGTGATGGCTGTTCGAGCATCTGCGGCAACCATATGAATTTTGGTGTTCCATCCGCCGCGCGATTTCCCGATGGATTGTGGGCCGTTTTTTTTAATGCGCCAGTGCCATCCGGATGCACCTTGATGCTGGTGGAGTCCAGCGAGACCGCTTCGATTTTGATGCGCACGATCTGGCAGGTCTGCAATTGGGCGAACATCCGGTCCAGCACACCGGACTTGGCCCAACGGTTAATGCGCGTGTACACCGTATGCCAGTTGCCAAAGCGCTCGGGCAGACCGCGCCATTTGCAGCCATGCTCTGCGACGTAAAGAAGGGCGTTGACTACCTGCAGGTTGGTCATGCTGACATTGCCGCGTTGCAAAGGTAGGCAATGCTCGATGAGTGCAAATTGTGCTGGCGTGATCTCCATGCCCAATAGTTTAATCGCTCGAGACATTAATGTTAACAGGCCCTAGTACGCGCACTAAGAGCGGCTAACAAAACGTAGCGAGAGCTGTCAGATGGGCGCGGACGGCGCGCCCAGAACCGCAGTGGGCGCTTGGTACATGCCGATTCCGAGCACCGGCCGCGCCCGCCTAGCGGCTACTCTCTACGTTTTATTAGCCGCTCTTAGAACCTGTTCACGATCTCCTGAGCAGCAGTGCCAGGAACGCCAGGTGGATGAACTGCAAGCTGGTATTGAGCCTTCGCTCGCAGTTCTTCCATAGCCTCCGGTTCTTCTCCAGCCAGGCAAAGCTGCGTTCGACAATCCAGCGCTTGGGCATGACCTTGAAGGTATGCAGCTCGCTGCGCTTGGCAATCTGTACGGTGACATGCTTGCCCAGAATGTCCTGTACGCCCTCGGCGAAGGGATCTCCGGTGTAGCCGCTGTCGCACAGCAGGCGTTTCACCCGACCTAAACCCGATCGGCAGCGTTTCAATGCCTCCAGCGCACCTTGACGATCGGTGACTTCCGCCGTGGTCACCGCAACGGCATGTGGAAAGCCTTGCGTATCCACCGCGATGTGGCGCTTGATCCCCGATACCTTCTTGCCCGCGTCATAGCCTTTCTGGCCGGCTGTATCACTGTTCTTCACGCTCTGCGCGTCCACGATCAAGAACGTGCTGCAGGCCTTGCGCCCCTGTTTCTCGCGGGCCGTGCCAACCTGATTTTTTAAGCGCCCGCTCCAGCAGGCTTATTCCTTCATCGTCCACTTCGCTCCACTTGGCAAAGTAGGAATGCACCGTGCGCCACTTCGGAAAGTCACTGGGCAACGCACGCCACGGGCACCCTGTCCGTAGCAGATACAGCACTGCGCACCACACCTCATACATATCCACTGTCACAGGCTTGGTGCGCTTGCGGGCTTGCTCCAGAATCGGGCGGATTTGCTCGAACCGCTCACGGCTCACGTCACTTGGATCGTTCTTCTCGCGCATTCGTGGAGTTTGCACGGTTTGAATAAGATCGTGAACAGGTTCTTAGTGGCAGGGCTGGTCGCCATGGCCGTACCGCCAATCGGGCTGGCCTTGGCGGGCGCAGGCGTCATGGCGTTGGCTGGCGCGCTGGTCGGCAGCTGGTCGTCGGCATTGATCGGCGCGACGGTGCCCGATCCGGTACGCCGTCAGTTCGAAGAGGAAATTCAGGCTGGGCGGGTGTTGGTAATCCTGGATGCCGAGCAAGCGGCATTGCAGGACGCCTTGCCAGCCATGGTGACCGCAGGCGCGGAACCACTGCCGTATGAAGCCGCCTCGGCGACTACCTGAATCGCCAGCCAGACAATGCCTGCAACGCAAGATTATCGCGATAGTCCATGAGTACATCGACGTACTGCACCGTATGAACTTGCCGCGTTGATGTCCCCCTCACCCGCCCTGGCAATGAAATTAACAGCAAACGCCCTACGGTAGAACGCACATCCACCACGGAGACGTGCGCATGAACGTGCCGTATCAGATTCCGGGCCGTGCACCGGACGAAGAGCGCAGTCGGAACGTATCGACGTAATTGGCGCGAACGCTTCACCGAAGAGCCGTATTACACCGAAGGCGATCGCTACGAAGATTATGAGGGCCCTTATCTTGCAGGCCATGAAGCGCGCATCCGCGACAACGCGCGTGCCTACGACCAGGTTGAAGCCGAGTTGCATCGCGATTGGGAGGCCAAGCGCGGAACGTCTTCGCTGAGTTGGAGCAAGGCGCAGCACGCAGTCAAGCGCGCCTGGGAAAACGCAGCCGATTTCGTCACCGGCGACGATACACATAAGCGCTAAAACGACAACGCCACCGTCAAGGTGGCGTTGTTGCAACGTACGATCTGCAACGGATCAGTCGAGTGCTGGCGGCACGCTACGCGTACTGCGCGGCGCGTCATTGATCCCGATCGCATCGCGGGTGTTCTTCTGCACGGCAACCGCACCGAACAGGCTCAACGCATAGGCCATTGCATAAAAGCCCTTTTCGCTCAGCAACAGCGTGGCATTGATCAAGCCGATGGTCAGCAACACCAATGCAACGATTAGCGAAAACCAGCAAATGGCGTAGTACAAGCCAGTGACCTGGATCCCATCGGCACGGTCACGCACGCTCTTCTGCAATGACACGGATGCGAACAAACCGAACAGTAACAGCGTGAAGTAGTAACCCTTTTCGTTGAGCAACATCTGGGCATTCCACAACCCGATCAGATATGCCGCACCGCCTAGCAACAAGGCGGCCCAGGATGCGGCGATAAAAGCAGGCGAGGGTTTTTGCGTGGCCATGGAAACTCCTTTTCATGGTGAAACGATGCATGACATATGACGCTGACGTCGTGCAGACAGTGATCTGCAACAAGGGCGACCTCGCCAGCGTCGTGTAAGGTACCTGAAAACCCGACGCGGGACACGGTGCGGGAGGGCTGCAGCGTCACCGCGCCCTATCCCCAGGAGGACTCCATGACTGTCCGACGTCTGCTTGCTCTGGCCTGCTCGGCCACTTTATTCACCGCCGGCGCTGCAGTTGCTGCGCCTGCAGCCGGCCCCGCGGTCTCCATCCCCAAAGCGCAATGGCCATTTCAGGCCACCACGGTCGCCGACTTCGACGAACCCTGGGCGATGACCTTCCTGCCCGACGGCACCTTGCTGGTGAGCGAAAAGCGCGGCGCGTTGATGCGGCTGGACCCCAAGACCAAACGCAAGAGCGCCATCACCGGTGTCCCGGCCGTCGCTTACGGCGGCCAAGGTGGTTTTGGC
Organism: Xanthomonas oryzae pv. oryzae; assembly: GCF_004136375.1. Classification (NCBI taxonomy): domain Bacteria; kingdom Pseudomonadati; phylum Pseudomonadota; class Gammaproteobacteria; order Lysobacterales; family Lysobacteraceae; genus Xanthomonas; species Xanthomonas oryzae. The sequence continues at coordinate 4,455,699 of NZ_CP031697.1, forward strand.
GATGTGCTGGCGCATCCGCGCTTCGCCAAGAACGGTTTGGTCTACGTGAGTTATGCAGAGCCGGGCGAGGGCGACACACGGGGCGCTGCGGTGGCGCGCGCCAAGCTCACGCTGGATGCAACCGGTGGCGGCACGCTGTCGGACCTGAGAGTGATCTGGCGCCAGGACCCCAAGGTCACCGGCAATGGTCACTTCGGGCATCGGCTCGCGTTCGGGCCGGATGGCAAGCTGTGGATCAGTTCCAGCGAGCGGCAGAAATTCACCCCTGCCCAGGACATGAAAACCAATCTCGGCAAGCTGATCCGGATCAACGACGACGGCAGCGTGCCGGCCGATAACCCCTTCGTTGCGCAAGGCGGCGTTGCCGCGCAGGTGTGGTCGCTGGGTCACCGCAATATCCTCGGGCTGGCCTTCGACAGCAAGGGACGCTTGTGGGAACACGAAATGGGCCCGCTTGGTGGCGATGAGTTGAACCTGATCCAGCGCGGCGCCAACTACGGCTACCCCATGGTCTCCAACGGCGACAACTACGACGGCACACCGATCCCGGACCACAACACCCGCCCGGAGTTCGCTGCGCCCAAGATCAGCTGGACGCCGGTGATTTCGCCGGCGGGTTTTGTGATTTACAGCGGCAAGCAGTTCCCGGCATGGCGCGGTAACGGCTTTATCGGTGGGCTGTCGTCGATGGCGCTGGTGCAGGTGTCGCTGGGCGACCAGCCGCGCGAACTGGCGCGTTACGACATGGGCGCACGCATCCGCGAAGTGGAGCAAGGTCCGGACGGCGCGCTGTGGCTGCTCGAAGACGAAGCCAGCAGCAGTACCGGACGTTTGCTGAAACTCACGCCCAAGAGCAAGGCGGCGGTCGAGAACGACGCTTGATTGATTCCGCCGCATCAGCCGGCGCGTCTGACGCGATGCACCGGCAAGCGCGATGGCGGCATTGGACAGTCGTCATCGCGCTCACGCGCCAAGAGCGGCGAACAAAACGTAGCAAGCAGCTCGGACGACGCGCTCACAACCGCAGTGGACGCGTGGTACATGCCGATTCCGAACACCGGCCGCGCCCGCCTGGCGGTGAGCGCAGTCGTTTTGTTAGCTGCTATAAGTCGGCGGCGCTTCCTGCTGTGGCAGTGATTACCCTGGTTTGCAGTATCGCCACGCGCTGTTCGAGCACTGGCGATCCTGAAGATGACATGCAATCACCAGCGGGCGATGATGCACGCCGGCCTCGTTACTCATAAGTCAGTAAATTAGGGAACAAATGCCGGTGTCTGCTGTCCAACCATCCATGAAGAAGAGAGACGGAGGTTTGGTATCGCGGGCGGCGCTGGAAGAAATGCGCCTGATGGCGTTGCAACGGATGGGCGAAGGCGAATCGCCGGCCGAAGTGGCCGCGTCGTTCGGATTGCATCGCGGCTGGGCCTACAAAGTGCTGGCGCGAGCACAGGAGGGCGGCGCTGGCGCATTGATGACGCGTAAGGGCAGCGGTCGCCCGCGGACGTTGACGCCGGCGCAGGAGCGCCAGGTGTTCGGCTGGGTCAATGGTAAGAACCCTCGCCAGCATGGCTTCGACTTCGGTTTGTGGACGCGGCAGGTCGTGCGTGAACTGATCGAGAAGAAGTTTGCCGCACGGTTGAGTCTGGCCAGCGTCGGGACGTTGCTGGCGCGGCTGGGGCTGAGCCCACAGAAGCCGCTGCAACACGCCTATCAGCGCGATCCACTGGCGGTAGCACAGTGGCAGGAGCAGACGTCCCCGGCGATCGTGACGCACGCCAAGCGGGAACCTGATTAGCCCCATCCCTCAGCCGCTAGTTGCAGGATCTGCGACGCTGCGGTTGGACAATGACCCCAGCTCAAGGCAACGGAGGTGAGAGATGGGCATCAATCTCGTGCAGTTTCAGCCAGGCTTGTCGCTGAGCGAGTTCATGGATCGCTACGGAACCGAAGCCAAGTGTTACCGGGCGTTGTATCGGTGGCGCTGGCCGAAGGGATTTCGCTGCCCGCAGTGCGACGGCCGCGCGCGCTCGCGCTTTCGACGCGCTGATCAGGTCTACTACCAGTGCCGGGCGTGCCGGCATCAAACCACCTTGCGTGCCGGCACGCTGTTGCAATCGAGCAAGCTGTCTTTGCGCCTGTGGATGCAGGCGATGTACCTGTTGACCTCCAGCAAGACCAACCTGGCAGCACTGGAGTTGAAGCGGCATCTTGGGGTGACCTACAAGGCGGCCTGGCGCATGAAGCACAAGATCATGCAGGCGATGACCGAGCGCGAAGAACCGCGAAAACTCAAGGGATTCGTGCAGATCGATGACGCGTATCTGGGCGGTGAGCGCAGCGGCGGCAAGCGCGGACGAGGTTCGGAGAACAAACAGCCGTTCGTGATCGCGGTGCAAGTGGACCACACCCACGAACACCCCGTCTTTGCGGTGATCGAGCCGGTGAAGGCCTTTGACAACGCCTCGCTGGAGGACTGGATCGCGCGCCGTCTGGAGCCGGAGTGTGAGGTCTATAAGCGACGGCCTGGCATGCTTTCGCCGTCTGGAGGAGGCCGGGCATGCGCACACCACGCTCGATACCGGCGGCGGTCGTGCTGCAACCGACGTCCAGGGAGCACGTTGGTTGAATGTGGTGCTGGGCAATGTCAAACGCGCCATCAGCGGGACCTACCATGCGGTGGGCCAGGCCAAGTATGCAAGGCGCTACCTGGCCGAGGCGGCCTATCGCTTCAACCGCCGATTCGACCTGAAACAGATGCTGCCGCGGCTGGCGACGGCGCTGCTGCGCGGCACACCTTGCCCAGAGCGCGTTTTGCGTATGGCAAGCAACTTCCATGGCTGAAGGATGGGGCTAATCAGGAGCGGGAAAAGGCCGAGATTGACTTATGGGACGAGTCTGGCTTCCGTGCCGATGCGGTGCAAGGACGGACGTGGGCCGTCAAGGGCGTCACGCCGGTTGTCGCGGTGCCGGGGCAGCGCCAGAGCATCAGTGCGGCCTCGGCGGTGAACAGCAAGGGCGGGTTCTGGTTCGCCGTGTACAGCGGCGGCTTGAACGGTGAATTGTTCGTGGACCTGCTCAAGCGAATGATGAAAGGCCTTCGCCGTCCAATCCATCTGGTGCTTGATGGTTTGCCTGCTCACAAGACCCGTGGCGTGCGCGATGACGTGGACAGCCTGAAGGGCAGGTTGACGCTGCATTTCCTGCCGGGTGACGCGCCGGACTTGAATCCCGACGAGTTGGTGTGGAGCTACACCAAGCGCACGGGCGTAGCGCGCAGCCCGCTGCGCAGTGGCGAGAAGCTGGCCGATCGGGTGCATGATCAGTTGTCGGACATTGCAGCTCGACCAGAATTGGTGCGCTCGTTCTTCAGGCATCCAAGTGTCGCCTATATTTCTGACTTATGAGTAAATAGGATGCCTTGATGCAGCGCTCCAGTTGAGTACCCGCGGCTGCGGTCATCACTCCTTAGACTCAATTTCCAAGTGCAACACCCTCTCAGCAGTTAGGGTATGCACATGTCAAAAAGCTACCTGATTAGCACGCACTTTCAGCGGTGAACATGGTGACATCACGCAGGGCCCGCTCGGACCACGGCTTGCTGGCGGCTGCGGCGGCCAGCAAGCTGGGCACCAGCCGGGTCAGATCGAAACGGCGGTTGAACCGCCACATCGTCTCTGCCAGGTAGCGCTGGGCGTATTTGGCGAATTTGAAGGCGTGCTAGGCACCGTCCAGCGAACGCTTTAGGTTGGACAACACCACGTTGACCCAGCGTGCGTTCTCTGCCTCGCAGCGACTTCGACCGCTGCCTTCGATCACCGTGTGCGCGTGCTCGGCTTCCAGTGCTCGAAACGCACCGAGTCCATCACTGTAGACATCTGCTCCAGGATGCAGGCGTTGCCCGATCCATTCCGACAGCGCCGCCTTGGTGAAGCCTGGGACCGGATCCATCACCGCGCGCAATGGACGACCGTCTTCAGTGGTCTCCACGGCGATCACGAAAGGGCGCTTGTTCTCCGAGCCGCGCCCGGCCTTGCCACCGTTGCGTTCTCCGCCCAGGTAGGCATCGTCCAGTTGCACGATCCCGCCCAACTTGCGGTTCGCCTCGCGTTGGGTCATGGCCTGCATCAGCTTGTGCTTCATTGGCCACGCTGTCGGGTAGCTCACTCCCAGGTGTCGCATCAACTCCAGCGCCGACAGGTTCGTCTTGCTCTGGCCCAGCAGATACATGCCAAGCAGCCAGGTGCGTAGCGGCAGCTTGCTGTTGTCCATCACCGTGCCCGAGCGCAGGCTGGTCTGGCGATAGCAGGCCGTGCACTGCCAGTACGTGGTGCCTTGACGCTGGAATCGACTGTGCGCGGTAGCGGCGCAACGCGGACAAACAAAGCCCTGTGGCCAGCGCGAGATCTCCAACGCCTGCTCGCACTGCTGCGCGTTGCCATAGCGCTTGAGGAACGCCGGCAACGACAGCCCGGCTTGGAACTGCACACGATTCATGGCCATGATCTGGTCTCGGTGGAGCGACGGTCCTACCATCGACCGGTCGGCTCTCACTGGCTGCGACTGTGCTGAAAGATCGTGCTAATCAGGAGGGCGCATTCAATCGTTCTTGCGTGGGCACGTTGGTGGAACGCAAGACGCGCTTTGTCGTGCTGTGCCGCATGGATGGCTGCACGGCCGCAGATGCGCTGGAAGGGTTTACCCGGCAAATGAAGAAACTGCCGGCCTCAATGCGGACAAGTCTGACCTACGATCGCGGTACCGAGCTCACGTGCTACGCCGAGCTGATGCAAGGATTGAACATCGACGTGTGGTTCGCTGATCCACATGCGCCGTGGCAGCGGGGAAGTAACGAGAACACCAACGGCCTGCTGCGCCAATTCCTGCCCAAGGGCGCCGACCTGTCCACTGTCAGCCAAGAGTATCTCAATCACATCGCACTGCTGATGAATACCCGCCCTCGTCAGACGCTCGGATGGAAGACACCAAGCGAGGCAATGGAGGAAGAAATCGCAGCACTCAAATCACGTGTTGCACTTGAATCTTGAGACTGCCCTCCTCACGTTGCACACCTGCCAGCACCAGTCACTGATCGCCAGCAACGGCGCTGGCTTAATTCACGCGACTCCCTTGGTAACGCAGCCTGCATTGCGGCCGCACGGCGAAACGCGCCGCTGTCAGCGTTCCAGCAACTCGAACGTCGCTGCCTCGCCGCTCTTGGCCGACGCGCACACCCACACATCGAACAGCCCTGGCTCCGCACCGAAGCCGCCCTTGTGATTGGTGAATGCCAGCGCATCGCGCGTCAACGTAAACACCACGTCCTGGCTCTCGCCCGGCTGCAGCAGCAGCTTGCGAAACCCCTTGAGTTCGCGCACCGGGCGCACGCGGCTGGCCACGCGATCATGCACATACAACTGCACCACTTCTTCGCCTGCAACCTTGCCGGTGTTGGTGACGCGCGTGGTAATGGTCAGCGTGTCGTCCCAACCGAGCTGCGCCGCGCTCAACTGCGGCGGCGCATACGCAAAGCTGGTGTAGCTCAAACCATGCCCGAACGGATACAGCGGCTCGTTTGGCATTTCGCGCCAACGTGCCTTGTATTCGGCCAGCGTCGGCAATTCCGGGCGTCCGGTGCGCAGATGGTTGTAAAAGTACGGCTGCTGCCCGGTCGACTGCGGGAAGCTGATCGGCAACCGCGCCGACGGGTTGTAGTCGCCGAACAACACATCGGCCACGCCTGTGCCGGTCTGCGTGCCCAGATACCAGGTCACCGCAATTGCCTCGGCATCGCGCACCGCACCCGTCAAGGCCAGCGCACGGCCATTGCGCAGCAGCACCACCATCGGGGTACCGGTCGCTGCGATCGCTTCGGCCAGTTCCTGTTGCGCCGGCGGCAAGCTGATCTCGGTACGCGATTGCGCCTCGCCACTGAAGCGCTGCGGCTCGCCCAACGCCAGCACCACCACATCGGCCGCCTGCGCGGCATCGATGGCGGCGGAAATACCGTCCGGCAGCGCCTCTTCCAGGCCACAACCTGTCACCACGCTCAGGTCTTCGGTGCCGACCACCGCACGCATGCCCTGCTCCAGCGTCACGTAGCGTTCCTTGTCGCCGAACAAGGTCCAGCAGCCCTCGATGTTGTCGCGGTCCTGCACGAATGGGCCGATCAACGCGATGCGTTGGCCACTCTTCTTCAACGGCAGCACGCCGCCTTGGTTTTTCAACAACACAATCGAACGCCGCGCCGCATCGCGCGACAGCGCATCGTGCGCCGGCAGATACGTGGTGTCTGCTTCGCGCGCCGGGTCCAGCGAGCGATACGGATTATCGAACAGGCCAATCGCGTCTTTCAGCTGCAGGATGCGCCGCACGCTGGCATCCAACGTCGCCATCGGCACCTCGCCGCTTTCCACCAGTGACGGCAGATGCGCGGCATAAAAGCCGCTTTGCATGCTCAGGTCCAGACCGGCCAGGAAAGCCTTCTTGGTCGCGTCGCGCTCATCGGCGGCATAGCCGTGCGCGATCAATTCCATGTCGGCGGTGTAATCGGAAATCACCACGCCGGGGAACTGCCATTCGCCGCGCAGGATCTCGGTCAGCAACTCGTGATTGGCGCTCGCCGGCACGCCGTTGATGTCGTTGAAGGACGACATCACGGTCAACGCACCGGCATCGAATGCAGCCTTGAACGGCGGCAAATGCACATCGCGCAGGGTCTGCGGCGCAATATCGACGGCGTTGTATTCCATGCCCGCGGCCACGGCGCCATAGCCGGCGAAATGCTTCGGCGTGGCCAACAGCGAATCGTCGGCGGTCAGGTCGCCGCCCTGGAACCCGCGCACCCGCGCAGCGGCAAAGGCGGCGCCCAGCAACACGTCTTCGCCGGCACCTTCGGCGCCACGGCCCCAACGCTGGTCGCGGGCGATGTCCACGGCCGGTGCGTAAGTCCAGTGCAGGCCGGCGGCGGTGGCCTCGATCGCGGTGGCGCGCGCGGTGCGCTCGGCCAGCTCGGGCTCGAAGCTGGCGGCCTCGCCCAGCGGAATCGGGAACACCGTGCGCATGCCGTGGATCACGTCGGCGGCCAGAATCACCGGGATGCCCAGGCGGCTTTCTTCCACGGCGACTTTCTGGATCTGCACGCCCAGTGCGGCGCCAACGCCATTGAACAGCGAGCCGACCCCACCCAAGCGCACCTGCTGCAACACCTGGTCGGCATTGAGCACGTTGGCTTCGGGATTCACGTCCGGCGCGAACGGCCGCACCATGTCGGCGAACACACCCAACTGTCCGACCTTCTCTTCGACGGTCATCCGGGCAATCAGGGTTTCGATGCGATCAGCAGCCATGAGATCCTTGAGAAAACGTTTACATGGCCGTCAATTCTAGCCTGACGCGCCTGCGGGGATGCAAGTTTTGAGGGCCGGGAGTCGGGATTGGAGATGTGTAGCGCGGTTGAATCGTACTGTGGCGCGTTGGATAGGCGGCATCGCGGCCCTTGGTCCAGTGCCACGCTCAATGCTCCGGGGCTCAGCCAGGAAGCAAAGTGGCCAATAAAGCAAGCTGCCGGCGGCAATCAGGCTGCCCGTTCCCGCTCGATGATCACGCCCACTGCCTGCGCGCCGCGCACCGCACCGGGCTTGCTCAGCTTCAACCGCAGCCAGTGCACGCCGAATTCGTCCAGCACAAGCGCTGCGCAGCGCTCGGCCAACGTCTCGACCAGCCCGAAGTCCGACGCCTGCACGAACTCGATCAAACGCTTGCTCACCGCCTTGTAGTTCAGCGTATCGGTAATGTCGTCGCTGGCCGCCGGAATGCGGTTGTCGAAGCCCATCTCCAGATCAAACCGCAAGGTCTGGCGGATGCGCCGCTCCCAGTCGTAGATGCCGATCAGCGCATCGATGTCGAGACCTTCAATAAACACTTTATCCATGGAAGCCGGGATTTGGGATTGGGGAGTCGGGATTAGCAAGAGCAGGCAAATCAGGAGCAGAGCCAACAAGAAACCGGGCTACCACTCCCGAATCTCCACTCCCGAATCCCGCCCCGCCGCCAATGGCGGCAGCGCAGCCATATCCCAGCGCGGCGTCACATGCACCGCCGCATCGGCGCGCTCGCCGGCTTGCAGCCGCAGCGCGCCAGCGAAGGCGATCATTGCGCCGTTGTCGGTGCACAAGGCCGGGCGTGGGAAGCAGACCCGGCCGCCGCGGCGCTGCGCAGCCTCCTGCAGGCGCGCGCGCAAGCGCTTGTTCACACCCACCCCGCCAGCCACCACCAACGTATTGCACTCGGCCGCATCCAGCGCGCGCAGGCATTTGATGACCAAGGTGTCGACCACCGCGTCCTCGAAGCCGCGCGCGATGTCCGCCCGGGTGGTGTCGGACTGGTCGCTGGACCGCCAGGCCAGCAGCACCTGGGTCTTGAGCCCGCTGAAACTGAAATCCAGGCCGGGTCGGTCGGTCATCGGCCGCGCGAACCTGTAACGCCCCGGCGTGCCGGTTTCGGCCAGCGCCGCCAGCTGCGGGCCGCCCGGATATGGCAGGCCCATCATTTTGGCGGTCTTGTCGAAGGCCTCGCCGGCCGCGTCATCCAGGGTCTCGCCCAATACTTCATAGCTGCCCAGCGCCTTCACCGACACCAATTGGGTATGCCCGCCCGAGACCAGCAAGGCCACGAACGGCGGCTCCGGCGGGTCGTCTTCCATCAACGGCGCCAGCAAGTGGCCTTCCATGTGGTGCACGCCAATCGCCGGCACATCCAGTGCCCAGGCCAGCGAGCGCGCCACCCCGGCACCGACCAGCAAGGCACCAACCAGGCCCGGGCCGGCGGTGTAGGCCACGCCATCGAGTTCGTCGATGCCCACACCGGCCTCGCCCAGGGTCTGACGGATCAGTGGCAGCAGCTTGCGCACGTGGTCACGGCTGGCCAGCTCCGGCACCACGCCGCCGTATTCGGCATGCAACGCAATCTGGCTGTACACCGCGTGGGCGCGCAGCGCCGGCACACCGGACAGCGCGGTGTCGTAGACCGCCACACCGGTCTCATCGCACGATGATTCGATCCCAAGAACTTTCACGGCAGCTCGGCAAGCATGGACAGGTGGCTATTTTCGCAGTTTTTGGGCTGCGCAGATCGGCCGATGGCGATATGCTGCGCCGCCCCGTGATCGTTGCCGTATCCGGCCCGGGCGCACGCTTTGTAAGCGTCGTGCCAGGAAATGCTGCAGGGGGCTTGCAGGTCGTTGGCAAGTCGTTATAATGCGCGGCTCGCCGGGGTAACCCGGAAATTCCGTCACGCGAGCCCGCTCGCACCCGCCCGGGGTTCCCGGACGGAAATCCCATTTTCTGGAGAACACATGCCCAGCGTTAAAGTCCGCGAGAACGAGCCCTTCGAATTTGCGCTCCGTCGTTTCAAGCGTACCTGCGAAAAGGCCGGCGTGCTGGCCGAAACCCGTAAGCGCGAGTTCTATGAAAAGCCGACCCAGGAGCGTAAGCGTAAGGCTGCCGCTGCCGTGAAGCGTCAGCTGCGTCGCTCCTCGCGCGACGTCACCAAGCGCCAGCGCTTGTACTGATCGAACGCGGTTCCTTGCCGGTGGATCTGCGCTGAAGGCGCGTCTTACCGGGAACGAACCCAAGAGCCGGCACGCGCAAGCGTCGCCGGCTTTTTGTATTGGTCTGTCATAAGCCGCGCGTCAGAGACATCGGGCAACTCACGCTGCGGGCGCCGCGATGCGTATGTTGCTGCTGTTGCTGCAAATCCTGATTCCTCCACCGCTACCAGCAGCGTTCCACGCATGCCCTACCCCGCATCTTGGCCGAAGCACCCAGCACGTTCTGGCGCCCAGGCCACCTTTGAAACCCACACTCAGGAGTCACCGCATGCCCCTCAAGCAGCAGCTCACCGATGACATGAAGGCCGCCATGAAGTCCGGCGACAAGCACAGCCTGGGCGTGATCCGGCTGATCAATGCCGCGATCAAGCAGAAGGAAGTGGACGAGCGCATCGAGCTGGATGATGCCGCCGTGATCGCCGTGCTCGACAAGATGGTCAAGCAGCGCAAGGACTCGGTCACCCAGTTCGAAGCCGCCGCACGCGAAGACCTGGCGCAGATCGAGCGCGAGGAGATTGTGGTGATCGAGCGCTATCTGCCGGCCAAGATGGGCGAAGCCGAGATCGTCGCCGCCATCCAGACTGCGATGACAGAAACCGGTGCCAGCAGCCCGGCCGATATCGGCAAGCTGATGGGCGCGCTCAAGCCCAAGCTGGCGGGGCAGGCAGACATGGGCGTGCTCTCCACCCTGGTCAAGCAGCACCTGGCGGGCTGAGCACCACCTTCGCGACGCCCTGCGCCAATCGGCCGGGGCATCCGGGCCGGTCCGTGATCGCCGGGTGCGGGAATTGCCGGCGATTGCTGCAGCATGCAGCTCTCTCGGTGCAGTGCAGTCGTGTGGTGCGATTTGCAACCGCACTTCCATCAAAACATCTCGCCTGGACGTCGTCATCCGCAGCGCCTAAACAACAGGAGTTAATGATGGGCTTCTGGTCTGCAGCCTGTACCCAGAACTCGTCGCTTCCTTCACCAGTGTCGAGGGCAACTTCACTCTGAAAGATGCCTTCTGGTCCGGGCAGATTGCACAAAAGCCACTGACCGAGGTTACTGCAATCATGGATGGCTACAACGCTGATCCCGATGCATGGATCGCTGCTGCCGGAGTTCCAATAACTGCATGGACCTTCACCCTTGCGAGACGCTGGCTGGCCAATCAATCTGCATCAACAATCAGGGCGCAGGCACAAGCAGTCGTCGCTGCGACAGGTGCGGACCAGTATTTGACAGACGGCCGACATCCGTCATTTACTCACCTCACCAACGCCGATGTATCTCATTGCCGGCGAGCGCTCGTCTGCGGGGTGGGATGTTCCGGATTGGGCAAATGCGGGATGCGGATAAACATTCCGAATGCAGGGCACCTCATGATGTCGGAAGATCCAGCCCGATTTGCGAAAGCTGTACTGACATGCCTTCATTACCAATAGCGATGGCAGTGCAATTCCATCTCGCCCTGCGTTAAGAGCAGCTAACTAGGGCCTGTTAACACATCCGAAGCCCATCAACGACCAGAACGAAGCTGAGGAAGCCAAGGAACATGACATCCAGCTGCTCGAAGCGCGTGAAAATCGGTCGGTAGCCCTTCAAGCGACGGAACAGCCTCTCCACTTCGTTGCGCCGCTTGTACATTTCCTTGTCGTACTCCCAAGGATCGACCCGATTGGACTTGGGTGGAACCACCGGCACGAAGCCAAGATCGAGCGCCAACTGGCGGGTTTCATTGCCTTCGTAAGCGCGATCCATCAGCAGATGAACCGGCCGCTCCACTGGCCCCAGGTGTTCAAGCAACGCGCGGCCTGCGGGTGCGTCATGTGCGTTGCCAGGCGTCAATCCGAACGTGATGGCTGTTCGAGCATCTGCGGCAACCATATGAATTTTGGTGTTCCATCCGCCGCGCGATTTCCCGATGGATTGTGGGCCGTTTTTTTTAATGCGCCAGTGCCATCCGGATGCACCTTGATGCTGGTGGAGTCCAGCGAGACCGCTTCGATTTTGATGCGCACGATCTGGCAGGTCTGCAATTGGGCGAACATCCGGTCCAGCACACCGGACTTGGCCCAACGGTTAATGCGCGTGTACACCGTATGCCAGTTGCCAAAGCGCTCGGGCAGACCGCGCCATTTGCAGCCATGCTCTGCGACGTAAAGAAGGGCGTTGACTACCTGCAGGTTGGTCATGCTGACATTGCCGCGTTGCAAAGGTAGGCAATGCTCGATGAGTGCAAATTGTGCTGGCGTGATCTCCATGCCCAATAGTTTAATCGCTCGAGACATTAATGTTAACAGGCCCTAAGTTTTCCCCAGAAGTCCGGGAGCGATTGTGCAGCCGCCAGACGGGCGCGACCGGTGCTCGGAACCGGCATGTACCACGCGTACACTGCGGTTCCCCCGCGCCGTCCACACCCGCCTGACGGCTGCTCGCTACGTTCTGTTAGCCGCCCTAATGCCTGGCAGAGATATCCGCATCAATGATGCAGATGAGACTCTTTGCATCGAAACGGTTCTCGTCGGCCGACTCAAGTTCCAAGTGCAACACTTTTCTCCACTGCAGACCCGCGTTTTCTGTCAAAACACTGGCTCACGTAACTTCTGCACAATCAATGGCCTGCTGGGCTGTCCGTCCATACGTTGCGCTAACAGCAGGTCTCTCGAGGTGTTGCACTTGACTCTTGAGACCGCCGTCTGTACCTACGACACGTGATCATTGCCAGGATTGCGGGAAAGTATCTGGGCGCATGCCGTTGCACTGCAGACACACCAAAGCCTGCGCCCACTGCGCACTTCAGGCCCGGACCGCATCGTGTTGCAACGGGCATCGATACATGCCGAGGGTTCACGCTGTACGTGTTCGCCAATTACTGCTCCTTCCTCGCCGCTTTCACCCGATCTTTGGATCGGCCCTGTTAGAAACGTCTGACAGCGCAGGCACGAGCAAGGTCTTTCTGCATACCGACGTTGCTCTCGCATCACCTGCTCCTAAGACGGTATGCGCCAAGGATTCTCCCGCCGGTGACGACGCTTTCATCCGCCTATCTGCACAAGCATCTGAGCCGTCTGCAGCGCAGCGTGCCGATGGCGTTGCTGAACCGCTTTATTGAGATCGACGTGATGACGCAGGCGGCGTCGCTGTCGTTCTACGCGCTGTTGTCGCTCGCGCCGCTGCTGGTACTGCTGTTGTGGCTGACCGCCTCGCTTTATCCACCCGCGCAAGAGGCGTTGGTGCAGCAGGTCGCGCAATTGGCGGGCGGCAGCGCAGCCGAAGTGGCGCAGACCATCATCCGCAATGCCACCGATCAGCCCGGCGTTGGCTCGCTCGCTGGCCTGTGGAGCACGCTGTTGTTGTTCATCGGCGCCACGGCGGTGTTCGCGCAGTTGCAAAACGCGTTGAACCTGATCTTTCGCACCGACAAGGAACGTCTGGACGGCCTGATGGCGTGGCTTAAGAAGCGGGTGTTCTCGTTCGGGGTGATCCTGGCACTGGGCTTTTTGCTGATCGTGTCGATGATCGCCACCACTGCACTGCAGGTGGTGTTCGCACGCCTGCCCTCGGTGTTGCCTGCCGTCGGCTATGTGACGACGCTGGCGCTGTATTCGCTGGCCTTCGCGTTCCTGTATCGCTATCTGCCCGACCGCACCGTCGATTGGCGCCAGGCATTCCTGGGCGGCGTCATCACTGCGTTGTTGTTCACGCTCGGCCGCTACGCCATCGGCGTGTACATCGCCACCGCGGCGCCAGGCAGCGCGTACGGCTCGATGGGGACACTGGTCATCCTGCTGGTGTGGATGTACTACGCCTCGGTGGTGTTCTTCGTGGGCGCTTTGATCACCGCGGTGATCGACGAGCGCGTGCGCTCGCATCGCAAGCTGCGCGAGGCCGGTGTAGACCCGGAGCATCCGCCGGTGATCGTGTCGCCTGCCGATGCGGGGCCTGCGTCGTCAGTGTCGGAGTCAGCGCCGCTGCCACGCGGCTGAGGACAATTGCGGTTTCCGCATGACTGGCGCACATGGTCACTGCATGGTGAGACGGGGGCGCCGGCAGGCCGCTGGGATATGCTAGCGGGATGGCCCGCATCCCCGACGCGTTTATCGACGAACTGCTCGCACGCACCGACATCGTCGAGGTGGTGGGCGGTCGCGTGCCGCTCAAGCGTCAGGGCAAGGAATACTCGGCACGCTGCCCGTTCCATGACGAGCGCTCGGCCTCGTTCACTGTGTCGCCGACCAAGCAGTTCTATCATTGCTTCGGCTGCGGCGCACATGGCACCGCGATTAGTTTCCTGATGAATTACGACCGCCTCGAGTTTCTCGACGCGGTCGACGAGCTGGCCAAGCGCGCCGGCATGGAAATCCCACGCGAGACCCAGCAGCGCACGCCGCAACAGCAGGACGACAGCCGCGAGCTGTATTCGGCATTGGAAGCGGCCACCAGGTTCTTCCAGCGCCAACTCGATGGCAGCGAACGCGCCCGTGACTATCTGGACGGGCGCGGCGTGGATGCCGACAACCGCGCGCGTTTCCAGATAGGGTATGCGCCCGACGGCTACAGCGCGTTGAAGGACACCCTGGGCACCGATGCGCGGCGCATGAGTGTGCTTGAGCGCGCCGGCCTGTTTTCCAAGAACGACCGCGGCCATGTCTACGACAAGTTCCGCGACCGGGTGATGTTCCCGATCTTCGACCGCCGCGGCCGCGTGATCGCCTTCGGCGGACGCATCATGGGCGCGCCGGCCGATGGCCGCGACCCGGGACCGAAGTACCTCAATTCGCCGGAAACCGCGCTGTTCCACAAAGGCCGCGAGCTATACGGCCTGTGGCAGGTGCGTCAGGCCAATCAGAAGATCGAACGGCTGATCGTGGTGGAGGGCTACATGGACGTGGTCTCGCTGTTTCAGTTCGGCGTCACCCAGGCGGTGGCCACGCTGGGCACGGCCACCACGCCCGAACATGCCGAGCTGTTGTTCCGCAACGCGCCGGATGTGTACTTCTGCTTCGACGGCGACAACGCCGGACGCAAGGCCGGCTGGCGCGCGCTCGAGTCGGTGCTGCCGCGCATGAAGGATGGCCGCCAGGCGTTTTTCCTGTTCCTGCCCGACGGCGAAGATCCCGACACCATCGTGCGCAAGGAGGGCGCGCCGGCCTTCGATCAGCGCCTGAAACAGGCCACGCCGCTGTCGCAGTTCTTCTTCGACGAGATGTCGCGCGAGATCAACCTGCACACCCTCGACGGCAAGGCCCGCCTGGCCGAACGCGCGCGCCCGATGCTCACGCAGATCCCCGAGGGCGCATTCGGCGATCTGATGAAGCAGGAACTCTCGCGCCTGACCGGGGTTGGTACGAGTGCGTCCGCGCAGCAATCCACACCCAAGCCGCGGCCGCCTGCACGCATGGCCGCGCCCACGCAGAAACGCAGCCTGGTCCGCGCATCGATCGCCATCCTGCTGCAACGGCCATCATTGGCGGCGAGCCTGGAGGGCGTTCATGATTTTTCCGGATTGCGCCTGCCTGGTATCGACCTGTTGATGGAGTTGCTGGATCTGGTCCGGCAACGCCCGGAAATCAGCACCGGCGCGCTGCTGGAGCACTTCGCCGAGCGCGACGAGCAGGCCGCCTTGCAAACGTTGGCGGCGCAGGAACTTCCTGGCGACGAACACAGTTGGGCAATCGAGCTGCACGACGTCGTCGCCCAGCTCGACAAGCAGCTGCTGCGTCAGCGCGTGGAAGAACTGCAGGCCAAACAGCGCGCGCAAGGACTGGACGACACCGATAAATACGAAATGCGCGAACTGCTCAAGGCGCTCGCAGCGTTGTGATGCACTTCAGCTGGTGTCGTGTCAGCGCAAGCAATGTCGCGCG
This sequence comes from Xanthomonas oryzae pv. oryzae, assembly GCF_004136375.1. Taxonomy (NCBI): domain Bacteria; kingdom Pseudomonadati; phylum Pseudomonadota; class Gammaproteobacteria; order Lysobacterales; family Lysobacteraceae; genus Xanthomonas; species Xanthomonas oryzae. The sequence goes on from NZ_CP031697.1 coordinate 4,471,158, forward strand.
GTCGCGCGGTCGCGCTGACCAGCGCGCAATCGCCGGCCCGCTGCAGCGTTGGGCATCTTGCGTAGCCGATCACGCTTGCAGGCCAACGTGCACGTCCGCACGTCGTTGGTCGTTGCTGGAACTAATTATACTGTGTTACTAAATCCGAATCCGTTGGTACGGTGAGACCCCGCAACACGGGCAGTGTGGGAGGCTTCTGGCGATAAGCCTAGCCAGTCCGAAGGTCAGCGTGGCAATCGAGTTGGGATGGTGACGTTGCATTGGGGCCAGACCGGCGCGGGCGGACGCTTTTGGATACTGCAGGCATCTTGAATGCGACGGAGTTTTTTTTACTGCGCAGGCGCTCGCGCATCAAGAACCCATATGCGGCGATGCACAGACTGGCGTGATGGTGAAAACCACGCCAGTTGCGCCCTTCATAGTGATGCAGGCCCAACTCCGACTTCAGCTCCTGATAATCGCGTTCAATCCGCCATCGGCCTTGTGCCGTGGCAACCAGTGTCTTGACCGGCGTTTGCTTTGGTCGCGTCGAGAACCAGTAGTGGCGGGGCTCGGACTCTCCCGGCGGCCACTCGATCAGCAGCCACTGCTCGTCATGTGCCTGGCGATTGTGTGCGGCACGAACCCGCACCGCCGCGAACCGCGAACTGAGCGTTGCGTCGCTGCCCTGGCGCCAGCTGACCTGCCGATACGTCCTTGCGGGCAAGCTCTGCGCGACTTCATGTACCGAGATCGGCGCATGTGCGCTATCGCGCATCGGTCGTGTGCGGGGCCGACCGCCCTTAGGGCTGGCTGGCGGCATGGGCGCAGGTTGGTGCGATCCCCACCAGACCTTCGTGTTGCTGCGGACGCCAACCATGTACAGCAGGCCGCGTTCGCTGAGCTGGTCTCGCCAGTGGGTCTCGGTGCCGTAGGCCGCATCGGCTAGCACGACGCCTGCCGCAATCCCTGTCGCCAGCGCGCTGTCGATCTGATCCATGGCCAGCGCTGTCTTGGTCTGAAACACGACCTGATCCGGAACGCCTGCCTTCTTGCGCCGCACAGTGTCCTGAGCCCACTGCTCGGGAAGATACAGCCGATAGCCCACTGGCAGGCTGCCGTGTTCGTTGGCGATCGACAAACTCACGGCAACCTGGCAATTGTCCGTCTTGCCAAGGCGGCCGCAGTACTGGCGTGCAACACCGACCGAATGCACCCCTTTCTTTGAAAATCCCGTGTCGTCCACGATCCAGTGACACGCTGCGCTCTTCCTGCTCAGGGGCGGCAGCACCTGTGCCGCCACCGCCGCCAGCAGCGCTTGATCGCTCCAGTCGGCATCGGCCACCAGATGGTGCATCGATTGATGGGCTGAGCGCACGTTCTGCGGGTGCACCCGCGCGGCCATGGGCTCCACGCTCTTGCGCCCTCCAGGCAGTAGCAACCCCTTCAGGTACCAGTGTGCGGGCTGTTTGCGATCCGCATGGGACAGGGCGGCAGCAACTACTTCCCCGTACTGTTCAAAACGCACTTCCAGTGTCCTATTCAACACAGCTCTCCCGCGCGGCCTGAAGGTCTTCCCATAGTGGCACAAAGGTACGATTATTTGTAACACAGTGGAACTAACTGCTGAGAGGGTGTTGCACTTGGAAATTGAGTCTAAGCTGTGTTGAAGCAGATGAAAAACGTCTTCGCGTATCAACGACAACGGCAACGTCGTGCGCCACACGCAGTACAACCGCGGCGGCTGCGCATTACCGCCAGAAGCGGCACAGCCAGGCGACCATCTTTAAAAATGATGCGACGTTGCCCGATGTTTCCACATACGTGAGGCCGCCGCAGGCGCGCTGCCTGCGGTGGGCAACGTTGGTGTGGACATTCGGGCTATCGACAGCGCGGACCATTCCTACTTGCACCGTCCACGTGCTGCTGCGCGGCCTCGGTTCACACCCTGACGCGTCCAGGGTGTATGGTGCATGGGCGGTCGGAATCCGGTGTCGCCTTCACTCTAACTGGCCTTTTCCATCAAGAACCTCTGCGAACGTTGCGACGCCGTCTGTTGCCGGCTCACCGTCATGGTCGATCCATCCGACCGTATTCCACAGCATCTCACCAGCGTGACGCCACAAGGCTGGCACGTGATGGCACGCGATGAGCAAGGCTGGTGCGTGGCCATCGACGCTGCGCGCATGTGTTGCTCGATCTACGAGACGCGGCCGGCGATCTGTCGGCGTTTCGTCATGTCCGGCCCGTATTGCCGCGACGTGCGTGCCACCTACGACGACCAACGCCGCCGGGGCATTCCTTTGACGCTCTACAACGCATGAGGATTCGCGATGAACAATTCCCGCCGCCAGTCGATGACCTTCAGTAATCAGCCAGGCAAGCCGCGCTTGTCCGAACAGCGTTTGGCCGCCGATCTGGACGCGTTTCAGCAATCCGGTGGCGCAATCGAGCGCTTGGGCGATACACCGCTGCGTCAGGAAAAAAAGCGCGTCACGCCGGAAGCAGCGCCAGCAACTGCAGTCAAACCGGTCGTCGAAGCCGACGCCGAGTAAGCGGCGCAGCGGCATCACGCGTGTTGCGCCTGTCGCTTCAGCTGCACAAGTTGCAACACAACACCCGCAGGGTGACTGCTGGGATCGCATCGCACTGTGCAGCGCCCTGACCACCGAGTCGACTGTCTGCGCTGCAGGAACGTTGGCGATGGGCCGTCTGTCCCGCACGCCGCTAGATCCAGATCGATGCAGCGTGTCACATGCTCGGTTGCTGGATGCACCGCGGGCGTGCACGCTCTGCCGCCCGCGATCGCAGGCGCAATGCGAGGCGCACGGCGATCGCTACACCAACGCGACGACGGCAGCTACTGATCTGCGCACGCTGTAGATGCCTGCACGCGCAGGCCGCTATAGCAGCACTCAGCACTCAAAAATCATCCCCCCGCGCGGGCGCGGCCATCTCGCGCGGCAATCGACGGTTACAGCAGCTGTGCGCGCTTGGTCGCGCCAAGCCCTTGCGCCAGAGAGGCCATTTCATTGGCCAGTGCGATCATGTTCCCGCCGGCCAGGGCCGCGATGCCCATGATGCGTTGATACGCGTCCCAGAAGTCCGGCCCATTGCCATAGGCATCGTGGAACCCTTGCAGCTCCAAGACCAGCAGATCGGACACTTGTATGTCGGAGCGGTCCATTGTGTTACCTCATTGGGGCATTTCCCCGGTCCGCAGCTTATACCCGTTCAACTTACAAAACCGCGTCAGCCAGACGGCAGGACATTTGAACCTGAATTGGTTACGGAGCTCCACAGCCACGTGTCATGAAAAGCACCGGTTGGGGTTGCTTGCGCCTACGTTGGGGCCGGCTGAGCTTCGCGCAGCGGACCAAGCCGCCCGCCACATGCCGGCCTGCAGCCGGTACCAATCCGGCTGAATGCCAGCACAGACACGCCCTGCGGTTCGTCGGCAACCGCCGCGTCACAGGCAGAGCTGTACGCATTCCCGTGTAAAATCCACGGTTTTTGAACGGAAGAATGGCGAAAGTATCTCCACGGGCGCCCTTGTCGGGCCCGGCGTTCATTCGCCTGCTTGCTCGCCTCAGCGACACGCATATCGCCCAGTGCAACCACGCACTGGCCGATCGGCTGAGCCAGTGGATCGATTGGACGCGGGCGGTTGCCGTGTCCAAGGCGCTGGACGGCAAGCTGCCCGACACCGACGACCTGCCCGAACCGCGCCCGCTCGATGCCGAGGCCTGCGCGCGCGCGCGCGCCGGGCTGGCGACCAGCAGCGTGGCCGAGTTGGACGCACTGGTCGTGCGCGTACGCGCCGAGACCCGCAATGCCGCGCTCGCAGATGCACCGGTCGCTGCGCCCGACTACGCGCCGTTCCGCCAGCACTACCTGGCCATGCAACGCGCCATGCGCACCGCCACCGGCGATTTGCGCGGGCGCCTGCGTGATCTGCTTGCACTGGTCTCCACCGACATGGCGCGGCTGGCCGAAGTGGATGCGGTGATGGAGCTCACCCTGAGCCCGCGCGAGCAGAGTTTGTTGAACACCGTGCCGGGCCTGCTCGGTGCGCATTTCGAACGCCTGCGCGAGACCGCGCATGCGCACCAACCGCCAGCCGGGGACGATGCCGCCCCACGCGCGGTGTCCGATGGCTGGCTGGATGTCTTTCGCAAAGACATGCAGAGCGTGTTGCTCGCCGAATTGGATGTTCGTTTTCACCCGATCGAAGGCCTGCTTGCAGCGCTTCGTACCCGCTAACTGGGACGTCATGTTCAGAACTCTCGTACACGTGTGTGTGTTTCTCGTCGGCCTGTTAGGGGTTTGCTGGGTCGGCATCGGTTATCTGGGCTCCAATCCGCTCGGCGCCTGCGTCGCGGCGGTGATCGGCGCCTGTTATGTGGCCGGCGCGCTGGAGCTGTATCGCTACCGCCAGGCCACTGCGACGCTGGAAGCGGCAGTCGATGGGTTGACTACGGCACCTTCGGCGCTGAGCGATTGGCTGCAAGCGGTGCACCCCGGCCTGCATCATGCAGTGCGCCTGCGTATCAAGGGCGAGCGCGTAGCGTTGCCGGCCCCGGTGTTGACGCCATACTTGGTCGGCTTGCTGGTGTTGCTCGGCATGCTCGGCACGCTGCTCGGCATGATGGCCACGCTCAAGGGTACCGGCGTTGCGTTGCAGAGCGCCACCGACCTGCAGGCCATTCGCGGCTCGCTCGCCGCGCCTGTAGAAGGCCTGGCATTCGCATTCGGCACCTCGATTGCCGGCGTGGCGACATCGGCCATGCTGGGCTTGTTGTCGGCACTGTGCCGACGCGAGCGCCTACAGGCCGTGCAGCGGCTGGATCTGAAGATCGCCTCCGAACTGCATCCGCATTCGAATGCGTATCAACGTGGCGAAGCCTTCAAGCTGCAGCAGCAGCAAAGCGCCTTGATGCCAGCCTTGATCGACCGCCTGCAGGCACTGATGCACAACATCGAGCAGCACAGCATTGCCGCCGACGAACGCGTGGCCGCACAGCAGGCCGATTTCCATGCAAAAAGCGAGGCGGCATATGCGCGGCTTGCCACGTCCATGGAGCAATCGCTGCAGGCCGGTGTCGCCGAAAGCGCACGCGCTGTCGGCGTGGCTTTGCAGCCGGCGATGGACGCCACCATGGCCAGCATCGCGCGCGATACCGCTGCATTGCAGGCGCACGTCACGCAAGCCGTGCAGCAACAGCTGGACGGCATTACCCAAGGCGTCCAAACCAGCGCCAGCACCGCAGCCGCGCATTGGAAAACGGCGCTGGCTGCGCAGGAGCGCGCCCAGCAGACCCACAACGCGCAGCTGCAAATCACACTGGAACAGATTGCCGGGCACAGCGTTGCCTTGCAGGAAAGCGTGAGCAGCGCCGTGCAACAGCAGTTGCACGGAGTCAGCGCCGCCATCGAACAGAGCGCACGCACGGCCGCCGAACACTGGCAGGTGGCATTGGCCGCGCAGGAACGTACGCAGCACACCTTGACTGAGCAGTTGCAGGGCACGCTGGAGCACATCGATCAGCGCAGCGTTGCCGTGCAGGACAGCGTCACCCAGGCCGTGCAGCAGCAATTGAGCGCACTCAATGACGGCTTTGCCCGCAGCACCGCGGCCACCGCCGACACCTTGGCCGCCGTGCTTGCCGAACAGCAACGCGCCACCGCAGCGCTCAGCACGCAACTGCAGGCCACCCTCGAGCAACTGGGGCAGCAGACCAGTGCATTGCACGAGGGCGTGCAGCAGGCCGTGCAACAACAGCTCGATGGGCTGCGCAGCGGCTTTGCAACCAGTACCGCCACGGCAGCGGCTACCTGGACGGCCGCGGTGGCCGAGCAGCAGCGCACCAATCACGCACTCACGCAAGCACTGCAAGGCACGCTCACGCAATTCGCCAGCACCTTCGAGGCACGCTCTGCCGCGTTGGTGGATGCGGTCTCGCAACGCATGGAGCAATCCAGCAGCGACACCGCCAGCGCGTGGAGCGATGCACTGGCCCAACAACAACAGGCCAGCGCCACATTGTCCAGCCAGCACCACAGCGCACTCGCCGCGGCCACTGCCAGTTTCGACGCGCATGCGGCGGCCCTGGTCGGCACCCTGCAGCAATCGCACACCGATCTGCAGGCGGCTTTGGAAGCGCGCGACACCGAACGCCTGGCGTTGTGGAGCGAGCGCTTGGGCGCGATGAGCACGGCCCTGACCACGCAATGGGAACAGACCGGCGAGCGCGTCGCCCGGCAACAGCAAGCCATCTGCGACACCCTGGCCAGCACTGCCAGCGCGTTGTCCACACAGGCGCAGGCGCAGGCCAGCGCAACGATCACTGAAGTGTCGCGCCTGATGCAGATCGCCTCCGAAGCGCCCAAGGCTGCGGCCGACGTCGTCGCCGAGCTGCGCCAACACCTGTCCGAAAGCATGGTGCGCGACACCGCCATGCTGGAAGAACGCAGCAAGCTGCTTGCGACCTTGGACACCTTGCTCAACGCGGTCAATCACGCCTCCACCGAACAACGCGAAGCGGTGGATGCCTTGGTCACCACCTCGGCCGACTTGTTGCAGCGTGTGGGCAGCCAGCTCACCGAACAGATCGGTAGCGAGACCGGCAAGCTCGGCGAAGTTGCTGCGCATGTCAGCGGCAGCGCGGTGGAAGTGGCCAGCCTGGGCGAAGCCTTCGGCATGGCGGTGCAGCTCTTCAGTGGCGCCACCAGCGAGCTCAACGAACGCCTGCAGCACCTCGCCACTGCGCTGGATGCGTCGCTGGCACGCAGCGACGACCAGCTTGCCTATTACGTGGCGCAGGCGCGCGAAGTGGTCGACCTCAGCATGCTGTCGCAGAAGCAGATCATCGAAGAACTGCGCCAGCTCGATCGCGGCCGTGGCGATACGGCCGAAGCAGAAACTGTATGAGCGAGGAGATCGAAAACGACGGCGAGCTGGGCACCCCCATTTGGGCAGCCTTTGGCGACCTGATGTCGGTCTTGCTGGGCGCGTTCGTGCTGATCCTGGTCGGCGTGATCGGCGTGCAGTTGCAATTGTCCAGCCGCTTGGACGAAGCGGTCAAACAACGTCAGGCAGAAGCGCAACGTCGGCAGACGCTGGAACAGGCACTGGCCGCACCGCTAGCTGCCGGCCGCGTGACCCTGGTCGATGGCCGTATCGGTATCCGCGGCAACGTGCTGTTTGCGTTCAACTCCGATGAACTGCAGCCGGAAGGGCGCGAGGTCTTGAAGTCGCTCGCCGCGCCGTTGGCCCAGTACCTGCGCGCGCGCGAAGAAATCTTGATGGTCAGCGGATTTACCGACGACCGCCCGGTGCTCGGCGGCAACCGTCGCTACGCCGACAACTGGGAATTGTCCGCGCAACGCGCACTCACCGTGACGCGCGCCTTGATCGCCGAAGGCGTGCCGGCGTCCTCGGTATTCGCGGCCGCATTCGGCTCACAGCAACCGGTGGATTCCAATGCAGACGAAGCCCGCCGCGCAAAGAACCGCCGCGTGGAGATCGCGCCGATTGCGCGTCCGTCGTCGTCGCGTGCAGCGGCATCGAAACAACCTGCAACCGCCGCTGCACCGCGATGAGCAAGCCGGCACTCTCCGCACGCACCCAGTTGCAGCGCTGGCGCAGCCAGGGCGCCGATCAGCTGGATCCGGTGCGATTCCATCTGATGGAATCCTTGGCAGCGCGTGCCGATGCGCAGGCCGATGCGGTGCGTGAGGTGCTGGAACACACGCTCGGCGCCTTGGTCGATGGCTATGCGACAGCGCTGAAGCAGGTAACCCGTCGCCGTGGCGGCAGGGCTGCGGCGACGTCTTCAACGCCAGCGTCGTCGCCGTCCAGCGCATTGGCTGCACTCACCGCGCAGATGGCCGGCCATGCGGCATTGATGGAAGTGGACAGCCGCAAGACCGCCAGCGCAGATGCCATGCTGTTTCCGGAGTTGCCGGCGCTGGACGATTTTCGCCGCACCTGGACCACCGTGCGCACCGCCAGCCAGGTGCGACAGTCGCTGCAGGATGCGCCCAAGGATGCAGGCCCACTCAATTCCAGCGTATTGGTACATCGCTGCATCACGCTGATGCGTGAGTGTTCGCCCGGCTATTTGCAGCACTTTCTCGGCTATGTGGACGCATTGTCGTGGCTGGAACAGCTGCACAGCGGCGGCGCGTTGGCCAATGAAGCAGCAGCGCAGACGGCGCCGGGCAAGAAGCACGGCAAGCGTCCGTCGAAGCGGCGCGGTTAGAGCTGCAGATCAAGCATGTGCTTGTCTGGAGGGCTCACACAGCACGTGTGTCAACCACTGACTCCGCTTGCACTAGAGCGCAAATCAGAACCGCAAATGCACACCCACCGTCCAGCTCCGCGGCGCACCGGGATACACCCATTGCTCGCTGTACGAAAATGCAGCGTAGCGGCGGTCGGTCAGGTTCTCGACCTTGGCATACAGGCGTAGCCGGTCGCTCAGATCGTAATGGCCGACCACGCGCCACACGGTATAAGCGGGCAGCACAAAATCGGTATTGCTATCGACCGAACCCAGCCGTTCGCCGGTGTGCGACACGCCCATTCCGATCGCAGCGCTACGTTTGCCGGTCAACGGCTGCTCGTAATTCAAGAACGCATTACCGCTGAAACGCGACACATTCGGAAACCGCCGGCCCTCCGCCAGTCCGGTGCCGGCGGCAGCCGCGCTGCTGCGCGTCACCTGCGGATCGGTGTAGGCCAGGCCCACCGATGCGGCCAGATGCGGGGTGAGCCGGCCGAGTAAGTCCAGCTCTACGCCTTGGCTGCGCATTTCGCCCACCGGCAACGAAAAACTGGTGTCGGCCGGGTCCAGGCTCAACACGTTTTTCTTGTCGATGCGGAACGCAGCCACTGTGGCTTCCAGGCCATCGCCAGGCTGCACGTATTTCAAGCCGGTCTCCAGCGAGCGGCTCTTTTCCGGCGCAAAACTTTGCCCGTTAGCGCCGACACCGCTATTGGGGCGAAAGCCCGCTGCCGCACTCGCATACAGCGAGAGCGCATCGTCGACAAGGAAGGTCAGACCCGCACGCGGGCTCACCACGCCGTCAGATGCGCGCTGTGTGGTGCCCCGCAGGTGGTTGTCCAAGTCTTGCTCGTAGTGATCGTAGCGCAGGCCGAGCAAAGCTTTCCAGCGCGCGCCCAGATCGATCTGATCCTGCGCGTACGCGCCCCACACCTGCTGGCGCTCTTCGGTGTCGGTGATGGCAGCCAGCTGCCCCGGCTGCGCCACACCGTAGCGCGGCGCCAGCACGTCGATGCTGTATGGCGTCGCCGCGGAACGTGCACGTTGCTGAAAGCGGCTGTCGTCGAAGCGGTTGCCGTCGATGCCTAACAACACATTATGCGTGACCCTGCCCGCCTGCAGGCTGCCGAGCAACTCCGCACGCGCAGCGATATCGCGGCCCTGGTAGTCGCGGTAACGGCGTTCGCGGCGCAAGGTGCGCTGGTCGGCTTGCAGTGTCCACGGCTCGGTGGAAAACCCACGCATGCCACTCTCGCGGTAGGTCGCCCCACCCTGCAACGACCAGGTCTGATTCAGACCGTGCACCACAAACAGCTGATGCCCGGTGGAATGCAGATCGATGTCGCCATCGCGCGGCTCGCCCAGAAAGCGCGACGCCGGCAGCCGGTTGGCATCGCCGTCGATGGCGGTCACGCCGCGATCGAACGGCGCATGGATCCGCACGGCTTCCAGCTCATACGACACCGTGGTTTCGGGCGTCGGCATCCACAACAGCGACGGCGCCAGCAAGGTGTTATCGCTGTCGACAGTGTCGCGGAAGCTATGCTGATCCTTGTGCATCACGTTCAAGCGGTAAGCGACGCTCTCGCTCAGTGGGCCGGTGCTATCGATCGCGGCGCGATAACTGTCGAAGCGACCGGCCGACACATCCACGCTGTTCTGCGGCTGAAACAGCGGCTTTTTGGTGATGATGTTGACCACCCCACCCGGCTCGCCACGGCCATACAAGGCCGACGCCGGCCCTTTGATGACTTCGATGCTCTGCGTGTTGGCCGCATCACGCAGGCCGTTGTAACCGCGGCTGGCATTGAAGCCGTTGACCATGTAGTCCGAACTGAAATTCGGGTCGCCGGTGAAGCCGCGCATCGAATAGCTGTCCCAGAGCCCGCCCAGGTTGTTGGCCTTGGTGATGCCGCTGGCCAGTTCCAGTGCGCCTGCCAGATCGGTCACGCCGGCATCGTCCAGCAGGGTCCGATCGAGCACGCGCGCACTGATCGGCAAATCACGCAGCGGCGCATCGGTCTTGGTGGCGCCGGTAATGCTCAGTTCGCGATACGGCGTGTACTGGCTGCGCACCTGCACCGCATCCAGCTCGCGCGCCCGCAACGCGTCGGCCTGCGCGCAGGCAATGCTGCAGGCCCAGGCCAGCAGGCTGAGCAAGGGCAACGTATGCCGCATGCGGCGGCGCGAGAAAACGGGCATCGGGCAGAACTCCTGAAAGACCTTGGCGCAGCAGGCCTGGGTCGCAAGTGAAAAAGAGAGAGGTGAAGAGAGGTGAAACGCGGCTGTCGCTATGAGGCAGGATCGGCCGTTGCATCGAAACGTGGCGCACGCCCGAAGTCGTCGCGCGTAAACGGGCGGTCGCGGAACAGATAGCCGTAGTAGAACGTGCGCAGCGCCCGGTGATATGCGTGAATGCGGTCCTGATACGCCAGCTGTGCCTGCAGATCGGTGTCGGCCAGGCGCGTCAGCGCTGCCTGCAGCGCAACTGGCGGCAACACGCTTGCCACGCGTTGCGCCAGCGCTTCGCGGCGCTGCAAACCATTGCGATACGCTGCCACCTGCGGCGCCACCTGCTGGTCGCCATTTTCGTGGAATGCGAAGTACCACTTGTAGTGGAACGCTGTGGTCAACGGCGCGGAGTCGGCCCATTGCGGATTGCGCGCATAGAACGCCCGCATGGTGTCCTGGCGCGGGATGTCCCAGGCATGGTTGACCGCCTCGCGCTGCAGCCGCGCAATCTCGGTGCCCTGATTGACTGGCACCGTTTGATTGATCGCCACGTGCGCCAGCGCCGGAGCCACCAGTGCCAACATCACCCAGCAGGTGGCCAATGCGGTGGCATGCGCCGCAGGCCGCCACTGGATGCGCCCGACCAGCACCGCCAGCATGACCCAGAACAGCAGATAGCCTGCGCCCAGCGCCAGCACTGCCAGTTGTTGCAGCAACGGCACTGCATTGAGCGTGGCGAAAATGACGAACGGCACGCTCACGCACAACAGCACCGCTGCGGCGCGCACCACTACACGCCGCACCAGCAGCGCGGTACGTGCACCCGGCAGTGCGGCTAGCATGCGTGCCCGGCCAGCTTCACGCTCGCCCGAACGCAGATCGAACAGCAGCGCAATCACGAACAGCGGCAGCAGGAACACCAGCACGAACGCATAGTCGAAACGGCCAGCCAGTGCGAGCTCGGGGTTGTAGCTGTCGCCATCATGGATCTGCGCTTCCAGCCCCAACGCACGCACGCGCAAAATGTACGGCGACACATCGCGCATGCCCACCGCGGCAAACGCTAACGGCGATGGCCTGTCCCAGGTGGGGTAAGAACTGTAATACGCCGCGCTGCCGGCATCGTTGGAACGCGCGACATAGTCTTCCACCGCAGCGCTATCTTCGCGCTGTAACGCCGCAATCTTCGCGATGTTGTCGCGTTGCGCCGCAATGACGTACTGCCCGGACAACAGGCTGCAGACGGTCAGCATGGCAAGCAGCAACAACCCGGCAAGCGCCGCACGTGCGCGCAGCAGCAACAGCAATTCGTATTTCCACAGCACCATCAGCGCACCACTCCCACACGTCGCCCGGCTGCAACCAACATGCATAGCGCGGCGAGCAACCAGGCGCCGATCAGACCAAGCGCCGCGCCTGCCGTGCCAATCACCTCGGTGGTGGTCGCGGGCTGGAAGGCGAACACTGGAATCTCGTGCCAATGCTCCGACGAAATGCGTTTACGGCGGTCGGCACCGGCATCCTGCGCGGTGTCGTCGGCCATGCTCACCGCGTCGGTCTGCAACTGGTTGAGGTGTTGCACCAGGGTGTAGCGGTAATGCTCGGCCTGCGCCAGGAACCGCAGATGCGCGCGTAGATCGGTTTCTGCCAGCGTCATCGACACCTCGCGCAGCGCCACCGTCGGGCTAAGCAACACAAATGCGCGTACCAGCAGATTCTGTTGCTGCTGGATGGATGCATCGCGTCCCGCATAGCGCTCGAACAGGCTTGCGGTCAGCCGCTCGCCTTCCAGCGCCAGCAAGCCCTTGTAGTTCACCGGCAGGTCTTCCACGCGCTGCACGCCGTAACGGGCCAACGTCTGCTGCTTGAATTGCGCAAAGTGCGGATCGTCCGGGTTGTGGCTGTCGCCGACCGTGCGCAGGTCACGCTGAATCGCCACGTCGGTTTCCAGCCGGGTCGGCAGCCGGTATGCGGCACTGGCCACGTCCGGCGCCACGCGCGGCACCAGCAAGGCCAGCCACACCCACACCGCCAGCTGCACCAGCAGCGCATCGCGGCCGCGCCGGCACAGCATGGATATCGCAAGCACCAACGCACACCACACCAGCAGATAGACGCTGTAAGCCAACACCAGCAGCGCGACCAGCACTGCGTGCCCCGGCAACAACGCGATGGGCGCCAGGCAGACCAAGGCCGGCAGCAGGCAGGCGCCGGCCACCGCCGCCAGCGCAAGATATTTACCGCCGAGCAATTGCCGGCGCGTGGCGCCCTGCAGCAGGAGCGCGCGCAAGGTACCGGTTTCCTGCTCGCGCGCCACTGCGCCATAGCCCAGAAACACCAGCAGCAACGGCGCCAGCACCTGCAAGACGAAGGCAGGCGTCAACTGACCGAAGCGCACCAGCAACGAGCTCTGACGCACATCGCCGAAGTTGGCGGTGTTCTGGCGGTGACCTTCGAGAAACATGCTGTTGCCAGTGAATGCATCCACGCCGGAATCGAATGCAGCCAGCGCCGGCAATCGGCGATAGATGAAGTGGCCGTAATGCACCATGCGATGCGGATGCCGGTCTGGTTGCGCTTCGAATGCCTGCTGCGCAGCCTGTTGCTGGCGCGCACGGAAATCGGCGACTTCGCACTGATGGTGGGCCGCAGTCAACGCCGCCACCAAGGTGAGCAGCATCAGCAACACCACACCGATGGCAGCGGAACGGTTGCGCGCCATGTAGCGCAGTTCTTCGCGCGCAACCAGCAACACGGGGCTCATGCGTACAACCTCACGCAGCCTCATCCTGCGGGCGTGCGAAACGCGCATGCAGAGTGCGCACATCGAAGCCGCTGTCGCCGGCGCCGATGTCGTCGGCAATCCGGCCGTTTTCGAGAAAACCAAGACGGTCGGCGACATCCACCGCACCGAGCAGATCGTGCGTGACCATCAGCACCGCGCCGCCGCGTTCGCGCACGCTGCTCACCAGGCGATTGAAGTCGGCGATGGCGCGCGGGTCCAGCCCGGAGGTGGGCTCGTCCAGCAGCAACACCGGCACCTGCCGCAGCGTGGCTACGGCAATCGCCACTTTTTGCCGCATGCCTTTGGAAAACCCCGCCAGCCGTTGCGCCCAGGCATCGCGCTGCAGCCCGGCCGCGGCGAATGCCTCACCGATGGTGGCCTGGCTACGGCGCTGACCGGCCAGAGCGAGTAGATAGTCGGCATTTTCCAGCGCGCTCAGATGCTCGTAGAGCGCCACGTTTTCCGGCAGATAGGCCAACCGTGCGCGCGCCTTGCCGGGGTCGGCGACCGGGTCCACGCCGTCCACCCGCAGGCTGCCGGAAGTGGGTTTGACGAAGCCCAGCAACGTGGACAGGGTGGACGACTTGCCGGCGCCATTGCCGCCCAGCAAGGCATAGACGGTGCCAGGCGCGACGTCGAGCGTTAGCCCCTGCAGCACAGCGCGGCCACGGTAGCCCACGTGCAGGTCGCAGATTGAAATCGCGGGGGTCATGAGAGAAACGGAAGGGGCCATTGAGCAATCAGATGCAAATTGCAAATGATACGTTATTACATTGCACAATGACCAGTCGTCCGCTGCCGCCTGGACGCCGCTGGCATGGCGCTGGTCGTGCCTTCTGCAAGCAAACAGCCAGCACTTACTCATAAGTCAGTAAATTAGGGAACAAATGTCGACGTCTGCTGTCCAACCGACGTCCCCCCATCCTGAGTAGCAGTCGGGTTTAGAGTCCGGGGTTGATGATATCGCTATTGGCCAACTGCTGGGCATAGGCCGCCGGCGTCATTGCGCCGATTGCTTTCTTTGGGCGGTGTTGGTTGTATTCGCGGCGCCAGCGTTCGATCTCGGTGCGCGCATGCAGCAGCGTTGGGAACCAGTGTTCGTTGCCGTGTCCCGAGATCGCACGCTCCACGTCGAGGCGACCGCTTCGTGGGTTGCGTCGTCCACGATCACAAGGCATTTGATTGCCCTGCCTTCGGCGGTGCGGTCGAACACGACGTCCATCGACCAAACCTCTTAGACTCAATTTCCAAGTGCAACACCCTCTCAGCAGTTAGGGTATGCACATGTCAAAAAGCTATCAACACCTCAGTGCGGAAGAGCGCGCGATGCTCCAGATCGAGAGGGGGCGCGGTCAAAGTGTGCGCGCGATTTCCAGGATTTTAGGCAGGAGCCCGTCGACATTGAGTCGGGAATTGGCCAAGCAGGACAGTACCACCTATTGCGCGCGCAGTGCGGGCAAGCGCTACCGCGCACGGCGTCAGCTTAGCGTCCGGCAGCGGCGACTGACGCCAGGAACGCCGTTATTCCAGCTGGTGCGAGATCATCTGGTGCTATGGCGCTGGTCGCCCCAGCAGATTGCTGCCAAGCTCTCGCATATGTATCCGGATGATCCTGCCCAGCGCGTCAGCCACGAAACCATTTACGCTAGCATCTACGCGCATCCGCGTGGGGGCTTGAAGAAGGAACTGGTCCAGGCCCTGCGTCAGCACAAGCCCAAACGCGGATGACGGCGTACAACGGCGGCCACACGCAGCTGGGTGCCGGAGGAGTTGCGGATTGTGCATCGCCCCGAAGAAGTGCAGACGCGCTTGGTCCCAGGTCATTGGGAAGGCGACTTGATCAAGGGCGCATTCAATCGTTCTCCTGATTAGCACGATCTTTCAGCACAGTCGCAGCCAGTGAGAGCCGACCGGTCGATGCTAGGACCGTCGCTCCACCGAGACCAGATCATGGCCATGAATCGTGTGCAGTTCCAAGCCGGGCTGTCGTTGCCGGCGTTCCTCAAGCGCTATGGCAACGCGCAGCAGTGCGAGCAGGCGTTGGAGATCTCGCGCTGGCCACAGGGCTTTGTTTGTCCGCGTTGCGCCGCTACCGCGCACAGTCGATTCCAGCGTCACGGCACCACGTACTGGCAGTGCACGGCCTGCTATCGCCAGACCAGCCTGCGCTCGGGCACGGTGATGGACAACAGCAAGCTGCCGCTACGCACCTGGCTGCTTGGCATGTATCTGCTGGGCCAGAGCAAGACGAACCTGTCGGCGCTGGAGTTGATGCGACACCTGGGAGTGAGCTACCCGACAGCGTGGCCAATGAAGCACAAGCTGATGCAGGCCATGACCCAACGCGAGGCGAACCGCAAGTTGGGCGGGATCGTGCAACTGGACGATGCCTACCTGGGCGGAGAACGCAACGGTGGCAAGGCCGGGCGCGGCTCGGAGAACAAGCGCCCTTTCGTGATCGCCGTGGAGACCACTGAAGACGGTCGTCCATTGCGCGCGGTGATGGATCCGGTCCCAGGCTTCACCAAGGCGGCGCTGTCGGAATGGATCGGGCAACGCCTGCATCCTGGAGCAGATGTCTACAGTGATGGACTCGGTGCGTTTCGAGCACTGGAAGCCGAGCACGCGCACACCGTGATCGAAGGCAGCGGTCGAAGTCGCTGCGAGGCAGAGAACGCACGCTGGGTCAACGTGGTGTTGTCCAACCTAAAGCGTTCGCTGGACGGTGCCTATCACGCCTTCAAATTCGCCAAATACGCCCAGCGCTACCTGGCAGAGACGATGTGGCGGTTCAACCGCCGTTTCGATCTGACCCGGCTGGTGCCCAGCTTGCTGGCCGCCGCAGCCGCCAGCAAGCCGTGGTCCGAGCGGGCCCTGCGTGATGTCACCATGTTCACCGCTGAAAGTGCGTGCTAATCAGGAATAATCTTGAAAAATAAGAGTTCGAATAAATAAGCGCACACCCTAAGTGAGCCACCTTCGTTTTAGGAGTGCAAAATGGAGACACCGCCAGCTGAGTGCAAATTGCAATAGGTACTTCAGCGGCTCACAGTATCATCTGGAGGCTGCTCATCCGCCTCGCGTTTCCCGCCTTTGCGAAGTAGAACAAGACTTAAGATCAGCATCCCCACCCACACCCATACTGCCGCTTCGCCCACGTAATGCCAGAAAGCCCACCCAAGTACCGAGGCTACAAACGCCGTCACCAGCAGCAACAGGCGATCCTTGATCCTGCCACTCATACCGCAGCCGCCAGTGAGGCGTAGTAGCGACGACCCGGGCGCTTGTAGTCATAGATCTCGCGCCGGGTGATGAGGACGGTACGCACGCTATCGCTGCTCAGGCCATTGCGGCTGGAATACGCCAGGACGTCCGACAGACTCGTGCCGCAGGAAAGCGTTCGACCCGACGCCACTGCGGCACTGCCCACGGCAGCACCGAGATAGATAGAAGCGCTGACTGCACTGAGCACCGCAAACATCTCCGTCTTCGTCCCCGCTTTGGCCACCTCAATGATAGTGACCCTTGGCCCCATCTTCTCGGCCAACGCCACCATACCGCCCAGCGCAGCGATCAAGGTGCTGACGCTGCCATAGATTCCGGGGGCGGCAAGACCTAGGCCCTCCATGTTTTCGGCTCTCTGAAAATTTGAGTGGGTAGGATTTCGGCTGGTTTACCACTGACGCGGGGATTGGGATGACGGCCAAGGTGTTTGAAGCGGCGCTGGGGATCGGCGCGCCGTGGTCGGTAGGCGCGGTCGAGTTCGACGAAGCGACCAAGGTGTTGACGGTGCCGGTGGACTTCAAGCCGGGCACGAGGTTCAAGGTATCGGGCCAAAAGGGGCTGCATCCGGTTCATGACACCGTGGTCAAGACCTACCGGCACCTGAACTTTTTCCAGCACGAGTGCTACCTGAAGGTTCGCACGCCGCGTGTGAAGCTTGGGGACGGATCGGTTCGCCTGGTCGAGCCGGACTTCGCTGGGCGGTTGTCGGGCTTCACGCTGTTGTTCGAGGCGCTGGTGCTGATGTTGTCGCAGCAAATGCCGTTCGCGGCCGTTGCGCGCATCGTGGGCGAGTCGGCGTACCGGTGCATGCAGGTGTGCAACCGCTATGTCGAGATGGCCCTGGAGCAGGCCGACTTCAGCGACGTCACGTCGCTGGCCATCGACGAGACGTCGCGCGCTCGCGGCCACGACTATGTGACCTTGGCTGCCGATGCCCAGGCGCGACGCGTGATCTTCGTGACTGAGGGGCGGGACGCCAAAGCCGTGAAGGCGCTGGCTGACGATCTGGCAGCTCATGGCTGCCCTCCCGAACAGATCACCTCGGTGAGCATCGACATGTCGCCCGCGTTCATCAAGGGCGTAAGCGACCAGTTGCCCAACGCGCAGATCACCTTCGACAAGTTCCACGTTGTCGGACATGCGAACGCGGCCGTGGACAAAACCAGGCGCATCGAGCAGCGCACCGAGAAGTCCCTCAAGGGCATGCGCTGGACGCTGCTCAAGGATGTCTTCAGCCTCAAACCGACGGCCGGCGCAGCATTGCACGGGCTGATCACGGCACCCAAGCTCACACGGACGGCCCGCGCGTGGCTCTACAAGGAGCAGTTGCGCGAGGCGCTTGACCGAAAGCAGATCAACGTGATGCGCGAGATGCTCAAGCACTGGTGCGTCTGCGTGATGCGATCCAAGGTCGAGGCGATGAAGGAAGTCGCAGCCCTCGTGCGCCGCCACATGGACGGCATCGTCGCCTGGGCGCAGACCCGTCAGACCAACGGCTTCCTTGAAGCCATCAATGGCCTGTTCCAGTCCGCCAAGCGCAGAGCTCGCGGCTTCAAACGCCTGTCCACCATCAAGACCGTCATCTTCCTGATTGCCGGCAAGCTGGACTTCCAAACGTTCAACCCGCATGCCCGGCAACCCACTTGAAATTCAAGAGAGCCATGTTTTCCTTGTAATACGCGAACCATGAGGGCTGGTTGGGACACCGCTCCATACCGCAAATCTCCATATCGGGTGATGGCCGATAATGGATCAGCCCGCCCGACATTTTCCAGATGCACGTCACAATGTGGCACCGGCGGCGATGCACTCGCCGCCGGCGCTGGCTCAAAGCACGGCCAAGCGTTCCCGCGCGATTTCGGCGTAGTGCTGCGTCATCTCCACAACGGTCCAGCGGTAGCCTTCCAGTTCGGCCGCCACAAGCGTCGTGCCGCTGCCTGCGAACGGATCGAGGATCCGCCCGCCTGCGATGTCCCCCATCCTGAGTAGCAGTCGGGTTTAGAGTCCGGGGGTGATGATATCGCTATTGGCCAACTGCTGGGCATAGGCCGCCGGCGTCATTGCGCCGATTGTTTTTTTGGGGCGGTGTTCGTTGTATTCGCGGCGCCAGCGTTCGATCTCGGTGCGCGCATGCAGCAGCGTTGGGAACCAGTGTTCGTTGAGGCATTCGTCGCGTAGCCGGCCGTTGAAGGATTCGACGTAGGCATTCTGGTTCGGCTTGCCAGGCTGGATCTGGCGTAGCTGCACACCATTGGCATGCGCCCAGGCGACCATGGCCTTGCCACAGAACTCCTTGCCGTTGTCGGTGCGGATCATCTTCGGCAGGCCACGACTGTGTGCCAACCGATCCAGCACGCGCACAACGCCGTGTCCCGAGATCGCACGCTCCACGTCGATGGCGACCGCTTCGTGGGTTGTGTCGTCCACGATCACCAGGCATTTGATTGCCCTGCCTTCGGCGGTGCGGTCGAACACGACGTCCATGGATCACACCGGGTTGGCCTTGGTGGGCCGCAGCAACGGTGCACGCTCGCCTACCGGCACCTTTTTACGCGTGCGGCGCCGGACTTGCAGCTGCTGCTCGCAATACAGCCGCTCCACCCGCTTATAGTTCACGAGACGCCCTTCCTGCCGCAGCTTGAGAGAGATCATCCCCACGCCATAGCGGCGATGGCGATGCGCCAACGCAAGGATGCGCTCGCGCAACTCAACGTTGCGGTCCTCGCCCGGGCGATAGCGCAGCGCACTGGCGCTCATGCCGATCGCTGCCAGGGCGCAGCGCTCGCTGGCGCCACCTTCGATCCACTCGCGCACCAGCGTACGACGCGCCGGTGCGCTCACCATTGTTTTTGCAGCGCATCCTTGATCAGGTCGTTCTGAAACACCTGCTCGGCCAGCAACTTCTTCAGTCGCGTGTTCTCGGCCTCCAGGTCCTTGAACCGCTTGGCATCGGGCACGCTCATGCCGCCGAACTTGCTGCGCCACAGGTAGTAGGAAGCCTCACTGAAGCCATGCCGTCGGCACAGGTCTGATCGGCATGCCGGCCTCGGCTTCGCGCAGGAAGCCGATGATCTGCTCTTCGGAAAAGCGCTTCTTCACGTCCAATCTCCTCGGGATAGGGAATTGGATTGCAAACTGAGGTGCTACTCAAACTTGGGGGGACGTCGGCCCCAACGATCGGCGGCGCGTTGCTCTACCGCCTATGGATCTCTCGCCCGGCAAGGACTGCACATGTCGGGCTGGCAGTGGGACAGATTCCGCAACGCTTGCGTCGTCGTCGGGCTATGGCCGTGCGTCGGGTGGTAGCCCATGGCTGAGTCAATCTTGGTTTATGGACCGATGGCCAGCGGCAAGACGCTAAACGCCGAGGCGATCTGCCAGGCCTGCGGCCTCAAGCGCGTGGTCGAGTTGGATGAGCGACTGCAACGCAAAGGCTAGGACTGGCAGCTGAGCCAGAACGACGTGCTCATGCTCGCCAACGACAAGGCGCTGGCTGAACGCACGGCACAGCGAATGCGCATCCAGACGGTTGCGATCGCCGAGGCGTGTGTGCCGGTCGGTGCAGCGTGGAGGATGCCGCGATGAACCTTGACCGCGTCATTGCTGTGTCCCGCGCAGCGCAGGCCTACGACGACCCCGGTCCGCTGTCCACTGGGGAGGCATTGACCGCTGCCCTAGTGCTCAACCGGCACGACTGGCTCGCGGACATGGATTACACCATCGCGCAGGCGCTCGATCGGATCGATGAAGACAGCATTGCGCACCTACGGCAGGCAGAGCGAGCGATCGGAAACGGCGCGGGGGCAACGGAGGAAAACCCCGCATGACACAGCGCGAGATCTCGCACCCTGAGCCGCTGCCCGCCTACAGGGATGGACATGCTGGCCGGCACATCGCGGACGGCCGCCGCCTGCAGGCCGGCGGCGGGCACGTTATTGAGTGCCCATGTGGTCGCACCAAGAAGCACGCCGCGTTCGACCAGGCACTGGCCGAATGGAAGCGGATGCATCGCATCCGCGTGCCTCGCCAGGCAGCGCCGGCAGACAGCAACGTGGTGCAGCTGGGCCTACGCCTGCGCGGAGGCACCAGCCAATGAGCGATGAGGCAATGGAAGTACACAGGCTCCAATGCGAGGCGCGCCATTGGCTGCAGCAGGGCTACACCGACGCCAGGTCGGTGAGTCTCCTGCAGCAGATGATCGCCGCCAAGCGCGGCGCCCAGGCGGCACAGGATCTGCGCGACGAGATGCGGCAGCAATGGAAGACCCGCCGTCAATGGCAGCAGGAGCAGCTGCTATGACCGAGCGAATCCTGCACTTCGAGGATCTGCAGCGTATCTATGCTCCTGACGGACCCAGGCCGCAGGTAGCGTCCGTGGTCAGGTGGGCTGATCGGACAGGCATTCGCTACCAGTACGACAGGCGCGGCCGCATATGGACAACGTTGGATGCGATAAACGCATCTCTTGGCCTTGTCACTGCAGCAAATCAAGAACAGCACCAAGACGAGGATCTCATCTGATGGCGCGGGGACGTAAACGGAGGTTCAACCCGAATATTCCAGGTCACATCGAGCAGGAGGCGCTCCCTAAAGGCATCTACTGGGAGAACGGCCGCTGGTACATGCATGAAGACCATCCGGACGGTGGCCGACAAGTGAAGCGTACGGTCGCCTTTCGAAGTGCTCGTCTCTCTGAACTCCATGCAATCGCAGAATCTCGACTACGAGGGGACGTGCGTGGCACGCTGCGTTACCTCTTCGACCGTTTCCACGAAGCGAGCGAATTTAAGGAACTACAGCATGACACG
Organism: Xanthomonas oryzae pv. oryzae; assembly: GCF_004136375.1. Taxonomy (NCBI): domain Bacteria; kingdom Pseudomonadati; phylum Pseudomonadota; class Gammaproteobacteria; order Lysobacterales; family Lysobacteraceae; genus Xanthomonas; species Xanthomonas oryzae. The sequence continues at coordinate 4,492,534 of NZ_CP031697.1, forward strand.
CAGAAGGATTACCGACGCTACGCTGATACGCTTGCCAACTATGTCCGCAAGGATGGGTCCAAGCTCGGTGGTGTGCAGTTGGAACACATCACTACGCCCGTGGTGCAGCGGCTGCTTGAGACCTTTGCAAACGGGAGACCGGCTACTCGCCTGCAGCAGGCGCTTCCTCCAACGCCTAGCAAGGCCAATCATCTGTATCGCTACCTCCGGCGAACACTCGCGTGGGGGGTGCGCCATGGCTACTGCAAGGAGAATCCTGCAATTGGTGTTCTCCAGGCGAAGGAGGCTAAGGCCTTCAGGATGCCTACGCCTGATGCGTTCGAGGCTGTTCTACAGTTCGCCCGCGAGCGCGGCGCTTTAAAGCCTCACACCAAAGGTAGCTTTCCCAGCTATCTCCCCCCAGTCATGGTGCTGGCATACAGCGCCAGGCTGCGCGGTATCGAAGTTTGCTCACTCACTGACGCACATCGGCTAGAACACGGCGTGCACGCGTCACGTAGAAAGGGATCGCGCGACACACTCACCACGTGGGACGCCCACATGACGGAAGCATGGGAGGCGTTGCTGGCTCGCCGATCAGAAATCTGCAACAAGCCTGGCCGCAACTTTCCGATACCAATGAAGCCGGAAGAACGCTTCTTCCTCATTGAGCAGACCGGCAATCCGATTGTCAAGTCGTCACTCGACAGCGCATGGCAGCGATTCATCCCTGCGGCAATACGCGATGGCGTGATCAAGTCTGAGGAGCGCTTCTCACTACATGGTTTGAAGCATCGGGGCGTTACCGACACCGAGGGCAATCGAGGCGATAAGCAAGATGCAGCTGGGCACGTCTCGTCGTCGATGACAGATCGTTACGACCACGAGTTACCGGTCGTGAAACCTCCACGACGGCGCTGAATTTTCCCAACAATTTTCCCAAGCCCACAAAACAGGCACTTCGACTCGCGTCCAAGTGCCTGTTTTTATTGGTGGGCCCAGAAGGATTCGAACCTTCAACCAAAGGATTATGAGTCCTCTGCTCTAACCGTTGAGCTATAGGCCCGTATGTCTGGCAGCGAGATGGCGAGCATGTCGGGCCGTGCAGCGGACGCGAAAGTTTACCTGTCTGCGCGTCACCCTGTCTGCTAGGCGGCCGGTGCGCGCAGCGATCCATGCTTGACCGCGCGCTCGTGCATCGGCACCCACGACAAAAAAGCCCAGCGGTGGCTGAGCGTTGCGTATCAGATTTCAGAGTTCCGTCTCGCCGCCGCTCTGCAGACGCCTTTTACCGACCGGTGCACCCGAGCAGATTGCAGCACGGAGTGGAGCTTGGCGATGCCGAAGCTGGCCTGGTCAACGGTCGATCACAGCGCCAGCAGCGCCATGTGTGCGTGACCGCTGGGAGCCGTTGGCGCAATCATGGCACTCACTACACTGTGGCGGGCACGATGATCGCGGTAACGCGCGGGTGACGTTGGGAAACGCGGCCTAGAAACAGCCAGCAGAACCTAGCAATCCCGAATCACCCATCCCCAATCCCCGTGTCTCAGGCATCCGTCGTCTCGAACTGCCCATCGACCAGCTGGCGACCCGCACGAAATCCGTGCGCGATGGCCTCCTGATACGTCTCATAGCCCGGCCCGCGACCGGCGATGCGTGGCTGACGCCTACCGCCGAGCGCGTACACGTCCACCCATAGCGTCCAGTTGGCATCCGGGGAAGCCTGCTCGACGCGTACGCGGATCTCGTGCTCGTGGTACGTGGTGGTTTCGAAGCGGCGTTGCCTACTCATAAGACGATCCCGTTTCCATTCGTCCGCCAACGTAGAAGTCGTGGTCAGAACGTGACGTGAGGTTTGCAGAAACATCTGTTTAATGTTGCGTGACCGTGTGGCTTCGTCTCCATTGCGTGAACGCCTCGATGCCCACCTCACCGGTTCGCGGTGCATTGCACGCCGCTGCAGCCTAGGGCCAAGCATAGCCAACTGCCTGGGCCACAACACAACAGCCCCGCATGAGCGGGGCTGCTTTGTGATCACTGCACGGGTACGACTGAGGTATCAGTCGATATCCAGGAACGAGCGCAGCTGTTCCGAGCGGCTCGGGTGACGCAGCTTGCGCAATGCCTTGGCCTCTATCTGACGAATCCGCTCGCGGGTGACATCGAACTGCTTACCGACCTCTTCCAACGTGTGATCGGTGTTCATATCGATACCGAAGCGCATGCGCAGCACCTTGGCCTCGCGCGGGGTGAGGCCGGCCAACACGTCACGCACCGTCTCGGAGAGATTGATGTTGGTGGTGTTGTCGATCGGGGACTCCACATTGGTGTCCTCGATGAAGTCGCCCAGATGCGAATCCTCGTCGTCGCCGATCGGGGTTTCCATCGAGATCGGCTCCTTGGCGATTTTCATCACCTTGCGAATCTTGTCCTCGGGCATGTCCATTTCCTTGGCCAATTCCTCCGGCGTCGCCTCGCGGCCAAACTGCTGGAGCATCTGGCGGGAAATGCGGTTCAGCTTGTTGATCGTTTCGATCATGTGCACCGGGATACGGATGGTGCGCGCCTGATCGGCGATCGAACGGGTGATGGCCTGACGGATCCACCACGTTGCATACGTCGAGAACTTGTAACCGCGACGGTATTCGAACTTGTCCACGGCCTTCATCAGGCCGATGTTGCCTTCCTGGATCAGGTCGAGGAACTGCAGGCCGCGGTTGGTGTACTTCTTGGCAATCGAGATCACCAGACGCAGGTTGGCTTCGACCATTTCCTTCTTGGCCTTGCGCGCCTTGGCTTCGCCATAGGCCATCGCACGGCTGATCTCTTTGATCTCGCCCAGCGTCAGATAGCTGGCCTTTTCCATCTCCATCGAGCCCTGCTGCTCGGAGATGATCTGATCCTTGACGTCGCGCAGCGCCGACGACCACTTCTGCTTGCGCTTGAGTGCATCTTCCACCCATTCTAGGTTGGTCTGATTGCCTTCCCAGGAGCGGATGAAATCCTTGCGCGGCATGCGGGCCACGGTGGTGGCCAGGTGCAGCACCTTGCGCTCGTGGTCCTTGATGCCGTTGACCACGCCACGCAGCTGGGTGACCAGCGCGTCGGTCAGCGGCAGCGGCAGCTTGAGCGTGGTGAAGATGGCGGCCATGTCTTCGCGCGCCTTGACCACCAGCTTGTGCTCGGCGCCGTTCTTGGCATAGACCTTCTTGAACTTGGCGTATTCGTTGGCCAGGTTCTGCATGCGCGTGGCGACTTCAACCGGGTCCGGACCGGTCGGGCCGACCTCTTCTTCGGCGGCGGCGTCATCGCCGTCTTCGTCGTCGTCTTCATCCAGCGCATCCTCGTCGACAGCGACGGGACCAGCGGCAGCCAGCGCGGCGGCGGCGGCGTCGGCTTCTTCGATCAGGTCGTTGAAGCCGACCACGATCTCGGCCAGACGCTTCTTGCCTTCCTTGTGCGCTTCGTAATCGGCCAGCAGCATTTCGGTCGACAGCGGGAACACGCCCAATGCTGCCTGGACCTGGCTCAGGCCTTCTTCGATGCGCTTGGCGATGGCGATTTCGCCTTCGCGGGTCAGCAGCTCGACGGTGCCCATTTCGCGCATGTACATGCGCACCGGGTCGGTGGTGCGGCCACCTTCGGTGTCGAGCGCGGTCAGCGCGGCGGCAGCTTCTTCGGCGGCGGTGTCGTCAACCTCGCGGTTGCCGGTGTTGCCATCGTTGAGCAAGAGGGTTTCGGCATCGGGTGCAACTTCATGGACATCGATGCCCATGCCGTTGATCATGCTGATGATGTCTTCGATCTGCTCCGGGTCGACGAGGTCGTCGGGCAGATGGTCATTGACTTCGGCGTAGGTCAGATAGCCCTGTTCCAGGCCCTTGCTGATCAGTAGCTTGATGTCGGATTGCTGGGCAGGACGTTCGTTGGCCATGAGTGCTCGCGCCACCGGCTTTGAGATTGGAAAGAGAACCTATCATTATACCAGCGTGAAGCCCGGTCTGCCGGATTCAAGACGGGACCGCTGGTGGACGTAGTGTCTCTAGGGTCTGAGAAGAAAGGTCACCGGGCCATCGTTGACCAGGTCGACAACCATATGGGCACCGAAGCGCCCCGTTTCCACCCCGCCGCGATGTTTTTCGCGACAAATGTCCACCAATTGATTGAACGCCCGTTCAGCCTCTTCGGGCGGTGCCGCGGTGCTGAAGCCTGGGCGGTTGCCAGAGCTGGTGTCCGCGGCCAGGGTGAACTGGCTCACCAGCAGCAGGCCGCCGTTGGTGTCGGTGAGTGAGCGATTCATCTTGCCGGCGTCGTCGCTGAAGACGCGGTAGCTGAGCAGGCGCTCGGCCAGGCGCCGGGTTTGCGCGTCGCGGTCGCCGGGCTCCACGCCGATCAGCGCCAGCAGCCCGGGGCCGATCTGCCCGACGATCCGGTCATCGACCGTGACGCTGGCGCGGGTGACGCGCTGGATCAGTGCAAGCATGGGCATTCTCTGGCAGCAAACTGTTCCGCGCAGCATGCCCAGCGCTGCCGGCACTGTCACGCGCGGGTCTTCGCCGGCCGCGCTGTTTAGAATTGCGCGAATGACACCTGACGTTCGCGCTCGCCTGTTGTACGCCACCGCCGCCACCGTGGGCCGCCTGCCGTGGCCGCTGCTCAAGCGCCTGGCCGACAGGCTGGCCTGGAGCTGGCGCAAGCTCAATGCACGCGAATCACGCGTGGCGCGCCGCAATCTGGAACTGGCGTATCCGGAATTGAGCGCCGAGCAGCGCGCGCAGTTGCACGCCAAGATCCTGCAATCGACCGCGCGGCAGACGCTGGAAGTGCTGCGCACCTGGACCCACCCGCCAGCGGAGAATCTGGCCCGCCTGCAGCGCAACGGCCAGGAGCTCTACGACGCCGCACTGGCCTCCGGGCGTGGAGTCATCGTGGCGGCGCCGCATTTCGGCAACTGGGAACTGCTCAACCAGTGGCTGTCCGAGCGTGGGCCCATCGCGATTGTCTACCGGCCGCCGGAGTCCGAGGCGGTGGACGGTTTCCTGCACCTGGCGCGCGGCGGCGACAACGTGCGCCAGGTGCGTGCCGAAGGCCCGGCGGTGCGGCAGTTGTTCAAGGTGCTCAAGGACGGCGGCGCGGTCGGCATCCTGCCCGACCAGCAACCGAAGATGGGCGATGGCGTGTTCGCGCCGTTCTTCGGCATTCCGGCCTTGACCATGACCTTGGTCAACCGGCTGGCCGAGCGGACCGGGGCGATCGTGCTGTACGGCTGGTGCGAACGCGCTGGCGACGACCTGCAATTCGCGCTGCATGTGCAACCGGCCGACCCCGCGGTGGCCGATGCGGATCCGGTACGCGCAGCCAGCGCGCTCAACGCCGGCATCGAACAGATCGCCCGGCGCGACCCGGCGCAATACCAGTGGACTTACAAGCGCTACACCCTGCGCCCGCCGGGCAGCGGCGAGGCCAACCCGTATGCGACCGAGCGGCATCCGCATTGAGTGCAGCGCCACAGCGGCCTCGTTGCTCCGCCCTGCCTGTTGGTTCAAACGCAGTTGGGGATGCGACCCAGGCGTCACGAGCAGTCGTCAAGTAGGTGCGCACGGCGCGCTCAGAACCGCAGTGTACGAGCGGTACATGCCGATTCCGAGCACCGGCCGCGCCCGCCTGGCACCTGCGCAGTCGTCTTGGTAACCGCACCTAGTCGTCGTGCGGATCCGCAGGCGTGGCCAGAATGCGTTGATAAAACGCCAGGTCCAGCCAGCGCCCGAACTTGAAACCGGCCTCGCGCACGGTGCCGGCATGGGTGAAGCCGAACTGTTCGTGCAAGGCGATGCTGGCCTGGTTGCTGGCATCGATGCCGCCCACCAGCACATGCACGCCGCGCGCTTGCGCCGCTGCGATCAAGGCTTGCAGCAACAAGCGCCCCAGACCCTTGCCGCGATGATCGCAGTGCACGTAGATCGAATGCTCGACGCTGTACTTGAACGCCGGCCAGGCGCGAAAGGTGCCGTAGCTGGCAAAGCCCATCAGGGTGCCGTCGGCGTCCTCCACGCCAATCACCGGAAAGCCGCCCGCCTGTTTGGTGGCGAACCAGCCGACCATGCTCTCCGGCGGCCGTGGCCGGTAGTCGTACAGCGCATTGGAAGTGGCGATGGCTTCGTTGAAGATGTCCAGAATGGCGCTGGCGTGGCGCGCTTGACTGCAATCGACAATGTGCATGGGGCCCGATAAACGTGGAGGTCGCCCGATTAAAGCATTGCCAGGCGCTGAACGACGCGGGACACGGGCAACCAATCGGCACATGCCGCACCACTCAATCGGCAGCGGCTGGATGCAGCGTTCTACCCGGTCGTGGCGACTGCCTGTTGCCAGGCGCGCGACAATGGGCAGACGCCATCATGCAGTGACCGCGGCGGCGTCCGCCTTGAAGCGGCCGTGGCAGCCCCCATTTGGAGTCGTGAATGAGCAGGCCCATCCCCTCCCCCAGCGCGCAGAGCTTCGGCGACCCGGCGGCCATCCGCTGCGAGCGCGCCGCCTCCGAGCTGCGTGCCGGGCGCCCGGTGCTGCTGACGGCGGCAGATGGGCAGGCGCGTGCGGTGCTGGCACTGGATAGCAGCACGGCGCAGTCGCACACCGCCTTCGCCCGCGCCGCGCAGGCCCGCCACTATCTGTTCGTGACGCCCACCCGCGCCCAGGTGCTGGGCTTGCGCGCGCCGCAGGGCGCGCGCGTGCGCTTGAGCGATCACAGCTACGACCAGATCGCCGCGCTGGCCTACCTGCGCGACACAACGGTGCCCACGCAGTGGACGGCCGGCGATGCGCTGGATGCCGGTGGCGTGGAGATCGCACGGCTTGGCCTACTGCTGCCGGCACTGCTGGCGGTGGAACTGCGCGATGTGCACGACCATGCCGCGTTCGCCGGCTGCCAGTCGCTGGCACTGGGCGATTTGAGCCGCGGCTGCGCCACGTCCGCGGCCGCCGGCTACGAGTTGGTGACCCGCACCCCGGTGCCGTTACGCGGCCTGGGCATGAGCGAATTCGTGGTGTTCCGCGGCGGCGTGGCGCAGCGCGACCAGCTGGCCATCTTGGTCGGCCAGCCGGACCTCATGAGTGCCGTGCCGGTGCGTGTGCATTCGTCGTGCCTGACCGGCGACCTGTTCGGCTCGCTCAAATGCGATTGCGGCGACCAGCTGCGACACGGCCTGGCCAAGCTGAAAGAACTCGGCGGCGGTGTGCTGCTGTACCTGGATCAGGAAGGCCGCGGCACCGGCATCGCCGCCAAGATGCGCGCCTACGGCTATCAGCATGCTGGCCTGGACACGATCGATGCCGACGCGCAGCTGGGCTTCGGCCCGGACGAGCGCCGCTACGGCAGTGCGGTGGCGATGCTGCAAGGGCTGGGCATTGGCCGGATCCGGCTGTTGACCAATAACCCGGCCAAGGCCGAGCGCCTGCGCGCGGCAGGTATTGCGGTCGAAGACCGCATCGCAATCACCGGCGACATCACCGCGGAAAACGAGCAGTACCTGCGCACCAAGGCCGCACGCGCAGGCCATGCGCTGGATGTGGATGCGTTGATCCTGGCCGCGCAGTAGCGCGTCCGGCGCGAGTGTGCCTGTGGTCGGCTCGGCGGCCAGCTATGCTTGCGAACCGCTTCTGCAGGCTAACCTCGTGCACGACGCTCCACCGCCGCACCCCGCTGTCATCGTCGAGCCTGATTCGGCAGAACCGCCAGCCGCGAGCCAGTGGCAGTGGCAGTCGCTGCCGCGACGCGGTGCGTATGTGGCGGCGGTCAACGGCACGCTCGGCGGCGGATGTGCGGGCCTGATCGCAGGCGGCGTCACGGTTGCCTGGCTGCACGCCTGGCATCAGTGGCCGGCGGTGCTGGGCGTAACTGCGCTCATCGCCCTGCTCGGCGCCTGGTTTGCAGTCAAACGGCACCGACTGACGCACTGGAAGCTCGATCAGCATGGTCTGGCGCTACAGCGGGGACATCTGTGGCAAAGCGATACGCGCGTTCCGATCTCGCGCGTGCAGCACGTGGACCTGCGCCGCGGGCCGATCGAACGCGCTACCCGCCTGACCACGCTGGTGGTGCATACCGCCGGCAGCCGCCTCAATGCCGTGGCGCTGTCTGGGCTGGATCAGGACGATGCCGAACGCCTGCGTGATCGCCTGGCCCGCCAGCTCGATCACGACGACGACGCGCTATGAGCGCCATCGAGCACCCCGGCAACGACGAGCAGCGCCTGCATCCGTTGTCGTGGGTGTTCGTGTTGCTGCAACAGATCCGTCAGTTCCTGATTCCGCTCGCCGCGCTGGTCCTGTTCGGCAGCCGCGAGGGCAGGAGCGATTTTGCCGACCAGATCGCCACCGGGGTGGTGGTTGCGGTGCTGGTGGCGATTTCGGTGCTGCGCTACGTCACCTACCGCTACCGGATCGGCAGCGATGGCGTGGCGATTGGCAGTGGTCTGCTGGAACGCTGCCGACGCGATATTCCGTTTGCGCGCATCCATAACGTGGTGGTGCATCAATCGCTGCTGCACCGCCTGGCCGGCGTGGCCGAGGTCCGCCTGGAATCGGCCGGCGGCCACAAGCCGGAAGCGGAGATGCGCGTGCTGCGTTTGGATCAGGCGCTGGCGCTGGAAGATCTGATCCGTCGCCGAGCGACGGGCGCAGACGCCACCGCGCCGCAGATCGACGAAGACAGCGGCAGCTTATTGCGCCTGCCGATGGCCGAGGTGATCCGGCTGGGGCTGATCTCCAATCGTGGCATGGTGGTGGTGGCCGCCAGCTTCGGCGTGATCTACCAGATGATTCCGCGCCGCACGGTGTCCACCTTCGTCGAGCACAACGGCGAACTGGCGTATCGCTACGTCAGCCAGATCCATCCCGGTGTCGCGGTCACGGCAACGCTGGTGACGATTGCCACGCTGGCTGTTTTGTTGGCAATGCGCGCGCTGTCGGTGGCCTTGGCGGTGACGCAGTATCACGGCTTCCACCTGAGCGAATCCGAGCGCCGCCTCACCGTAGAGCGCGGGCTGCTGACGCGGATCCGCAGCAGCGTGGCATTGCGGCGGATCCAGTCGTGGACGTTGTACGAAGGCCTGCTGCACCGTCTGTTCGGTCGTCGCCAGTTGCGGGTGGACACCGCAGTGGCCGGCACCGCCGATAACGAAGGCAGCGCTCTGAAGGAGCTCGCCCCCATTGCCGACCCGCAGCACTGCGATGCATTGCTGCAGCGCCTGCTGCCCGGTATCGCATGGCCGCCGGCGCAATGGCAGTCGATCGCCACGCATTGCTGGTGGCGATTGAGTCTGCCAACGGCGCTGGTGCTGCTGCCGCTGGTGGCGGGCCTGGCGTGGCAGTTCGGCAGCCAGGCCTTGTGGTTGCTGGCGTGGCTGCCGTGGAGCGCATTCAAGGCGCAGCGCCAGGTGCAACGCATGGCGTATGCAGTAGATGCGCGCTTCGTTGCGGTGCGCGGTGGCTGGTGGAAGCGCTGGTGGCGAGTGGCCGAGCTGGACAAGCTGCAGGCGTTGCAACTGCAACGCTCGCCGCTGGATCGGCTGACCGGCACCGCCACGCTGTGGCTGGATACGGCCGGCGCCAGTGCCACCGGCCCGGCATTGCGTCTGCGGTTTGTGCCGTTTGCCCAGGCGCAGGCATTGCAGGCGCAACTCGGTGCTGCGTTGGCGCGGCGCAAGTTGCGCTGGTGATCAACATTAGCGATCAGTCGTTGCACTGCTCAACATCGGCGATCAGCCGTGGTGCTGAGCGGCTTTGGCAACGCGAGCGATTGCACTGCTCAATTCAATGACGACGACCACGTTCGGCAAGGCGTCGCCGATCATCACCCCCGCGCTCGATACGGCGGATCGTGCTCAGCGTTGCGCCGGTCCCCAGTAGCCCAACTCGCGACGGATCTGCAACCCACGCCACACCGCACCCAGCGGTTTGCGGCGCAGTCCGCCGAGCTTGCCGGCGATGAAGTCTTCGGTCGCGGCGATCACCCGCTCGGAAGACTGCCCGTCGCGATACGGGTGAATCGCATCTGCGTAGCTGGCAAGTGCGCTGCGCAATGCCGCATCCGGCGCCAGCGCGCGCACCAGCTGCTGCGGCAACTGCTCGGCCTGTTGGAAGTCGAGCATGTGCGGCTGCGGCACGCGGTTGCGAAAGGTCACCACCGGTTTGTGCTGCACCACGAACTCGGACACGATCGATGAGGTATCCGAGAGCAATACCTCGGCCGCACGCTGCGCCGCCATGACTTCTTCGGGCTCGATGAAGCGTGCGTTGGCGCCTGCCAGTGCGCGATAGCGATCGAACAACGCCGGAGCGCATTTCGGGTGCAAGGTCAGCAGCCAGTAATGCGCACCGCGCGCGATGTCGGCGGCGATTTCATCCAAGAGCGCAGGCGCCGCGCTCAGCCGCTCGGTGAAGGTGGAGCCGAACAGGATCACCGGCCGCCCGTTCGCTGGCGCGCGCAGGGCGGCGCTGCGCCCACCATCGTCGCGAAAGACCGGGTCGAGCTTGGGCCAGCCGGTTTCCAACACCGCAAAATGGCCCTCGCGCTGCGCCAGCGCGCGGAACGGCGCGGTGGTGGCCGGGCCTTGCGTGCAATACAGATCGAACAAACCCCGCACGCGGAAATGGCCGCGGTTGTCCTCGCGCTTTTGCACATTGAAACCGTGGAACAGCTGCACTTTCGCGCCCGACACAAACGGCGGCACCCAGTTGGCCGCGCTGAAGACCGCCCGCGGGCGCAACACCAGCGCATCGCGCAGGCCGACCTCACGCACGCCGGGCAGCGCCAGCCCGTGCGCACCGCCTTCGAACCAGGCCGACACCGCATGCCCGCAGGCCTGTAATGCCTGCGCCAATGGCGCCAGAATAGGCAGCGCGTAACGCTCCGTTGCGAACAGCAGGTACTCGGCCATCACATGTCCTCTTCGACCGCACCCAACGAACGGCCTCGCATCAGCGCCTGCATTATCGCGTTCAACGAGGCCGATCGCCTACGCAACTGTCTGACCTCGCTGGCGTTCTGCGACGAGATCGTGGTGGTGGACTCCGGCTCGACCGATGCCACTGCTGCCATCGCCAGCGCACACGGCGCGCGCGTGCTGCAGCGCGCCTTCGACGGCTATCGCAGCCAGAAGGCATTCTGCGTGGCACAGGCCAGCCACGACTGGGTGTTGTGCCTGGACGCCGACGAACGCGTCAGCGATGCCCTGCGCGCCTCGATCATCGCTGCGCGCGATGCCGGCTTCACCACTGCTGCCGGTTACCGCTTCGCCCGCCTGTCCGACTACTTCGGCCGCTTCCTGCGCCACGGCAATGCATATCCGGACCGGGTGCTGCGCTTGTTCGATCGTCGCCGCGGCGGCTGGCGCGGCAAGCGCGAGATCCACGAGGCGGCCAGCGTGGATGGCGCCGTGGCGACACTGGCGGGCGATCTGATCCATTACCCGTACCGCTCGCTGATGCAGCAACTGGCCAAAACCCAGCGCTACGCGCAGATGATGGCCGAACACGAACACGCACGCGGCAAACGCGCCACCTGGAGCAAGCTGGTGCTGGCACCGGCCTGGCGCTTCTGGCGCGGCTATCTGTTGCGCGGCGGCTTTCGCGATGGCTGGCATGGACTGATCTACGCCTACGTGCGCGCCAACTACGTACGCCAGAAGACCATCATGTTGTGGCTACTGCAGCACAACCAGCCAGTGCAGGACCCAGCACGTGCCACGGATCAGCGCAGCGAGTAAGTTCGGATAAAGCCGTCGAGCGCGGCCGTGCCGCGACTACGAACGGCGCGAACGCTGCATGGAGACCGGCCTGTCCAAGTGACGCACGCCGCGTCAGCAATGGCTGCACATTCTGCTTCTGCGCATGTCGTTGATCAGCCACTCGAAGCGTATGCCGCTCGCGCATGCGCAACATGCAGCGGATGGATCATCCGCCGCTACCGGCTGCTCGCCACACTCAGCTCGGTCTGTTGCGCCTGCCGCGCCGCCAGACCCACCAGCACGCCGACCATGGCCGTGTAGAAGCTCGCCGCCACCTGGTGCGCGAACATCGATTGGGTCAGCCCGCACAAGGCATAACTGATCACGAGCATCACCCCGGCCGCCGCCGGGCCGCGAAACTGCTGCTGCCCGCTGCGCCGATGCAGTCGCGCAAACACCCACAGCGGCACGCCGTAGACGGCGATCAGCAGCAACAGGCCGGGCACGCCCTGGGTGGCACTCCATTCGGCCAGATCGTTGTGCGCGTGCCCCAACTGGCAACGGAACAACGACGGGTCGGCGGCACAGGCTGGCAGGTCGTGCATCGCATCGTCGAAACGACCAACGCCCACACCGGTCAACGGATGCGCCTTCAGGGTGTCCCAAGCCACATGCAGGCGTTCGATACGTGCACCAGCCGACGAATCGGTGTCGCCCACTTCATAACGTTGCAGGTCGCTCTGTAATTCGCCCAGGCGCATCTGGTCGGTCAGGGCCGGCACGCTGAGTGCGACACCCACCGCCAGCACCGGGCCGCCGATGAAGGTCAGCAAGCGCACGCGTGCGCTACGCCAAGGCGCACCCCAGATCAGCACGCCCAGCGTCGCCAGCAGTGACAACAACACCCCACGGCTGCCGCTCAGCACGATCACCACCACGGTCGCGATCGCCGCGCCCAACAGCCAACGCACGTTGCCATCCGGGCGGCAGAACACGCCCACCACCAACAACATCAGCGCGATGTCGGCAAACACAATGGCGTTGGTGAAGCCTTCGGCGCGACCGGCACCATTCATCACCTGCAGCAGCGCGATCAACATGGCCGCGAATACACCGACCAATGCGCCGCGCCACAGCCATATCTGACGCGGCTGCAACGCATACGCCCACAGCGCCGCCCATGGCAGCACCAGGAAGCGCGAGCGGTTGCCCACATCGCGCAGCCCGTGTTCGAACAAGGCAATCGACAGCAACGATATTGCAATCACCGCCACCGTCAGCCAGCCCACTGCGCGCAACGACCAGTCGCGCGCAGCAATGCCGTCCCGCAGGTGACGCCCACCCACCAACGAACCCAGCAGCAGGCACAGACCGAACGGCAGCAGCCCGCTCGGCATGCTGACCACCAGCGCAGTCAATGCGAAGGCGCCCAGCTCGGCAATGCGTACGCCTGCCCGCGAGGTCGTCGGGGCAGAAGGCGACAGCGAAGCAGGTTGGGTAGGCAAGGAATTCATCTAGAGATCGGTGGAAAAGTAAGGCAACGCAGTGGCCGGGCTTGGGCAACGCCGGCCAAGCTAACGATGCGACGCATGAATCCCTGCTAGACAGCTGCTGGCAGTTGCATGCTTTCCGCGCCGATGACGCCTGCCACGTGCGCGCACTTGTGGGGTCCGACGGCTCATTCGGTGTCCAGGTTGCCCTGCTCCTTTGCTTCCACCGCGCGCTCGCTGGAGCTGGCCACGCACTCGCCGCGCACCGCGTCGGCCGGCACCAGCCACCAGCGCCGGCGGTTGGCCACGCCCACCAACTGGCTGCGGCTACGATCCACGCAGGCCAGCAATGCGGTCTCTTGCGCCATCAGCCAGCGCTGGCCAGGTTGTTCTGCCTGCCAGGCCACGCCACGCTGCAATTGCGTTTCCCACGGGACCTTGAAGCCGAAGGTCTGCGCCGGGCGGTCGGCCATCAGCAGGTTCTGCTCCTTCCATGCCACCAGCCCGAGTTGCGCATCCGGGCCGATGCGGCGCCCGGCCTGGCGCATCACCGCGCCGGCCGAACTGGAATCGTTGAAGATGGGGTAGCAGACCAGCCCGAACGCCACCCACCACGCACCCAGCAACGAAACCACCGCGAACGCGGAGCGGCGCATGCGCATCAGCAACAGGCTGGCGATGCCCCAGGTCCCTACCGCGAGCAGCAGCCAGCCCAGCGGGTCGGTGGCCTCGTTGCCCACCCCGCGGCTGTCCATGATCTTCTGCTCGAAGCCCGGATGCCCGATCAGCATCGCCGCACCACCCGCGCTGAACACCGCTGCCAGCAAGAGCCCGAATCCGAACAGCAGCCGCTGCACGCCAGCCCGACGCAGCAGGCCGGGCACCAGCGGCGCCAGCGCCAGGCAGACCATCGGCAGCGCCGGCAGGATGTAGACATCGCGCTTGCCGCTGGGGATGGTGAAGAACACCAGCACCAGCAGCCACCAGACCAGCGGCAGCAGATAGCGCGGGTCGCGCCGCTTGAGCCGGCGTCGCCATGCGGGGATCGCCCACGGCAGCAGCAGGATGGTTGGCAGCCACATCGTGGCCATGCTTTGCAGGTGGTACCAGACCGGCTGCGCATGATCCCAGGAGCTGGCATAGCGCTTGGCGGTCTGGCGCAGCAGGATGTCGTTGAGATACACACGGTATTCGGGCTGGCCGGCGGTGAGCGCGGTCACCATCATCGGCACGAACCACAACGCGATCGCCACGAAGAAGAACAGCGGCCCCAACCAAAAGCGCCGATCGCGCACATGCACGCGCACACCCGGCCAGCCGCGCGCCGCGGCCATCCCGGCCGGGATCAGCATCAGCAGCGCGATGATGCCCACGACCTTGGTGATCACACCCAGACCGGCGGCGAACCAGCCTAGCGTCCACCAGCGCCAAGCCGGACCGATCAGCAGATGGCGCAGCAGTCCGTAATTGGCCAAGGTGATCCAGAACACCACCAGCGGGTCGATTTGTGCCTTCTTGGCCTGAAAGGTGAAGTGCAGCGTGAACAACAACATCCAGGCCGCATAGAGGCCAACGCGCCGGGTCCACAGGCGTCGGCCCAGATCGTAGACGCAGGCCAGCGTGCCCAGCGCGGCCAGCAGCGACGGCAGCAGGAACGCCACCCGCCAGTTGCCCAGCAGCGTGTAGAACAGCGCCTGCAGCCACATCAGCATCGGTGGCTTGTCCGAATACAGTTCATTGCCGCGATGCGGGAACAACCAGTCGCCGCTCAAGACCATCTGCTTGGCGACCAGCGCAAAGCGCGGCTCGTCCGCCGGCCATGGGTCACGCAAGCCCAAGCCCGCGCCGATCAACAGCACGGCGGTCATGGCCAGCAAGCAGACATCGTTGGAAGCGCGGTTCTTGAGCATGTCGGGCGGCAGTCGGAGGCGGAGAGTGGAGCGCTGGACGCCGCGTGCGGTCAGGAGGCTTTTAGCAAAAGCGCGTAGAAAAATCCGTCGCAGTGCTGCTCGCCTGGAAAGCGCTGACGCCCGGGCCCGGCTGCATGCCCGAACTGCGCACCCAGGGGCTGCGCCTGTGCGTCAGGGGTGCGTTGCAGGAATGCGTCGACCTGGGTCTGGTTCTCGCGCGCCAACAGCGAGCAGGTGGTGTACAGCAACTGCCCACCCGGGCGCAGCGTGCGCCAGGTCGCATCCAGCAGCCGCGCCTGCAGCGCGCACAATGCATCGATATCGTCGGCACGCCGGTGCAGCAGCACATCCGGTTGACGCCGCACTACGCCGGTGGCCGAACAGGGCGCATCCAGCAACACCGCATCGAACGGTTGGCCGTCCCACCATGCATCCGTGTCGGCGGCGTCGGCTGCCTGCAATGCGACCTGTGCGCTCGGCACGCTGCGCTGCAAGGTCTGCTGCACGCGCTCCAGGCGACGCGCATCCACATCAAGCGCGGCGAGCTGCAACCCGGGATGGCGTTCCAGCAGATGCGCCGCCTTGCCGCCCGGCGCGGCGCAGGCATCTAGCACGCGTGCCGACGGCGCCAGCGTCAGCGCATCGGCCACCTGCTGCGCAGAGCCGTCCTGCACCGAAACATCGCCGTCGGCAAAGCCCGGCAACTGGCTCACCGGCACGGCGCTGTGCAGGCGCACCGCATCCGGCAACACCACGTCTGTCTGCGCGCTAATGCCCAGTTCGGCCAGCCGTGCGACGTAGGCCGCCGGGTCGATCCGCGAATGCTGCACACGCAGCCACATCGGCGCCATCTGCGCACTCGCGATAAAAATGCCTTCTGCACGCTCGCCCCAATCGGCGCGCACCTGCTTGCGCAGCCACGACGGCCAGCCGGCATCATCCGATACCGCCGGAAACCCTTCGCGCTGGGCGCGTCGCAAGATCGCGTTGACCATGCCGGCCTGACGTGGCCGGCCCAGCGCGCGGCATGCATCCACGGTGGCCGACAACGCCGCGTGCGCGGGAAGTTGTAGCACGTCGAGCTGGGCGAAGCCGACCATCAGCAGCGCCTTGAGTTCTGCATCGCGGGGCGGCAGCGGCCGTTCCAGCCATTGCCGCAGCGCGACGTCATACGCCGGGCGACGGCGGATCACCGCAAAGCAGATCGCCTCCACCAGTGCGCGGTCGCGCGGATCGCCGATACCGGGCAAGGTCGCAGCCAGTTCGGCTTTCAGCGAGCGGCCCTGATCGAACACGGCGGTCAGAACGCGTGCGGCGGCCAGGCGCGAGGCGATGCCGGCGGCGGTTGAGGTCTCGGCCGACATCAGCGCAGCGCCAGCAGGTCGCGCCGCGCGTTGAGATAATCGGCGGCGGTGATCGCCTTGCCCCCCTCGCGCTGGAGCACCCGCACCCGCAGCGCACCCTGACCGCACGCGATGTCGATGCCCTGCTTGCTGGCCGCCAGCAGGCTGCCGGGCGGCTGCTGATGCGCCAGCTCCAACGCGACTGCGCCATGCAGTCGCACGCGCTCGCCAGCCAGGATCGCCTCGGCCACCGGCCACGGGTTGAACGCCCGCACGCGCCGCGCCAGTTCCTGCGCCGGCTGCGCCCAATCCAGCCGCGCCTGCGCCTTGTCCAGCTTATGCGCATAGGTCACGCCTTCAGCCGGCTGCGGTTGCGCCACCGGACGGATGCCGGCGCGCAGCAGGCCCAGGCCGTCGGACAATACCTGCGCCCCCAACGCAGCCAGGCGGTCGTGCAGCTGGCCGCCGGTTTCCTGCTCGCCGATCTCGATGCGCTGCGACAGCAGCACCGGGCCGATATCCAACCCGGCTTCCATCTGCATCAGGCACACCCCGGTCTCGGTATCGCCGGCCTCGATCGCGCGCTGGATTGGCGCCGCGCCACGCCAGCGCGGCAGCAGCGAGGCATGCACGTTCCAGCAGCCATGGGTTGGCACAGCCAGCACCGCATTGGGCAGAATTAATCCGTAGGCCACCACCACCATCAGGTCCGCATTGAGCGAACGTAGCGTCGCCAGCGCTTCGGGCGAACGCAGCGTCTGCGGCTGGAACACCGCAATGCCGCGCGCAATCGCCTCGATCTTGACCGGCGAGGGCGTCAACCCGCGGCCGCGCCCGGCGGGCCGATCCGGCTGGGTGTAGACCGCCACCACCTCATGCCGCTGCGCGGCAGCGCGCAACGAAGCGACAGCGAAATCCGGCGTACCGGCAAAGATGATTCTCATAGAGCTGGGATTCGGGAGTGGTGAGTGGGGAGTCGCAACGGCGGGGGTGTTGACCGGGGCGAGAGTAATGTAGAGCTGAGAGGTGGAAGCGGGATTCGCGCCGGAAGATTCGGCACCCCGCCGCCAGAACCTGCGTAATCCCTCATCGATCGAGCGCACTGCGAAGCGCGAGCCGCAACCGAGAATGTGGTGCTGGCAGCGGCTTATCAATCACGCATCCCGCATCCGAAGTTCGAGGGCCATCTGCCCCCGGACGTGGCGCACTAGCGATCCGCCGGCATAGCCATGAGATCGCACCAAGATGAGCGCTCAACGATTTGAAACCAGCAGACTCAAAGACCAGCAGTAACCCGCTTTTGCAAACCCCAAATCCCGACTCTCCAATCCCCGCCCTCAAGCCACATGCTTGCGCTGTTTGGCCAGCTTCTTGCGCACCATTTCGCGCTTGAGCGGCGAGAGATAATCTACGAACAGCTTGCCGTCCAGGTGGTCCATTTCGTGCTGGATGCACACGGCCAGCAGCCCGTCGGCATGCAGTTCCTGCGCCTGGCCCTGGCGGTCGAGATAGCGCACCGTGATCGCATCGGCGCGGCTGACATCGGCATAAATGCCGGGTACCGACAGGCAGCCTTCCTGACACAGCTGCTCGCCCTGCTTGCTCACGATTTCCGGGTTGACGAACACCTGCGGCAGATTCTTCTCGTCGCTGACGTCGATGACCATGAAACGCTTGTGCACGTCCACCTGACTGGCAGCCAGGCCGATGCCCGGCGCCTCGTACATGGTCTGGAACATGTCATCCAGCAGCGCCTGGAACGCCTGGCTGGCAAGCTCGGCAGAGTCGACCGGCACGGCCTTGGTGCGCAGCCGCGGGTCGGGAAACTCGAGAATTGGGAGCAAAACCATGGGGTTACCCGTCTGGAAACACCGGCGCTGCGCCGGCAAGACGGTGTCATTCTAGCGCAATGCTTGCGTGGCGCCCCTGTTTCTGGACTATAGTGCACGGACCTGTTGGGGAATCAGGCAAGAAGGTACTCAATGTTAATCCGACTTCGTACGGTCGTTGCTGCGGCGATGTTGACCGTCGCGACCTACGCTGCCGCGCAAGCGGTGGGCGAGCATCCAGACACCTATGTGGTCCGCAAGGGCGATACCTTGTGGGACATCGCTGGGCGTTTCCTGCAAAAACCATGGCTGTGGCCGGAAATCTGGCAAGCCAATCCGCAAATCCAGAATCCGCACCAGATCTATCCGGGCGACGTGATCAGCCTGGCCTACCTGGACCGCGTCGGCAAAGGCACGATCCAGCCCGGCCCGCGCCAGGAAGCGCCGATCAATGCCATTCCATTGGCGGACGTCGAGCCGTTCCTGAAAAACCTGCGCGTGGTCGACGACTTTGATCGGCTGCCTTACGTTGTCGGCCTGGAAGGCGGGCGTTCGCGCGCCACCACCGGCCAGGTCGCCTACGTGGTCGGGCTGGAAAACGCTCAGCCGGGCCAGCGCTTTGCGGTGGTGCGCCCGACCGTGAAGTTCAGTCTGCCCAAGCACAACGAAGACCTGGACGCGGCCGGCAACATCACCGCCGGCTCCGGCAACATCTGGAAGAGCTTCATCGCGCCGAGTAAGCGCCGTGAGTTCCTCGGCTATGAGCTGGCGCAGGTCAACATTGGCACCATCACCCGCAGCGCAGCGGGCGGCAACTCCAAGGCGGCGACGTTGCTGCTGCAGGACAGCGGCCGCGAAGTGCGGGCCGGCGATCGCATCGTCGCGGTCGAAGCGCAGCCGTACGACCTGCAGTTCATCCCGCATCCGCCGTCGGAACAGGCGCTGCAGACCGAACTGCGGGTGCTTGCCATCTCCGATGCCTTCATCGTCGGCGGCAGCCGCGATGTGATCGCCATCTCCGGCGGCGCCCGCGAAGGCATCAACAACGGCACGGTGTTTTCGATCTGGCGCAAGGGCCGTACCGTCAGCGACCGCGTGAAGCACTCGCGCTTCTCGCGGACCGACGACGATTTCAGCGGCCCGTCCGGCTCCACCGTCGGCCTGCCCGACGAGTACGCCTCGCATGCGATGGTGTTCCGCACCTTCGACAAGGTCAGCTATGCGCTGGTGATGGAAAGCGTCAAGCCGACCGGCCTGGGCTATTTCGTCAAGCATCCTGACGCGCAGTAAGCGAAAGTTCCGATGCATCAACGCGACGGCGCCCGAGGGCGCCGTCGTTGTTTGCGGCCTAACCTGAATGCATGGCCCTGATCGCTCCCGACGTACGCGCACTCCTGATCCTGCTGCTGGCAGGTGGCCGCACCCCACCGCGGCGAAAACTACTGAACTCGTTCAGATCAGCCGTTGAGAGCCTGGCAGCCGGACCTGAGGCGTGGCGTTTTGCCGGTTGTGATGAGGCGCAATCTGCACTGCTGCAAACCCCTGATCCGCATGCGCTGGACGCGGCGTTGCGTTGGTGCGAGCAACCCGGGCACCACCTGATTGGCTGGCACGACCCGGATTACCCGGCCTTACTGCGCCATATCGCCAACCCGCCAATGGCCTTGTTCGTGGACGGCGACCCCAATGCGCTCTGGCACCCGGGAGTGGCGGTGGTCGGCAGCCGCTCGGCCACTGCCGGCGGCCGCGATCACACCCGCGCATTCGCCTCCAGCCTGGCAAGCGCAGGGCTTAGCATCGTCAGTGGCATGGCCGCAGGTGTGGACGCGATCGCGCATGAAGCCGCATTGGCCCAGCGCGATTGCATCACCGTGGCGGTGGTCGGCACCGGTACCGATGTCGCCTATCCCGAGCGGCACCAGGGTTTGCGCGATCGGATCGCTGAATCAGGCGGCGCGGTGGTCAGCGAGTACCTGCCAGGCACCGCCCCGGTCGCGGCGCACTTTCCGGCCCGCAACCGCATCATCGCCGGGTTGGCACTGGGGACGCTGGTGGTCGAAGCGGCAATGCGCTCGGGTGCACTCATCACCGCCCGGCTGGCGGCCGAAGCCGGACGCGAGGTGTTCGCCCTGCCCGGCTCCTTGCACAATCCGCTCGCGCGCGGCTGCCATCACCTGATCCGGCAGGGTGCCACGCTGGCGCAGGAGCCCGCACAGGTCATCGAGGGACTGGGCCAGCTGTCGGGCGAATTGGCCAGCGCCTTGCGCGAGCGCCTGGCGGCCCCCACTGAATTGCCCAGGAAGACAACGGTCGGCGCTGGTCCAGCCCGTTCCGATCCCGACTACCAGCGCTTGTGGCAAGCGCTGGGCCATGACCCAACCCCTATGGATTCATTGGTGCAGCGCACCGAATTGACGGCCGCCGCGCTGTCCTCCATGCTGCTCATCATGGAACTTGAGGGAGACGTGGTCACCGAGCACGGTCGCTATACCCGCAATCCTTAGTTTCTTCACCTCCACAGCGTCCCGCGACGCAGGCCGAGGGCAATGAAAGAGAGCATTCTCGATGTATTGCTGTACCTGTTTGAACATTATTTCAGCGAAGACGCGGACCTGGTCCGTGACCGTGACTCACTTCAAAATGGCCTGATCCAGGCAGGTTTCAGCCCCGCAGAAATCAGCAAAGCCTTCGATTGGCTGGACGCGCTCTCCGAGCAGCGGCCCAGCGTCGCGCGCCCGCATGTCGATGGACCGGTGCGTATCTATCACGGGCAGGAGCTGGACAAGCTCGATGTGGACTGCCGCGGATTCCTGCTGTTCCTCGAACAACACCGCATTCTCGACGCCGATCAGCGCGAGTTGGTACTGGACCGCGCCATGGCGCTGGATCAGGACGAACTGGATCTGGACGACCTCAAATGGGTAGTGCTGATGGTGTTGTTCAACCAGCCAGGTGCCGAGGCAGCCTACGCCTGGATGGAAACCCAGATGTTCCTGGACGAGCCTGAACCCGTACACTGAGTGTTGAAGCCGCCACGGATGTGCGTGCAAGGGGACGGGGATGCGCAGTTGGTATTACGCCGATGTTCACCGCCATCGGCACGGTCCGGTGGCCAAAGACACCTTGCTGGGCCTGTATCGTGATCGTGTGATCGCCCTGGATACGCTGGTCTGGCGCGCAGGGCTGGACCCCTGGTTGCCGCTGTCTGCCTGTGCCGACACGCTTGGCCCACCCGTTGCCACGGATGTGCGTGCGGCTGCGGTTCCGCCTCCGTTGCCGCCTGCTGCGGCACAGCCGCCGCTTACCTATTGGTCCGTAGCACCAGCGCAGCCGCGCAGTAACCGCCCTGCCTGGCCGCTGGTTGCAGTGCTCGGCGCGGTGGTCGGCGTCTTTGTGCTAGTCGGCGTGATCGGCATGCTCGCCGCGATCGCGTTTCCGGCTTACCACGATTATTTGGGCCGCGCCAAGTTGGCCGAGGTGATGGCTGAGTTGACGCCATTAAAGCCGCAGATCGCCGAATTTCTCGCGAGCGAAGGCCGCTGCCCGGTCAATGGCGACCCCGGCTTCAAGCCACCCGAGCAGTACGCGAGCGAGCGGTTGAGCAGCTTGCGCATCGGCCGTTTCGACCGCAGCGAATGCGGTATCGAAGCGCTCATCCATGCGCCCAGGTCGGCCAAAATCGATGGCAAGGCACTGTGGCTGGAGCTGGATGCAGATGCCGGCAGTTGGCACTGCAGTTCCGAAATCGACGATACCCAACTTCCACCTAATTGCCGCGGCTGACCGCCTGCTGCATGCCGATTGCTACACGTTAAGGAGACAACATGACACAGTGGTATTACGCCGACGCACAGCGGCAGCGCCAGGGGCCGGTGGACACGGACACGCTTCGCAGGCGTCTGTCGCAGGGCATCATCGACCGTTCCAGCCTGGTATGGCGCGAGGGCCTGGCACAGTGGGTGGCGCTGCACGAGGTCGCAGCCGAGCTGGGTCTGGACAGCGCGGTGTGGGCGACGACCGAGGCCAGCGGGCCGACGCCTGCGGATGTGCCGAGCGAAGCGCCATTGTCGATTGCGCATTCCGGCGACAGCGCCTCAGCCACCGCGTCGCCAGCTGCGACCTCACAGCCACACGACCACGCTGCGGAGACATCGCCGTGGCCGCCGGCAGTGACTGGCGGCGGCATCGCCAGTGTTAATGATGCTGCCGCGACTGACCGTGCCGATGACCACCAAACCGTCGACTCCCCAGGACACCTGCCACGCGACCAAGGCCCATCATCGGATGCGTCGGCGTGGTCCACCGCGCCGATAGACGCGGCGGCCACGCCGCTGACGTCAGGCCCGACCCCAATCACAGCCCAGGACGCGACATCGACACCGGGGTATACCCCGGCAGCGGCGCCCGCACCGCTTCCAAGCGCCTGGGACGCCCCGGCCCTCGCCGCGCCGACCGCAAGCGTCGCGCTGCAGGACGCGCCGGTGGTCTACGCCGGCCTGTGGCGGCGCGTGGCCGCCAGCATTCTCGATAGCCTGATCACCACCGTTGCGGTGTACCTGATCGTGATCCCGCTGGTGTTCGTGGTGGCGCTGGTCACCACGCGCGGCGACTGGGGTTCGGCGCTGGACGCTGGCAGTGCGCTCGGCATCGCCATCCTGGTGATGTCCTGCGGCATCGTTCTGGCGATCCCGACGCTGTATTTCGCCTGGATGCAGTCCAGCCGGCACCAGGCCAGCCTGGGCAAGCTCGCCTGCGGCATCAAGCTGGTGCGCGCCGACAGTCACGGTGGCCGCGTCGGATTCTGGCGCAATGTGCTGCGCTATCTGGCCTATAAGTTGATCAGCGTGCTTACCCTGGGCATCGGCGTGATCGTGGCCGCGTTCATGGCCGGCATGACCGAGCGCAAGCAGGCTCCGCACGACAAGGTCTGCGACACCCTGGTCGTGGACCGTTGGGCCTTCACCGAATATCCGGAACGGCAATCCAGGGGTCTGGATACCGTGTCCATCGTGGTTCTGGCCATTTACGCGGTGATCCAGGTGCTGTCGGTGGTGGCCGTGGCTTTCATGCTGGCGGCGATCGGAATGAGCCGGAGCTAGCAATTCACGGCGCTCGTCGCTTGACACGGCGGCGTCCGCGGTGATCTTTCTCATAAGATAACTGAACGCCCGGGAGCACTTCCCGGGCGTTAACGCGTGGGAAACAACCGATCTGCTTCCCTCGACCGGCCAATTAGGCCACGCTACCCGCCCCCCGGGCTCCGCCCCAAGAAGTTGCCACCATGCCCAAGCACCTGCTCATCGTCGAATCGCCCGCCAAGGCCAAGACGATCAATAAATACCTCGGCAAGGACTTCACCGTCCTGGCCTCGTATGGGCACGTGCGCGACCTGGTCCCCAAGGAAGGCGCGGTCGATCCGGACAACAGCTTTGCGATGCGTTACGACCTGATCGAGAAGAACGAGAAGCATGTCGAAGCCATCGCGCGTGCTGCCAAGGGCGCCGACGACATCTTTCTGGCGACCGACCCGGACCGCGAGGGCGAGGCGATCAGCTGGCACATTGCCGAGATCCTGAAAGAGCGGGGCCTGCTCAAGGACAAGCCGATGCAGCGGGTGGTGTTTACCGAAATCACCCCGCGCGCGATCAAGGAAGCCATGCTCAAGCCGCGCGCGATCGCCGCCGACCTGGTGGATGCGCAGCAGGCGCGCCGCGCGCTGGATTATCTGGTCGGCTTCAACCTGTCGCCGGTGCTGTGGCGCAAGGTGCAGCGCGGGTTGTCGGCCGGTCGCGTGCAGTCGCCGGCGCTGCGCATGATCGTGGAGCGCGAAGAAGAGATCGAAGCCTTCATCGCGCGCGAATACTGGTCCATCGATGCGCATTGCCGGCATCCATCGCAGGCTTTCAATGCACGGCTGATCAAGCTGGACGGGCAGAAATTCGAGCAGTTCACCGTCACCGACGGCGACACCGCAGAAGCGGCGCGGCTGCGCATCCAGCAGGCCGCGCAAGGCGTGCTGCATGTGACCGATGTGGCCAGCAAGGAGCGCAAGCGTCGCCCTGCCCCGCCGTTCACCACTTCCACGCTGCAGCAGGAAGCTTCGCGCAAGCTCGGGTTCACCACCCGCAAGACCATGCAGGTGGCGCAGAAGTTGTACGAAGGCGTGGCGCTGGGCGACGAAGGCTCGGTCGGCCTGATCAGCTATATGCGTACCGACTCGGTGAACCTGTCGCAGGACGCGCTGTCGGAAATCCGCGACGTGATCGCGCGCGATTACGGCACCGCCTCGCTGCCGGACCAGCCCAACGCCTACACCACCAAATCCAAGAACGCGCAGGAAGCCCACGAAGCGGTGCGCCCGACCTCGGCACTGCGTACGCCGGCACAGGTGGCGCGCTTCCTGTCCGACGACGAGCGCCGCCTGTATGAGTTGATCTGGCGCCGCGCCGTGGCCTGCCAGATGATTCCGGCCACGCTCAACACCGTCAGCGTGGATCTGTCGGCCGGAAGCGAGCACGTATTCCGCGCCAGCGGCACCACGGTGGTGGTCCCCGGCTTCCTGGCCGTCTATGAGGAAGGCAAGGACACCAAGAGCAGCGAGGACGAGGACGAAGGCCGCAAGTTGCCGCTGATGAAGGCCGGCGACAACATCCCGCTGGACCGCATCGTCACCGACCAGCACTTCACCCAGCCGCCGCCGCGCTTCACCGAAGCGGCGCTGGTCAAGGCGCTGGAGGAATACGGCATCGGCCGTCCCTCCACCTACGCCTCGATCATCCAGACCCTGCAGTTCCGCAAGTACGTCGAGATGGAAGGCCGCAGCTTCCGCCCCACCGACGTCGGCCGTGCGGTATCCAAGTTCCTTTCCGGGCATTTCACCCGCTACGTGGATTACGACTTCACCGCCAAGCTCGAAGACGACCTGGATGCGGTCTCGCGTGGCGAGGCAGAGTGGATCCCGTTGATGGAGAAGTTCTGGGGCCCGTTCAAGGAACTGGTCGAGGACAAGAAGGATTCGCTGGACAAGACCGACGCCGGCAGCGTGCGCGTGCTCGGCACCGACCCGGTCAGCGGCAAGGAAGTCAGCGCGCGCATCGGCCGCTTCGGCCCGATGGTGCAGATCGGCAGCGTGGAAGACGAAGATAAGCCCACGTTTGCGTCGCTACGTCCGGGCCAGAGCATCTATTCGATCTCGATCGAAGACGCCCTGGAACTGTTCAAGATGCCGCGCGCACTGGGCCAGGACAAGGACCAGGATGTCAGCGTGGGCATCGGACGCTTCGGCCCGTTTGCGCGCCGTGGCAGCGTGTATGCGTCGCTGAAGAAGGAAGACGACCCGTATACCATCGACCTGGCGCGTGCGGTGTTCCTGATCGAAGAGAAGGAAGAGATTGCGCGCAACCGCGTGATCAAGGACTTCGAAGGCAGCGACATCCAGGTGCTCAATGGCCGCTTCGGTCCGTACATCAGCGATGGCAAGCTCAACGGCAAGATCCCCAGGGATCGCGAGCCGGCGTCGCTGACGTTCGAAGAAGTGCAGCAGTTGCTGGCCGATACCGGCAAGCCGGTGCGCAAGGGCTTTGGCGCCAAGAAGGCCACGCTCAAGAAGAACGCGGTCAAGGATTCGGCGCCAAAGAAGCCCGCAGCCAAGAAAACCGCGACCAAGACGGCGGCCAGCAAGACCGCTGCAAAGAAGGCGCCGGCCAAGAAAGCGGCTGCCGAGAAAGGAACCAAGCGCGTGGTCAAGAAGACCGTGAGCAAGGCCGCAGACTAAAAGACGCAGCATGACCCACATACTCACCCTGGATAACGCTGTCGCCACGCTGACCCAGGGCGGCGTGATCGCCTACCCCACCGAAGCGGTGTGGGGCCTGGGCTGCGACCCGCGCCAGGAAGCGGCCGTACTGCGGCTGCTCGAGATCAAGCGGCGCCCGGTCGACAAGGGTGTGATCGTGGTGACCTCGCGCGTGGACGTGCTGCGCGACTGGGTCGACATCGATGCACTGGCGCCGGCACGCCGGCAGGACGTGCTGGCCAGCTGGCCCGGCCCGCATACCTGGATCCTGCCCGTCACCGCACGTGCGCCGCGCTGGGTCACCGGCGAGCATGACGGACTGGCGGTACGCATCAGCGCCCATCCGGTCGTGGCAGCGCTGTGCGCGGCCTGGGGAGCACCACTTGTGTCGACCAGCGCCAACCTGGCTGGCGAGCCGCCAGCGCGCAGCCGCGCTGCACTGGAACCGGCCTTGCTGGCAACGATCGACGGCGTCGTGGACGGCGAGGTGGGCGCGCTGGCGCAGCCAACCCGGATCCGCGACGCGCGCAGCGGCCAGATCCTGCGCGACTGAGCGCAGCTGACAAACGAATGCACTGCCACTCGCTGCGTTCGCTCCTGTTCGGTTCCGCATGTCGGTCGCACATCTGTGTGCCTTCGCGCTGTGATGCCCACCTGATGGCTGCCTACGCCCTTCGGCAGCAGTTCGCCGCCCCGTGGCGTGTTGCCACGTCTCCCCTGCACTCCGTTCAGCCGAGCCCCTTTGCGGCAGCCGCACAGGCGCGCACACTGCGGTCATGCGTACCGTCCTGACTCTTCTGCTACTGGCCGCGGCGCTGCCTGCGTCGGCCGCCACCCCAGCGAGCAAACCCGACCCCAATGTGCGGGTCTATCGCTGCGTGAGCAGCACCGGCACCGTCGCCCTGCAGGACGCGCCCTGCAGCAGCGGTCGCCAGCAGGTGCTGGACATGCAGCGCCCGCAGGACCCACCGCCGCGTCCAGCGCGTGCGGAGCCACCGGCACAGGTCGCCGCAGCGCCCGCGCGCGAGGTCCGCATCGTCACCGTGCAACCGCCACAGCCGATGTACGAGTGCACCACCGAAGACGGCAACCGCTACACAAGCGACAGCCCGGAAGGCAATCCGCGCTGGGTGCCAACCTGGGGACCGGCGTATGTGGGCAATGGCATTGGTCGCCCGGTGAATGGCGGCGGCATCCAGCGCCCGCCGATCTCGGTCAGCCCGCGCCCAGCGATCTCGGTGCAGGGCGGCTCCGGACGGGGGAGCATCCGCGGCAGCGCAAGCATCGGTGTAGACACCGACCAAGGCGGCTATCAGGGCGGTTACAACGACGGCGGCTACGGCGGCACGGTGATCGTGCCGTACGGCAATGTGCAGATCCGCGACGAATGCCATGCGCTGCCTGCACAGGAAGTCTGCGCGCGCCTGGCCGACCGCCGCTGGGAGCTGATCCGCCGCTATAACAGCGCGCTGCAGAGCGAGCGCGAGGATCTCAGCCGCGAACAGCGCGGCATCGAAGCGCGCCAGCAACGCGATTGTGGCGGCGCATGAGGCGCTGGCGGCTGTTGGGAATGATGGCGTTGAGCGTGACCGCGATGGGTTCGCTGGCCGACGCGCAGGAAGTGGCGATCTATCGCTGTACCGATCCCACCGGTGCGCTGACGGTGCAAAACATGCCGTGCCCGAAAGGCATGCAACAACAGAAGAAGCTCATGACCGCACCGGCGGCGGTGCCATTCGCGCCAGGCGGAGCAACCGCATCGCCAGCACGTGCGACGCCAGCGCCGCAACAACGCGTTGCTGCGCCAGCCGTTGCATCGGCGCCAGTTGCACCGACCACGCCCGTCGCACCACCGGCACCGGCGTTGACCTCTACCTCGACGCTGCCGCCGCCACCGCTGTTCGAGTGCACCACGCACGACAACGGGCGTTACTTCACCGAAGATCGCGAGCCAGCCACGCGCTGCCTGCCAATGCAGACGACTAATCTGGCGGGCGGGCCTGCGACCGGTGGCGGTAGCGCGTGCGAGGTGGTTACCGACCGCTGCGCGCCGGTACCGGACCAAAGCTTGTGCGAGGCGTGGCGCAAACGTGCCGAGCAGGCCGAATCCACCTGGCGCTTCTCCGACGAAGCGCAAGCGGCCGAACGCAAAGAGCGCTTTGATCAGATGCGCCGGGTACTCGACGAAAGCCGCTGCGCCAATCCGACCGCAACGCCCTAAGCACACCTCTCGTGTGATCGGCGCAGCGAGATCTGCAGCAAAGGCGAGCAATCGCCAGCGTCATTCCGCCAGACGCGCTCGGAGCCAGCGTGTGCAGGAACGGGCCGGTCAACCTCCCTGCGCTGTCCATCGTCGCGACACAGGTGCTTTGTTGCCTGCGCCTAAAACCCGTAACGCAAGAATCCGCCATCTACCGCGATGCATTCGCCGGTGATGTAACTGGCGGCTGGCAAACATAGAAATCCTACTGCAGCGGCCACCTCCTCCGGTTCGCCGATGCGGCGCATCGGGGTGCGTTCGATCACTTGCTCGTAGTAATCCGGATCCGACAACGGCCCGGAGGTGCGGCGTGTGCGGATGTACCACGGCGCCACCGCGTTGACGCGGATGCCGTCTTCGGCCCATTCCACCGCCAGGTTGCGCGTCATCTGCTGCAACGCCGCCTTGGTCATGCCGTACGGCGCGCCGCTGCGCACATGGGTGATGCCCGAGACGCTGCCGACATTGACGATCGCTGACGCAGCATGTTGCGTCAGCAACGGATGCGCATAACGCGACAATTCGAATGCGGAAAACACATTCGTTTCGAAGATGCCGCGCCACTCGTCTTCGGTGTAATCGATCGCGGCGCGGCTGACGTTGCCGCCGGCATTGTTGATCAGCAGATGCAAGCCGTCGGCGTGGTCTTCCACCCAATCCAGGATCGCGCGGCGCTCTTCATCGTCGGACACATCGGCGGCCAACCCGTGCAGTTCGCGCTGGGGAAATTCCTCGGCAAGTTCATCGCGCGCCTGCGCCAGGGCATCGGCATCGCGGGCCACCATCAGCAGGTCGGCGCCGAAGCCGAGCAGTTCGCGCGCAATGGCAAGGCCAATCCCGGCGCTGGCGCCGGTGATGAGGGCGGTCTGTCCATCCAGCCGCCAACGGTGCGTTGTCACGTGGGTACCCCTCTTCAAGACGCAGGAAAACGGCCGCTGCTGCGCAGTTGACGCGCATGCGTGGCCCGAGCGTTAGGATACCGCCACCCCGAGCGAGGTCACGACGATGAAGATGCATTGGATGCTTGCAGCCGGCCTGGCGTTGTCGCTGAGCGCCTGTCAGCGGCCGCAGCCCGCGCCCACCGAACAGAAGCCCGATCCCCAGGCCACCGCGCTGCGCGACCACATTCAGGAGCCGCTGAACAAGGCGCACGCGGTGCAGGCCTCGACCGATCAGGCCGCCGAAGAGCAGCGCAAGGCGATCGACGCCGCCACGCAGTAGCGGAATCGGAGGTCCGCAATCTGCTGGCGTCGCGACCTGATGTGCGCGCCGACGATTTGAATCAAGCGTCCTGCCGTCTGCTTGCTTCGTTCGGCCGTCGCACACCGCATCATCCGCCTGCAACACAGCAAGGCCGGCACATGGCCGGCGTTGCGACGCATCAGGTGCTGCTCAAACGCGCCGCATCAGAATCCGCAGAAGCAATACGCCAGCGATTTCACCGGCGTGCCACCCGCCTTGCTGTCGTGCACGGCGCTTTCGACAAAGCGCAGCTGCGTGTCCACTTCCGGCAACGCGCGGGCCACAAGTGCGCGTGCCATGCCCGAGTCGCTCAGCATCCATGCGCCCATGCGGCTGCCGGCGAACCCGTTCATGAACTGCGAGAACGGCGTGGCCGGCTTTTCCACATAGCGCACGCGGAACTTGCCACGGCTCAGCTTGGCGCGGTCGGCCGCATCGGCCACCGCTTCGGACATGCCGCCGAACGCATCCACCAACCCACGCTCCTTGGCCTGCGCGCCGCTCCACACACGGCCACGCGCAACCTTGTCGATCGCGTCCACCGACTGGTGGCGCGCCTGCGCCACCTTGCCGGTGAAATCGGCGTAACCCTTGTTGATCAACGCCTGGATAACCTGGCCGGCGGCCGGATCCAGCGGCCGGGTGATGTCGAACGCACCAGCGAACCGCGTGGTGCCCACGCCGTCGGTATGCACGCCAATCTTGTCCAGCGCGCGGGTCAGGTTCGGCACCATGCCGAAGATGCCGATGGAACCGCTGATGGTCGACGGGTCGGCGTAGATGCGATCGGCATTCATGCTGATCCAATAACCGCCGGAAGCGGCCAGATCGCCCATCGAGACCACCACCGGCTTGCCGGCCTGCTTGAGTGCGACCACTTCGCGGCGGATCTGCTCGGAGGCGAACACTTCGCCGCCGGGCGAATCCACGCGCAGCACCACCGCCTTCACTTTCTCGTCGTCACGCGCTTGGCGCAGCAGCGCCGCGGTGGACTCGCCACCGATGCGACCGGCCGGCTGTTCACCGCCGCTGATTTCGCCGGTCGCCACCACCACCGCCACCTGCGGGCGGCTGTCCATCGGCGAATCCTGCGCCTGCAACTGGCTCAGATAATCGTTGAAACCGATGTTGCGGAAACCGCTTTCGGCATCGCTATCGGCCACGCCGCGCTTGACCAGCAACGCATCGACTTCCTCGCGGGTCTTGAGCCCGTCCACCAGCTTCTGCTGCAGCGCGAACTTGGCCAGGTCGCCACCGGCGGCGGCCACGCCCTCAGGCAGCGTGTCGATGCCGGCGGTCAGCTGCGCCGGGCTCAGCTTGCGCGCAGTGCCCACGTCGGCCAGATAGCGCTGCCACACATCGTTCATCCAGAACAGATCCGCTTCCCTGGCATCGGCAGAGGCCGCGTCGAGGATGTACGGCTCGGCGGCGGACTTGTACTCGCCCACGCGAAACAAATGCACGTCCACGCCGAGCTTGTCCTGCAGGCCTTCGCGGAAGTACTGGCGATAGCGGCCGAGGCCTTCCAGCAGCACGCTGCCCATCGGATCCAGATACACCTCGTTAGCCTGCGCGGCGAGCAGGTACTGGCCCTGGCTCATGCTCTCGCTGAAGGCCACGATCTGCTTGCCGGAGGCACGCAGCTTCTGCAACGCAGCGGCCACTTCGCGCTGCGAGGCGAAACCGGACGGTTGGAATTTGTCCAGATTCAACAGCACGCGCTCGATCTTGCGATCTTTGCCGGCCGCCTCGATCACCCGCACCAGGTCGCGCAGCTGCACTTCTTGAGCGCTCCTGTCGCCCACTGCCTTGGCCAGCGACCGGCTCACCGGGTCGGCGCTGAACTGCTCGACCAGCGTGCCTTCCGGGTTGATCACCAGAGTGGTGCGCTCAGCCAGCGGCTTAGTGCCGTCGCCACGCGCGAGCGCCACCACGAACACCAGCAGCAGCATAAACAGGAAACCGAAGAACACCAGGTTGAAAATGAGGCGCCGGGTGAAATTCATCACATCCCACAGGCCGACGAAGAAGCTGGCGATGGGACTGCGACGCACGGGATGGTTCATGGAAAACTCCGTCGAAAGACGCTGCATACAAATCGATGGTGCCCAGCATACCGGCTGCGCAGCGCGCGCGGCATGCGCTGGAAGTCAGGGTGTCGCGGTGGCGGTCAGCCGCCGGCTGGTGTGGCGAAAGCGCAGCCCCATCAGGAGCGAGGCCACCGTCAGGCCTAGAATCAGGCCTACCCACATGCCCTGCGGCCCCCAGCCCAGCCCCAGGCCGAGCCCGGCGCCGATCGGCATGCCCACGCCCCAGTACGAAAACATTGCCAGGAACATTGGCACATGGGTGTCCTTGAGCCCGCGCAGCGCACCGGCCGAGAGCACCTGGATGCCATCGGGAAACTGGAATGTGGCGGCAAACAGCAGCAAGACCGAGGCCAGCGCGGCCACGGCCACATCGTCCGTATAGACGCCGACGATGGCATCGTGGCCCAGCAACAGTGCGCTGGCCGACAGCGCTTGGGTGCCCAGCACGATCGCATAGCCGGCCCAGGCCGCGCGCCGCATGCCCAGCGGATCGCCACGCCCCACCGCATGGCCGACGCGCACGGTGGTGGCCTCGGCCACGCCCATCGGGATCATGAAACACAGCTGCGCGACGTTGATCGCAATCTGGTGCGCGGCCGCTTCGGTGGAGCCCAGCCGGCCGATCAACAACGCGGTGACGATAAACAACCCGCCTTCCATCAGCACGGTGATGCCGATCGGCAAGCCGGTGCGCAGCAACTCGCCAATGGCGCGCCAGCGCGGGCCTTCCAGGTGGGTGAACAATTGCAGATGCGCAAAGCGCCGCGCGCGCCACAGGTACAGCGCAAACACGCTCGCCTGCACCCACAGGGTGATGGCCGAGGCCATGCCCAGTCCTTCGGCACCGTGCTCGGCGAAGCCGAACTTGCCATAGGTCAGCGCATAGCCCGTCGGTGCCAGGACCAGCAAACCGCCAAAGCCCAGCAGCATGGTCGGCAGCGTCCAGTGCATGCCCTCGCTGAGGTAGCGCATGCAAAAGTAGAACGTCAGCGCCGGCACGCCCCAGCGCACTGTATGCAGAAAGTCGGTGGCGCCGGGCACGATGTCCGGCGCAATCCCGAAGGTGGGCAGCAACGGCGGCACCACGCTCAGGAACACGAACATCAGCGCACTCAGCCCCAGCGACAGCCACAGCGCCTGCCGGAACAGCGGCCCGATCTCGCGCTCGCGGCCGGCGCCCATCAGTTGCGAAACCGAGGTGGTCAATGAGATCAATGTGCCGATCGGCACCAGCATCGGCAGCCACAACAGCGAGGTGCCGATGGTCACCGCGGCCAGCGTGGCAGTGCCGTGGTGGCCGGCGATGACGTTGTCGACAAACCCGATCAGGCCGGTGGAGACGTGGCCGAGCACCAGCGGCAACGCAAGCAGGCCGGTGGTACGCACTTCCGAGGCGAAGCCTGGCGTCGCGGACGGGGGGGCTGAAGAAACAGACATGAAAACCAATTGCTGCGTGGACTACGGCCGTGCCGGGAGGCGCTGGCACCGGGTCGCGTGGGCCGGCTATCTTACCCCTACTTTCCGACTGCGGCCTTGTCGCGCATATGGGTAGAGCCTGCTGCGCGTAAGCGCGTGCGGGCAAAAAGACGCGACGGCTGCTGCGACCGGACCAGCGCGGGATAAACGTTGCAAGCGTGCGCCAACGCGGTCCCTTCGGAATCGCGTCTTCGGCAGCGCGCCCCTCCCACCACCCGCCAACCGGACCTGGCTCAGGTCACTGCATTTGACCGCGCACCACCCCACGGATTGCGAAAACTGTTCGACTGCACGGCACGGCACGGCACGGCGCGTTCTGCCACGCCTGCGGGCAAAGCGTGCACAACCCGATGCGCACGCGGTGGAAGAAGTGTTCGAATCGTTCTGGCATCTGGATGGGCGCATCTTCCGCACCCTGCGCGATCTGCTGGTGCCCGGACGCCTGGCGCTGCGCTTGCTGAGCGGCCAACGCCGCGCCGATGCGGCTGTTGCTGATCCTGAGCCTGTTGACGTTCTTCATCGCGCGCATCGCCGTGCACGCGTCCGACGCAGACAACGATATCGCCACGCCGCCCGGTACCAGCCAGACTGCTGTGCCCAAGGATTTCGCGCACGCACACACGCCGACACAGGTGGAAGCGCTGCGCAGTCAACTGGTCGAGACGCTGACGCAGACGCGCACCGTGGTGCCGACCGCCATCGCACGCGACAGCGTGGACGCCGGCATTGCGCGCACCAATGCCGAAGCGCACAGGCGCTTGGCGCAATTGCAAGCCGATGCGCGCCCGATCAGCGCCGTGCCCACCGCGGAGGCAGACAGCGACAGCACGTTCTTTGCGGTGATGGGCAAGCCGTGGGACCCGGTGAGCAACCCGTTGCACTACGCGGCGCTACCGCAATTCGCCAACCGCTGGATCAACACGCTACGCAGCCATATCCGCGACAACGTGCCGCGCCTGCCCAGCAATCCGCAGCTGCTCCATCACGCGTTCTTCGCCGCAGTGCCGTCTGCGTTGCTGGTGCTGGTGCCGCTGTTTGCGCTGCTGTTACGCGTGTTCTATGTGCGCAGCGGGCAGGTGTATCTGGAGCATCTGGTGGTGGCGTTGTTTGGACTGGTGCAGTTGGGCCTGACGGTGTGGATGCCGGTGTATCTGCTGTGGATGCAGCGATGCGTGTATGCGCAGTCCTGGCCAGTGACCGGGCTCACGTACATCGGCCTGAGCGGCGTGTACCTGGTGTTCGTGACGGTTGCCGCCGCGCTGTTGATGGTGGCGAGCCCGGCGCGTCTTTGCTGCGGTGCCGATGTGGATGCGACTGAGCGATAACACCCGCATTGCAGTGGGCCGACTCAAGTTCCAAGTGCAACACTTTTCTCCACTGCAGACCCGCGTTTTCTGTCAAAACACTGGCTCACGTAACTTTTGCACAATCAATGGCCTGCTGGGCTGCCCGTCCATACGTTGCGCTAACAGCAGGTCTCTCGAGCTGTTGCACTTGACTCTTGAGACCGCCGTGTGACGCAGTGAGGCTGAGCGCGCGCGGTGCGCCGTATGTGGCCGCGCTATCTGACGCCAACAGCCGCTTCCACCAATGCCGCGCGCGCAAGCTTAAACATGGCGCGCACGCCTACCGCGCCAAAATCCTGCCGCGACCGATCAACGCGCCAGCTGCCGCTTCAACCATGTGCTGCGGGTGGCCGGTGCTTGGACGAGGAAGGCATCGCGCAAACCATCGCGCTCCTGGGACGGGGTGCGCTGTGCCAGCACTGCCAGTTGCTCCAGCTGGCCGGCATCCAGGCTGCGCAGCGCGGCCAGCATGGCGTCGCGCTGGGCCGGCGGCACGTAGCCGATCAGGGGCTGTAATTGCGCATAGAACGCTCCCACCTGCGAGCCCAGGCGCCAGCCGTCGCGATGCAGGCGATCCATCGCGCCGAATTGCGTGTGCAACGCGCGTTGCTGATCCTCAGGCAAAGCCTGCAGACGCTCGCGTGCATGACGCAGCACTACGCGGTCGGTTGCAGTCAGCCCCTTCCAGGCGGCGTAGCGCGCGCGCAGCTCGGCCTGCTGCGCGGGCGTCATCGCCTCCCAGCGCGCGCGTTGCTGCGCGGCGCTCGGGGTTGTGCTCGATACTGGGGCAGCCGGCGTGGATGCCGACGGTGCAGCGCTGGCTTCTTCCAGCGGCATCGGCATTGTCTGCGCGCCGGTAATGCCTGCAATCGCGCAGAGCAACAGGCCGCACCAGTTAGTTGGCTTCATCATCGACCGTCTCCAGCGGGGCGGAAGGCTGCTCGACCGCGCTGGCATGCGCGCCGGATTCGTCCACCGGCACCGGGTGGCCGGCAGCATACCAGGCATAGAAATCCGCAGAACGCACCAATTCCAGATCGGGGTCGGCCAGCATGGCCTGGTCGCGCGGGTCCATGCCTGGCTTAGCCACTGCATCGGACAGGTCGGCCGCGGGC
Source organism: Xanthomonas oryzae pv. oryzae (assembly GCF_004136375.1). Lineage (NCBI taxonomy): Bacteria > Pseudomonadati > Pseudomonadota > Gammaproteobacteria > Lysobacterales > Lysobacteraceae > Xanthomonas > Xanthomonas oryzae. The sequence goes on from NZ_CP031697.1 coordinate 4,528,138, forward strand.
AGTTCTTCCACCAAGACCGGTGCCGCGTCGGTCACATGCAGTACGCCGGCCGGCGCCTGCGACACGGGCTCGGGTGGTAGCGCCGGCCGGCGGTGGGTCCACCACCAGCCCAGCACCGCCAGCAAGAGAGCCAAGGCCAGCACGCCCAGCGCCATGCCTGCATGGCGACGCTCCAGCTGCGGCCACTGCCATTGCCGCCTGGGGCGCGTGCGTGCAGCGGCCGGACGCTGCGGCGCCGGTGCTGGCGCGGCCGTCTGCAGCGACATCCCGGCCAAGGCCGAATCGCGCAGCTGGCTGAGCCGGGTCAGCTGGGCCGGGGTCAGATCGCGCAGTTCCATCTGCGCTGCCTCGGCCAGGGCCCGCCAGGCCTGTGCGTCCGGGTTGCCGGCAGCATCGCGCGGGCAGGCACCGGCCAGCGACTGCCGGTAGTCCGCCGCCTCGATACCCTGCACCTCGCTGGCCGCTTCCTCTTCCAGCCCGGCCACGATCCGCAGCAGCAGGGCCAGGCGGTCGGCGGTCTGCATCCGGCCCAACGCGGTGAATGGGGGCAGCCAGGTGCCCGGCATCGGCTCGCGTCGCAGCGGTGGCGCGGTGGCCAGCAAGCTCCAGAAGCGCATCGGCCAGCCAGCCATCGGTCGACCTGCTGCCTGGCTGCTGAAGGCGCGCAAGGCCGCTGCGAGGGCGCGCTCAGCGGCGGCTACGTCGCCGCATTGCAATTGTGCGAGCACCAGACCCCGGCGTTCGACACCGCGCAAGAAGGCAGATAACGCGGCAGGGGTCACGGGGGCGTCGGGGACTACGGTCATGAGAACTCCAGCATCGGCCGGCATGATACCGACGCGATTGGCCCCCGCCGATGGCTTGACAGATCGGCCCGGCCGCGTTCTGCCTTCACACCACCCGAGCCGATCTCTGCGGTGGGTTGTGCACAGCGGCGGACATACCGATACACAGGCGTCTGTCAACTGTTGTTTTTTCTTTGTTGCAATCGTGTTTCACGCCTAAGTGATTGAAATTTATTGACTTATTCATGTTGGCTAAAAAATGTCCAAGAGGTTGCGAAGGCTAGTGAATCCATCGTCGCAGCGTGGAGCACAAGACTAATTCACAGCTTTATCCACAGGCGGTGTGGATAAACCTGTTTCCATAGCCCTCCCATAGGTTTACGTCGGATTTATCACTTCCGTCACAGAAACGCCGCCGCACCGGCGCCGATTTGAGCCGGTTCGGGTCGGCTGCCGGCCTCTGGACAGGGTCGGTAGACTGGTCGGATGTCTTCGACCGTCGCCACCCTGCGCGTCGCCTTGCCGGTGCCGCTGCCGCAGTTATTCGACTATCTGCCTCCGGCCGATGCGCCGCTGGCCGACCCGGTGCGGGTCGGCTGCCGGGTGCGGGTGCCGTTCGGGCCACGCGAGTTGATCGGCGTGGTGGTGGAGATCGGCCAACTGCCCACGGCCGACGGCCTGCGCCCGGCACTGGCCTGGTGCGACCAAGCGCCGCTGCTGGTCGATGAACTGGCCCGCTCGCTGCAGTGGCTAGCGCGCTACACCCACGCCCCGCTCGGCGAGGCCCAGGCCAGCGCCCTGCCCGGCCCCTTGCGCCGCGGCGAGCCGCTGGCCGATACCCACGCCTGGGCCTGGCAGCTGACCGAAGCCGGCCGCAGCGGTGCCGCCAGCCTGCGCACGGGCAGCCGCCCTGCCCTGCTGGCCGCTCTTCTGCTCACCGGCGCAGTGGGCGAAGAACAACTGGACCCGCTACTGCCGCAATGGCGCGAAGCCGCGCGCAGCCTGGCCAAGCGCAACTACACCGAACGTGTGGCAGTGCCAGCCGACACCATCTCACCGCGCCCGGGCAGCGGCCCCCAGCTCAACGAGGAACAACAGGCCGCCGCCGCCGCGATCCGCGCGCATCGCGGTTTCGCCACCTATCTGCTCGATGGCGTCACCGGCAGCGGCAAGACCGAGGTCTATCTGCAGGCAATCGCCGATTGCCTGGCCGCCGGCAGGCAGGCGCTGGTGCTGGTACCGGAGATCGGCCTGACACCGCAGACATTAGGCCGCTTCCGGGCGCGCCTGGGCGTGCCGGTGCACGCGCTGCACTCCGGACTCTCCGATGGCGAGCGCGCACGCGTGTGGGCAGCGGCCTGGCGCGGCGAGGCCAAGCTGATCGTCGGCACTCGTTCGGCGGTGTTCACTCCGCTGCCGAACGCCGGCCTGATCGTGATCGACGAAGAACACGACGGCAGCTACAAGCAGCAGGACGGCATCCGCTATCACGCGCGCGATTTCGCCCTGGTGCGCGGCAAGGCGCTGGATGTGCCGGTGATTCTGGGCAGCGCCACGCCATCGCTGGAGAGCCTGCACAACGCCTACTCGGGCCGCTACCAGCATCTGCGCCTGTCGCGGCGCGCCGGCGAAGCGCGTCCGCCGCGCGTGCGCGTGCTCGACGTGCGCAAGCGGCCGCTCAAGGACGGCCTGTCGCCGGAAGTGCTGGCCGGCATCGGCGCTACCCTGGCGCGCGGCGAGCAAGTCCTGGTGTTCAAGAACAGGCGTGGCTATGCGCCGGTGCTGCTGTGCCACGACTGCGGCTGGACCGCGGCTTGCCAGCGCTGCAGCACGCCGCTGCACCAGACCCCGATGACCGTGCATGCCGGCGGCCGCCGCCTGCAGTGCCACCATTGCGGCGCGCGCCAACCTGCACCGCTGGCCTGCCCGGCCTGCGCCAGCCTGGCGCTGCAGCCGCAGGGCATCGGCACCGAGCGACTGGAAGAGCGCTTGACCGACGCCTTCCCGGACGTGCCGGTGGTGCGCATCGACCGCAGCACCACCCAGCGCCGCGACGCACTGGAAACCCAGTTCGCCCGACTCGGCACCGAGGCCGGCATCCTGGTCGGCACGCAGATCCTGGCCAAGGGCCACGACCTGCCCCGGCTGACCATGGTGGTGGTGGTCGGCATCGACGAAGGCCTGTTTTCGGCCGACTTCCGCGCCGCCGAAAAACTGGCCCAGCAGTTGATCCAGGTAGCAGGACGCGCCGGCCGCGCCGACCGCCCGGGCGAAGTCTGGTTGCAGACCCATCACCCCGAACATCCGTTGCTGCAGACCCTGGTCAACGGCGGCTACCACGCCTTTGCCGACGCCGAGCTGCAACAGCGCGAAGCGGCCGGATTCCCACCCTTCGCGCACCTGGCCTTGTTCCGTGCCGAAGCCAAGGATGTGGCTGCGGCCAATCACTTCCTATTGGCGGTGCGTGGTTTGACCAGCACCGACCCCAGCACCCAATCGCCGGCGTTTGCCGCAGTAGAATGCTACGGCCCGATGCCGGCCCCAATGCCACGCCGCGCCGGATTCCAGCGCACCCAACTGCTGTTGTCGGCGCAACAACGCTCGGCGTTGCATCGCTTGCTCGATACGCAACTGCCGGCGATCCATGCGCTTCCGCAAGCCCGCCGCGTACGCTGGTCGCTGGATGTGGACCCGATCGATTTGTATTAGGGCACGGCGTATCGAACATCGTTCGCAGCCAGACACACGCTCTGCGCAGTTTGCTCGCTTTTTAGGGACGCGCTCGCACGCGATGCGGCTACCGGCAATGCCCGTCGCGCCCGGGTTCGCTCCTTGTATCTGGACATGGCCGCCTAACAGCGGTGTGTCTTCCGACTGATCATCCGAGCAGATGCGGGAAGTCCATGCGCTCCTGAAGCGTCAAGCTTGTATCGTGGATCGGCTCGCGCATCTGCATTTGCTGGTCCTTGCGTGTCCGAACGGTATCCAGAGTCCGCCACAGGCGTGAACTCGCATCACAAGGCAGGACCAGGACCGGCGTTGATCGTCGTCCATTCCGTCTGAGGAGGTTTCCATGTCCCTGATCGTGGGCATCGCGTCGCCAAGCACAGCGTGGATCTGGCCATCGAGCTGGGCAATGGCAAGTACCGCATGAAGGCCAAGCTCTCCAACGATCCGACAGGATGTGCGGCCCTGTACGCCTGGCTGTGCACCCACGCCCAGCCGGACAGCTGGGTCGTGATGGAAGCCACCGGCATCTATCACCAGGCGCTGGCCGAGTTCCTGTACGCGCACGGCTACCGGGTGTGCGTACTCAATCCAGCGCAGGTGGCGCTAGACGCGCGCAGCCAGTTGCAGCGGGGCAAGACCGACCGCAGCGATGCGAAGCTGATCGCCAGCTACATCTCCCGCACCGGCTCGGCGCGGCTGCGCGCCGGACTGTACATGCCAGCCCTGGTGGCCATGCGCCATCACCCGGTGGTTACCGCGCTCAAACAGCCTCTGCATGCCCGCGGCAAACACGGCAAGCAGATCGTCTGCGCCGCCATGCGCAAGCTGCTGCATCTGGCCTACGGCGTGCTCAAATCCAGCACTGCGTTTGACCCGCAGAAGGCCCTTGCCACATGAGGGGCAAGACGGTATCTGCGAAAAACGCCAGGCCCGCAGGCAGCGCGTGTGGCCCATGCAATGAACAACACTGGCGTCGGTGGAGACTCGACACCTGGAGCAGATACTGAGGTATCCCCACGTTTTGCAGCACCAATGTCAGCTGCTCGCGCGCTGCGTCGGGCAGTGTGCGCAAGCGATCTAGCCAGCGTGAGACCGGTTCCATGGGCCAGTGCCTGACCAACGCCTCGCGGCCGACGCGCAGCGTCGAGTGGAGCTTGCGAGTGCTGCTGCGTGGCGATCCGCTACGAAGGCGGCCTTGATGCGACCACCGGCCAAGCCGAGCCTGACCTGGAGCGCACCGACGACCGCAGCAAGATCGTGCAGACCGCGCCCGCAACCAGGTGATCTTCAGCGTCCAGGGCCACCGCCCGCCTGTTCAATCCGGCCAAACCGGCCAGCTGCCAGCTCGCCACTTAATTCCACTGTGTTACAAATAATCGTACCTTTGTGCCACTATTGGAAGACCTTCAGGCCACGCGGGAGAGCTGTGTTGAATAGGTCACTGGAAGTGCGTTTTGAACAGTACGGGGAAGTAGTTGCTGCCGCCCTGTCCCATGCGGATCGCAAACAGCCCGCACACTGGTACCTGAAGGGGTTGCTACTGCCTGGAGGGCGCAAGAGCGTGGAGCCCATGGCCGCGCGGGTGCACCCGCAGAACGTGCGCTCAGCCCATCAATCGATGCACCATCTGGTGGCCGATGCCGACTGGAGCGATCAAGCGCTGCTGGCGGCGGTGGCGGCACAGGTGCTGCCGCCCCTGAGCAGGAAGAGCGCAGCGTGTCACTGGATCGTGGACGACACGGGATTTTCAAAGAAGGGGGTGCATTCGGTCGGTGTTGCACGCCAGTACTGCGGCCGCCTTGGCAAGACGGACAATTGCCAGGTTGCCGTGAGTTTGTCGATCGCCAACGAACACGGCAGCCTGCCAGTGGGCTATCGGCTGTATCTTCCCGAGCAGTGGGCTCAGGATACTGTGCGGCGCAAGAAGGCAGGCGTTCCGGATCAGGTCGTGTTTCAGACCAAGACAGCGCTGGCCATGGATCAGATCGACAGCGCGCTGGCGACAGGGATTGCGGCAGGCGTCGTGCTAGCCGATGCGGCCTACGGCACCGAGACCCACTGGCGAGACCAGCTCAGCGAACGCGGCCTGCTGTACATGGTCGGCGTCCGCAGCAACACGAAGGTCTGGTGGGGATCGCACCAACCTGCGCCCATGCCGCCAGCCAGCCCTAAGGGCGGTCGGCCCCGCACACGACCGATGCGCGATAGCGCACATGCGCCGATCTCGGTACATGAAGTCGCGCAGCGCTTGCCCGCAAGGACGTATCGGCAGGTCAGCTGGCGCCAGGGCAGCGACGCAACGCTCAGTTCGCGGTTCGCGGCGGTGCGGGTTCGTGCCGCACACAATCGCCAGGCACATGACGAGCAGTGGCTGCTGATCGAGTGGCCGCCGGGAGAGTCCGAGCCCCGCCACTACTGGTTCTCGACGCGACCAAAGCAAACGCCGGTCAAGACACTGGTTGCCACGGCACAAGGCCGATGGCGGATTGAACGCGATTATCAGGAGCTGAAGTCGGAGTTAGGCCTGCATCACTATGAAGGGCGCAACTGGCGTGGTTTTCACCATCACGCCAGTCTGTGCATCGCCGCATACGGGTTCTTGATGCGCGAGCGCCTGCGCAGTAAAAAAAACTCCGTCGCATTCAAGATGCCTGCAGTATCCAAAAGTGTCCGCCCGCGCGGGTCTGGCCCCAATGCAACGTCACCATCCCAACTCGATTGCCACGCTGACCTTCGGACTGGCTAGGCTGATCGCCAGAAGCCTCCCACACTGCCCGTGTTGCGGGGTCTCACCGTACCAACGGATTCGGATTTAGTAACACAGTAGAATTAAAAACCGCTGACAAAACGTAGCGAGCGGTCGCCAGGCGGGTGCGGGCGGTACGCTCAGAACCGCGTGTACGAGTGGCACATGCCGATTCCGAGCACCGGTCGCGCTGCGCCTGATGGTGAGCGCAGTGGGTTTTCAGCTGTTCCAAGCTGCAGTGGCCCGGCGCATGAGGCGTCGGGCCACTGGTCTTGGATCGTGCGGAAACATTGCCCAGAAACCGGATACCGCCAGGCACCCCGCCGACGGCACGTGTTCGCCGGCAGGCATCAGGCCGCCGATCGAATCCCATTGTTCAACCTGATTAGCACGATCTTTCAGCACAGTCGCAGCCAGTGAGAGCCGACCGGTCGATGCTAGGACCGTCGCTCCACCGAGACCAGATCATGGCCATGAATCGTGTGCAGTTCCAAGCCGGGCTGTCGTTGCCGGCGTTCCTCAAGCGCTATGGCAACGCGCAGCAGTGCGAGCAGGCGTTGGAGATCTCGCGCTGGCCACAGGGCTTTGTTTGTCCGCGTTGCGCCGCTACCGCGCACAGTCGATTCCAGCGTCACGGCACCACGTACTGGCAGTGCACGGCCTGCTATCGCCAGACCAGCCTGCGCTCGGGCACGGTGATGGACAACAGCAAGCTGCCGCTACGCACCTGGCTGCTTGGCATGTATCTGCTGGGCCAGAGCAAGACGAACCTGTCGGCGCTGGAGTTGATGCGACACCTGGGAGTGAGCTACCCGACAGCGTGGCCAATGAAGCACAAGCTGATGCAGGCCATGACCCAACGCGAGGCGAACCGCAAGTTGGGCGGGATCGTGCAACTGGACGATGCCTACCTGGGCGGAGAACGCAACGGTGGCAAGGCCGGGCGCGGCTCGGAGAACAAGCGCCCTTTCGTGATCGCCGTGGAGACCACTGAAGACGGTCGTCCATTGCGCGCGGTGATGGATCCGGTCCCAGGCTTCACCAAGGCGGCGCTGTCGGAATGGATCGGGCAACGCCTGCATCCTGGAGCAGATGTCTACAGTGATGGACTCGGTGCGTTTCGAGCACTGGAAGCCGAGCACGCGCACACCGTGATCGAAGGCAGCGGTCGAAGTCGCTGCGAGGCAGAGAACGCACGCTGGGTCAACGTGGTGTTGTCCAACCTAAAGCGTTCGCTGGACGGTGCCTATCACGCCTTCAAATTCGCCAAATACGCCCAGCGCTACCTGGCAGAGACGATGTGGCGGTTCAACCGCCGTTTCGATCTGACCCGGCTGGTGCCCAGCTTGCTGGCCGCCGCAGCCGCCAGCAAGCCGTGGTCCGAGCGGGCCCTGCGTGATGTCACCCTGTTCACCGCTGAAAGTGCGTGCTAATCAGGTTGTTCCAAGCCGCCCCGTTGTGCGCGGCGGCCACACCAACCCCTGCAATAACGCGGGGCGGGCGAGCGGCTGTGGGCCGCTCAAGCACGCCGCGTCACCGGAGCCAGCGCAGTTGACGCCGTGTTCCGGAATCGGCGCTCGATCCCCACGCAGACAGGGGATTACACTACCTGGTCGAATGAGCGCACCTTCCCTCCATTTGTTGTTCAGCACCTGCCCGGATGCCGAGAGCGCCGAGCGCATCGCGCACGCGTTGCTGGAAGAACGGCTGGCGGCCTGCGTCACCCAGCTGCCTGGCGCGCAATCGCTGTACCGCTGGAACGGCGCGATCGAACGCAGCACCGAAGTGCAGCTGCTGATCAAAACCTGGGACGACTGCCTGCCCGACGCCATCGCGCGGTTGCAGGCCTTGCATCCGTATGAACTGCCGGAAGCGGTCGCTGTCCAAGCCAGCGCCGGGCTGCCGGCCTATCTCGATTGGGTCCGGGCCGACACCCGCAAGGAATCCTGACGTCCATGAAGTCTCTGTCTCGCTGGATCGCCCGCTGCGCGTTCTTGGCCGCCCCCGTGTTCGCCGCGTCGCTGGTGCTGTCCCCTGCCCCCGCACAGGCCGCGGTGACCGAAGCCGACCTGTTGCCGGTGGACCAAGCCTTCGTGCTGAGCGCCACCGCCGACAGCCGCGACCGCATCGCGCTGAACTGGAAAATCGCGCCCGGCTATTACTTGTATCGCCACCGCATCAGCGTCAAATCCGCACAGGGCTTTGCCGCCGGCGAACTGGCGCTGCCGGAAGGCGAGAGCAAGCACGACGAGTTCTTCGGCCAGGTGCAGACCTACCGCAAGCAGTTGCGGGCCTCCCTGGCCGGCAAGGCCGATCCGGCCGTGCAGACCGCCGTCCTGCAGGTGCAATACCAGGGCTGCGCCGACGCTGGCGTGTGCTACCCGCCGCAGCGGCGCGAGATCCGTGTCAACCTGCCCGCTGCCGAGGCGGCCGGGACACCTGGCGCCGCCCCGCAGCGTGAAAATCTGGGCGCGCTGGTGCCGCGCAGCGCCGCCGGCCCGCGCCTGTTCGGCACCCCCGGCCAGACCGCCGGCGTGGATGCGCTGCCGCTGCCGGCCGAGCAGGCCTTCAACTTCGAAGCCATCGTTGGCGACGGCAACAGCCTGCTGCTGCGCTTCACCCCGGCGCCGGGCTATTACATTTACCGCGACCGTACCTCGCTGGCACTGGAAGGCACCGGCGGCGTGCGCACCGGGCTGCCGCGCTGGCCGCAGGGCAAGGCGCACCGTGACGAACATTTCGGCGATGTGGTGGTGTATTTCGACCAGGCCGAAGTGACATTGCCGCTGCTGCGCGATAAACCTGACCCGGCCCATGCGACCCTGGTGGCGACCTTCCAGGGCTGCCAGACCGACGGCATCTGCTACCCGCCGATGACCCGCCGCGTCACCCTCGACGTGCCGGCCGGGACGGTATCGCCGCAGAACCAGGCGCAGGCCGCACCATTGATGATTTCGCCGCTGGCCGCCGGCCAGGTGCCGGTCGACCCCGCGCCTGCTGCGGCACCCGCCAGCGCTGCCGGCCCCGTCGCCGATGCCTCGGCCGGCAATCCGGAGCGCACGTCGCCGCCTCATACCGACAAGGGCCTGCTGGGCATGCTGGTGCTGGCGCTGCTCGGCGGGCTGGTGCTGAACCTGATGCCCTGCGTGCTGCCGATCCTGTCGCTGAAGGTGCTGGGGCTGGCGCACAGCGGCGAAAGTCGCGGCCATGCGCGCAGTCATGCCATCTGGTATTCGCTGGGCGTGCTGGTGTCCTTCGCCGCCATCGGCGGGCTGGTGATCGGCTTGCGCGCAGCCGGGCAGGCCGCCGGTTGGGGCTTCCAGCTGCAGCAGCCGTGGTTCGTTGCCGCACTGGCGTATTTGATGTTTGCGGTGGGGCTGAGCCTGTCGGGCGTGTTCACCCTGGGCACCAACCTGGGCGGCATCGGCCAGTCGCTGGCCACACGCAACGGGCCGCTGGGCGACTTCTTCACCGGCGTGCTGGCCTGCGTGGTCGCCAGCCCCTGCATCGCGCCGTTCATGGGCACGGCACTGGCGTACGCGTTTACCGCACCCGCGCTGCTGGCGATGCTGGTGTTCCTGGCGCTGGGCCTGGGACTGGCGCTGCCATTCCTGCTGATCGGCTTCGTGCCCTCGCTGGCGCGTCGCCTGCCCACCCCCGGCGCGTGGATGGAAACGCTCAAGCAGGTGCTGGCGTTCCCGATGTATCTCACCGCGATCTGGCTGCTGTGGGTGCTGGGCAAGCAGCGCGGCGTAGATGCGCTGGCATTGATGCTGGTCGGCGCCACCCTGCTGGCCCTGGGGCTGTGGTGTTTCGAACGCAGCCGCTGGAAGAGCCACCGCCTGGGCATGGGCCTGGCCACAGTGATGCTGGTGCTGGCGCTGGTGCCGGTGGTCGCGGTGACGCGCCTGAGCCTGCCGGCGGCCACCGCGGCCGAGGGCGGGGTGGCGTTCTCGCCGCAGCTGCTGGACCGCCTGCGCGCCGACAACCGCGTGGTCTTCGTCAACATGACCGCCGACTGGTGCGTGACCTGCAAGGCCAACGAAAAGAACGTGCTGAGCAGCGCCGAATTCCGCGATGCACTGCGCCGCGTCGATGCGGTCTACATGAAAGGCGACTGGACCAACGTCGACCCCGCCATCAGCACCTTCCTGGATCAACACCAGGCCGTTGGCGTTCCGCTCTACGTGGTCTACGGCCCCGGCGCCCCACCGGCGATTCTGCCGACCGTGCTGACCGGCGCCATCACCGAGGATGCCTTGCTGCGCGCTGCGCGGTGAGGCGCGACTTCGGTGCAGTCACTGGGCACTTGATGGACGCCCCAGGTGCTGCGCCGGAAGTCCTGCTGACCGTGTAGAACGCGCCAGTGCCAAGAAACGCCTTGCTGCGTTGAGGCGCTGCTTCTGTCCACCTGGCGCGTGGTCCAATACCCCATCGCTCCGCTAGCGATGGTGACTAGCGCCCTCAGCGAGGATGCGCTGCGGCAGTCTGTTGGTGAGTTGTCCATGCGCTCCACCCGACGCCGGCGATGCCTGGATACCTGCTGCGCGCCAGCGCCGACAACCGCGGCGAACTGCACAGCGGGCAGTTGCATGACGCATGGCGGCCGATGGGTTCGATCGTGCTGCTTGCGCTGCATTCGGCGCGCTGGCTTTGTCGGCCCGGGGCCGCTTTTTTGATGCCACGCGCGCCACGCCAAGCGCGCACCGCCGCGTGTTGCATCGCCACCTCGATCCCTTCCGGCTGCGGAACAGCCGCACCTACCGCACTGCTGCCGACGGCACAACATTCTGACGCCCGACTGTGGAGGCTGCAGGCAGCAGCGCGTCCAGCGTCGCCGCGCCGGCACCGGCACCGGCACCGGCGCATCCTCGGCTCGCACCGCATCGCTGCACAGCGGATGAGCACGGCAACCTGCCCGTCTGGCTCGCATCGGCCTGGCGCCCTGGCAGCCGGCGCCATGACCTCCTGCGCACCGCTGCCCACCGCCATTAGCCTGTGGCAAAACCATTTAAAATTTAAAACGATTGTTTTAAATAGATCTAAGTTCGTCGAACTGGACAGCATCGGCGACATCGCGCAGACTTCCGACCTTTGCGCTCTTCCGGATCCCATGGCCCATCTGCTGCTGTTGCATGGCCCCAACCTCAACCTGCTCGGCACCCGCGAGCCGGAGGTCTACGGGCGTACCACGCTGGCGCAGATCGATGCGGCCCTGGTGGACCGCGCGCAAGCGGCCGGGCACGCGCTGGACTGCCTGCAGTCCAATGCCGAGCACGTGCTGGTGGAGCGCATCCACGCCGCGCGTGAGGACGGGACCGCTTACATCCTGATCAACCCGGCCGCCTTCACCCATACCTCGCTGGCGCTGCGCGACGCGCTGCTGGGCGTGGGGCTGCCATTCGTGGAAATCCATCTGTCCAATCCGCATGCGCGTGAACCGTTCCGGCACCACAGCTATCTCAGCGACAAGGCCGATGGGGTGATCTGCGGCTTCGGCGCAGACAGCTACCGGCTGGCGCTGGAAGCGGTGATCGCGCGCCTGGAGTGCGACGCATGACACGCGCAACACCGACCTCGGCCAGCACGCCGGCGTCCTGACCCCATTCCCGCCGGCATACGCCGGCACTCCCCACCGTTTCACTTCCAGAGGCCCTCATGGATCTCCGCAAAATCAAGAAACTGATCGACCTGCTCGAAGAATCCAATCTCGCCGAAATCGAGATCAAGGAAGGCGAAGAAAGCGTGCGCCTGGCGCGCGTGCCCAAGGGCACGGCGATGATGAGCGCTCCGGTGCAGCAGTACGCGCCGGCCCCTGCCGCGCAGGCGCCGGCAGCGGCCACCATGCCGATGCAGTCGCCCACCGAAGCCTCCACCGGCGGGGCCAAGCAGGCCGCCGCACTGCCGGAAGGCCACGTGCTGCGCGCGCCGATGGTCGGCACGTTCTACACCTCGCCCTCGCCCGACAAGCCGGCCTTCGTCACCGTAGGCCAGCAGGTCAAGGTCGGCGACACCCTGGCAATCATCGAAGCGATGAAGATGTTCAACCCCATCGAAGCCGATGCCGCCGGCACCATCGTCGCCATCCTCGGCGACACCGGCCAGCCGGTGGAATTCGATCAGCCGCTGTTTGTGATTGGCTGAAGGGCCGGGATTAGGGAATCGTGATGACAGCCATGCGGCTGTGGAAAAGCCGGGATTCGCAAGAGCGACCGCACGAGCGCCTGACGGTCTGGCGCGATGCGATGTCGCTTGTCGAAGCGATCTACCGCCGGAGCCACGACTTTCCTGATTCCGAACGCTTTGGACTAACGGCACAGATGCGCCGCGCCGCGATCAGCATTCCGTCGAACATCGCCGAAGGGGCTGCACGTCGCTCTACGGCCGAGTGCTTGCGCTGTCTGGCGATGGCGCGCGGCGCGCTGGCAGAGTTGGACACCCAATTGCAGATCGCCACAGGGCTGCCGTTCACGTTGCCCGATGTGGCAATTGCCGACCTACTGAACCGCACGTTTGCCAAGCTCAACGCATTGATCCGCACGTCGGACGCGTCGCGACATCTCCGCGAACCCAGCGCCTTCTAAGCATCCCCAATCCCCAATCCCGAATCCCCAATCCCATGCTAGATAAAGTCGTCATCGCCAACCGAGGTGAAATCGCGCTGCGCATCCTGCGCGCGTGCCACACGCTCGGCATCCGCACGGTCGCGGTGCATTCCACGGTCGACCGTAACCTCAAGCACGTGGCCATGGCCGACGAGTCGGTCTGCATCGGCCCGGCCGCCTCCAGCGACAGTTACCTCAACATCCCGGCGTTGATCGCCGCGGCCGAGGTGACCGATGCACAGGCCATCCATCCCGGCTACGGCTTCCTGTCGGAAAACGCCGACTTTGCCGAGCGCGTGGAGCAATCCGGCTTCATCTTCATCGGGCCCAAGGCCGACACCATCCGCCTGATGGGCGACAAGGTCGAAGCGATCCGCGCCATGAAGGCTGCCGGGGTGCCGTGCGTGCCCGGCTCGGGCGGCCCGCTGGGCGAGGACATCGTCGCCAACACCAAGATCGCGCGCGAGATCGGCTATCCGGTGATCATCAAGGCAGCCGGCGGCGGCGGCGGACGCGGCATGCGCGTGGTGCATTCGGAGGCGGCACTGAAGGCCGCCATCGAGACCACCAAGTCCGAAGCCAAGGCCGCTTTCAGCAACGATCAGGTCTACATGGAGAAGTTCCTGGAAAATCCACGCCACGTGGAAATCCAGGTGCTTGCCGACGGCCAGGGCGGCGCGATCCATCTGGGCGAACGCGATTGTTCGATGCAGCGTCGCCACCAGAAAGTGGTGGAAGAAGCGCCGGCACCGGGCATCACGGAAGAACTGCGCAACCAGATCGGCAAGGTCTGCGTGGACGCCTGCATCCGCATCGGCTACCGCGGCGCCGGCACCTTCGAATTCCTGTTCGAAAACGGAAGTTTCTACTTCATCGAAATGAACACGCGTATCCAGGTGGAGCATCCGGTGACCGAACGCATCACCGGCATCGACCTGGTGTGCGAACAGCTGCGCATCGCCGCCGGCCACAAGCTGAGCATCAAGCAGAGCGACATCGTGCTGCGCGGGCATGCGATCGAATGCCGCATCAATGCCGAGGATCCGGAAACCTTCATGCCCAATCCGGGCCTGATCACCGCCTTCCATCCGCCGGGCGGCCCGGGTGTGCGTGTGGATACGCATATCTACGCCGGCTACAAGGTGCCACCGAATTACGACTCGATGATCGGCAAGCTGATCGTGCACGGCCCGGATCGCGAAACGGCGATTGCGCGCATGCGCGTGGCGCTGAGCGAGATGGTGGTGGATGGCATCAAGACCAACATCCCGCTGCAGCAGCGCATCATGCGCGACAAGGGCTTCCAGGCCGGTGGTCAGAACATCCACTATCTGGAAAAGCGCCTGGCCGAGCGCAAGAACAAGTCGATCGCGTTGACCTGATCCAAGCTGGCCATTGCACTGACGAAGAAAAGCCCGGGAAACCGGGCTTTTTCGTTGTGTTGCGGCACCACGCTCGGCTGGCGAGCAGCAGCAAATACCGCGCAGACCGTCATGTCGGCGGAGGACCTACTGCACTACTCACCGCCGCGGCGCAGGCGCCTGCTGCCTACCCGGCACCGGCACGATGCCGTTGGCCGACGACGGGTCGACCACGGTCATGGTTTCGGTGGAACCATTCGGCCACACCACCTGGAAGGTCGAGCCGGCAGGCAAGGTGGAAAACGGCATCGCACTGCTGGCGCGATACACCGCAGCGACCTGGCTTGCGCCATGTCGTCGCTGCTGTTCGTCGGCGGTGACGCTGGTGGACTTCACCGACAGCGGCTGATAGCGGTGATCGGCGGTATCGATCATCACGATGCTCACTGCCGCCGCCGAATACGCCACGAACAACACCACCCATAACCAGAACTTGGCGCCATGCACCAACCGACGGTAATTCATGACTGCGCTCCCGGATCGGAGACCAATGTATCGACCAGCTCATCCACCTTGTCTGCTCCCTGCCGCGGCACCGCGGCATCGAATACGAACGACACAAAATCCTGTGCGCTATCGCGCGAGCAGATGCCCGCGTTGGCGCAATAACTGGTGACCAAGGTGCTGTCGGCGCTGCAATCCAGCCCCAGCCGGCACGCAGCCACTTGCCGGGCCAGCTCGGCGAATTGATCGCCGGCCACACAGCCTTGAAGGCTGTCGTCGCCGCTGGCGCGCGCGCCCATGGCCGGAGCCAGGGCCAGATAGGCCTCGGGATCGCGCGAGGCCAGCACGCGTTGCACCAGCGCGCGCTTGTAGCCGGGCGATACGTGCAACGGTTCGCCCAGCGCCAGCATGGCGGCCTCGGCAGCCAGGCTGCCGGCGCGCGCCGCGGCCTGGCGTTGCTGCGCGACCACACGCAAGCTCAGCCCGTCGGTGGGTGCAAAGCCGGCGCAGCGCTGCGCCACGCGCGCGCGGCATGCATCGCCACCACGCCTGGGGCGTGTTGCGCGGCGATCCATGCGCTGTCGGCCGCGTAGCCGGACGGGCTCGCCGCATAGGGCGCGCAGTAATCGTAGACACGGCTCAATCGCCACCCGGCCTGTGCATCGCCGGCGCGCACCTGCTGCTGCAATTGCTGCGCGTAGCGATACAAGTCCGGTTGCGCTTCCACCGCATCGCGGTGTGGCAGCTGCAGCGCCGTGCCGTGCTCCTTCGCCGCGTGCGGGGGCGGTGCGGTGGCACCGACCTGCGTCACGTCTGCGACAACCGGCACTGCCCGGTCAGCCGCATGCTCGGCCGGCTGCGCACGCACATCCCACCACGCGGCCGCCGCAAGCGCAGCGGGAGCGAGCAGCAACCAAAGATGACGGGCACGAGCAAGCGGCATGAAGAGCGGCGACCCTGCTGCGGAAACACCCGCAGCGATGCCGCGGAGTCTAGCACCCGCCCACGCACACAGCCGCCGCCAAGCGGACACTGCCAGCGCAGGTTGCGGAAAGGGCGAGACATGCGGTGTTGGCCTGCGCGGAATGCCGGTGAGTGGCGCGTTGCAGGGATTTGATTGCGCTGCGGGCTGGGCGTCGGTGGTCGTGCCGTTGATTGGCTGATTGGTCGATGGCTTAGTGGTTGGATGCCCTGGTGGATCGGTTGCGAGTTGCCGGGTTGACCTTCGCGTGTGTGGCATCCGGCGTCAGCACATGTCGAATAGAGTTTGCTTGGCCGAGTCTGCCGTCTGGCGACATCACCATGCGGCCTTGCGCTGCGCTCGCAGCGTGCCACTGCCAATCTGGATCATCTGCCGTTGGCCGTTGCGGTAGTCGATCTCAGCGGTCCCGACGCTGCGTCACGGGATTGCCATGTTGTTGCGATGTGGACGAGAGCACCGGGCCGCGCGCATCGCGCCAGCACTGGGGCCGACGAGGTCGCTGTCTGCAGATGCATTTGCGCGCATTCGCAAAGATGCGACTGCCTCTTGGCCTGCTTGGACGCTTAAGGCAAGCAAGCCATTGTTCCGTTGCGTCGTACTGCCATCGCCACCGTCATCCAAAGGCACGGCGGCATCCGTCTAAAGCCTTCTGCAGCACACGCGCTTCTGCAGCAGGTGCGCGTGGCAAGCAAGCGTTAGCAACGCTCGGTCACCCAATCGCCAGCAGCACGCAGCCCGCTAGCAGCGAACCGCGCTTCCTCAAGAAAAACAGTGCCTGCAACCACACGCATGCGCGACGAATCCGCCGGAGCCGATGGCGCCTGCGAACGCAGTCATCCGCCCGGCGACAGGCATGCCGGCACGAATGGTCTACGATGCGTGCTTTCGAATTGCCCGACCGACACGATGCCGTTTCTTGAACTGACCCTTTCCTGCTCCGAGGTGACCCTGCCCCGTTTTCAGAATGCACTGGACGACGTCGGCGCAATGGCAGTGACCATGCTCGACGCCAATGCCGACACCAGCAACGAGCGCGCCCTGCTCGAACCCGGCGTGGGCGAAATGCCGCTGTGGGACCGGCTGACCATGACCGCGCTGTTCGATGGCGGCAGCGACGCGCTGGTGGTGCTGGCGGCCCTGGAAGCCTTCGATCCGGGCCTGGACTGGAGCCAGGTGGGATTTCGCATGGTCGAAGACAGCGACTGGATCCGCGCCTGGATCGACCTGTTCAAATCGATGCAGTTCGGCGCGCGCACTTTTATCGTGCCGTGGAATCAAGACGTGCCTGAAGCTGCCAACGCCCCGGACGCTGCCGTGGTGCGGCTGGATCCGGGCCTGGCCTTCGGTTCGGGCACGCATCAGACCACGGCGCTGTGCCTGCGCTGGCTGGACAGCCTGGCCGTCAGCGGTGAGCTGCAAGGCCGCAGCGTGCTCGATTTCGGCTGTGGCTCGGGCATTCTTGCGATCGCCGCGCTGAAGCTGGGCGCCAGCCACGCGGTCGGCGTGGACTACGACCCGCAGGCGCTGCTGGCCACCGCCGACAACGCGCACCGCAACGCTCTGGAAGCGCAGCTGGCGGTGTACATGCCGCAGGACGAGCCGGTGCAGACCTACCAGGTGGTGGTGGCCAACATCCTGGCCTCGGCACTGAGCACCCTGGCCGACACCCTGGCTGCGCGCGTGGTCCCGGGCGGGCGGATTGCGCTGTCGGGCATCTTGCACGGCCAGGAAGACGAATTGCTGGAACGTTACGCCCCCTGGTTTGAACAACTGCGCTGCGAACGCGACGACGAATGGATGCGCATCGAAGGTGTGCGCCGCGCGGCATCCGGCACTCAGAACGGCTGACAACACAGCGCAAGCAGGCGTCAGGCGGGGCGGACGGCGCGCCCAGACCGCAATGGACGAGTGGTCCATGCCGATGTTGAGCGCCGGCCGCGCCCGTTTGGCAGCGGCGCAGTCGTTCTGGTCGCCGCTCGCGTCACCAACACGCGCTAACGCTGCGGCCGGCCGGCGCGGATCTGCGCAGTGGTCACCGCATCGGCACGACTGATCGCCCGCAGCCGGGTCACCGGCTGCCAACCGGTGCGCTGCAGGGCCGCCGTGCGCCACTGCCCCGCCCGACGGGCCACGCACACCCGCAGCACCACCTCAACCACGAGCAGCGCCGCCCAGGCCACGGGCGACCATGCCTGCGCACCGGCAAGCGCCACTGCACCGGCAACGGCAACCATCGGCGCACTCAGCGCCAGCAGCCACCAGTGGCGCTCTCGCAGCGCCCAGAGGCGTGGCGCCAGCGCCGCTGACCACTGCGGACCCTCGGCGACTGCGGTCCATTCGGCACCGCGCCGCCAGATCAGATACCTGGCCGCTCCACGAAAGCGGTTCGCCGCAGGGTCCACTGGCGAATGCGCCGGCCATGGCGCAGGTGCGGGCGCGGGCGCGGCGGACGGGGGCGTGATACGCCCGCATGGATCGGGTTTCGTATCGGCAGGCTCGACCATGAACATCCTCCTTGAGTTCGCTGTGATCTGATCATCATTGGCTGAACGACAGTATCGCAAACATATAGCGGTATGAAAGACATACGAACTATCACGAAGCGCTGCTAGGGCTATATCTCCCGGCCCTGCCTGCTTTCCAACGGTGCCGTGTGAGCAAGCTGTACGAACGGGTACGCGAGGCCCGCAGCCTCACCAAGCTGACCCAGGAAGCCCTGGCCGGCGAACTGGGCGTCACCCGCAGCGCCGTGGCGCAGTGGGAGATGGCCGAAGGCACCGCGCCATCGGTGGAGAACCTGATCGGCCTGGCCAAGCGCAGCGGCATGGCGTTCGAATATCTGGCCACCGGCCGCGGCGACCGCGTGTTCGGCCCGCCGGTCTCGGCCATTGCCGAAGAACCAGCGCAATACCGCCGCCTGGATGACCAGCAACGGGTGCTGCTGACACGCTTCGACACCCTGGCGCCGCGCCAGCGCAGCGGCCTGCTGGATCTGTTGCTGGCCGAGGGCAAGACACGGCGCCGGCGGTGAGTAGGCATTCGGGAGTCGGCGAGCTGACGCGAATAGAGCTGATTTTCCAAGGCGACGTTGCGCGAGCCGCGGCTCGCTGATCGTTGGCCCGGCAGGGCGTATTCACTTGCCTGGACGGGTGGGGCGCTGACGTGGCGATGAGATGCACGCTGCGATGCGCCCCCCGGCATCGGCACTGACGTCCACGAGGCCGTTCCTGCTGGGGTCGGTTACAAAGACCTGGAGGCGTGCGCCCTTACGGATTGCCCACACAGCCATTGGCACGGGTTCGCCCTACGACGTGCGCATGGTTGAATAGGGGTCTTCCCGCTGCACGCCTGCCGATGTCCGAGACTCCGCCACCGCGCCGCCCCCTGGCCACGTTCCTGCGTGCGACGCCGGCCGCGCCATTGCTGATTCCGACGCCCGTGGTTCCGCCTGCGGAGGCGTCGGAGCAGGTGCCAACGGTGCCGGTCTCTGCGTTGCCGCCAGCACCAGCACCCGAGATGGACGCCCCGCCCGCGCCGCTGGTGCCATCGCCTCCTGCAGCGGTGGTTCCCTCGCCGCAGCGCGCAACGGGCGCGCTCGGGCACGATGGTGTCCAAACGGCAGGATCGGGCGAGCCGAGATTGCCCGCGGCCGACACCGCGATCACCGCCAACACCGGGATCGCACCAGCAGCCGCGCCGATGGTCGATCCGCAGCGCTCAACGCCGGCCGCCGCGGCCGCCATGCCCGTCGATCGCGGCGTGGCCCCAACCGCTGCCGCTACCGATGCATCCGCTGCGGAGCTCTCGGACCGACATCCGCCACCGGCGTGGGACATCCGGGATTCCGCGCAGCAACGTGCGCTACGTGCGCCAGCCACGACCGGCCGCCAGATGGCCGACACGACCGACAGCCTGTCGCACGCGGACCGCCCAGCCAGCCATCCCGAGCCGGCAGCAGCCACCGACCGCGCCGCAACCAGCACAGCGGCAGGCGACGACGCGCAGGCCGGCGCCCGCATCGCTGCCGATCACGTCTCCACTCCCCACTTCCAGCCACTGCCCGTGCCTGCCTTGGCTGCGCCCGCCTTCGCGCGGCGTGGCATCGCCCGGCCGCCGTTACGCGCCAGTGGGCGCCATTGGGCGCTGTTGGCCGCGCTGGTGGGTCTGCTCGGCTTGCAGATCGTCATCGCCGACCGCGCGCACCTGGCCACCAACCCACGCTGGCGGCCGCTGGTCAGTGCGGCCTGTACGCTGGCGCGCTGCACATTGCCGGCCTGGCGCGAGCCGGAGGCGCTGACCATGCTCAACCGCGACGTGCGCCCGATGCCCGGCGTGGCCGGCGGGCTGCAGATCCAGGCCAGCTTCCGCAACGACGCGCGCTGGGCGCAGGCCTGGCCGTGGCTGCAGCTATCGCTGTCCGATGCCGACGGCCGGGTGATCGGCACCCGCGTCTTGTCGCCGCAGGAATACCTGAGCCAGTCGCCGGCTGCGCAGGACACGCTGGCGCCGGGCCAGGCCGTGCAGGTGGCGTTTCGCGTGCGCGAACCTGCCGCAAGCACGGCTGCCTTCAGTTTCGAATTCCGCTGAACGGACGCAACCGCCACATGGGCGTGGCGAGCGATGAGGTCACGCGCTAGACTCACTCCCCCTCGCCGGCCACGCGTCCCGGCCTCGAGACACTGGGAACCCTCCTTTGAACGCAGCCCCCTCTCGTCCTGACAGCAGTCGTGGCGCCCCGAAGTCGCCTCTGCGCGAACACGTGGCCCAGTCCGTTCGCCGTTATCTGCGCGACCTGGACGGCAGCGACGCGGACGACGTTTACGAAATCGTGCTGCGCGAAATGGAGATCCCGCTGTTTGTCGAAGTGCTCAATCACTGCGAAGGCAACCAGAGCCGCGCCGCGGCGATGCTGGGCATCCACCGGGCGACCTTGCGCAAGAAACTTAAAGAGTACGGGATGACGTAAGCGGGGGTTGGTTATTCGGGATGCGCAACCGCGTTCCTGCGCTAGCTGTTCATTGGAACGTGCTGACGTTGTTGATCCAGCACAGCAGCGCTGGGCACTGATGCATTGAGCATTCTCTGAATGCTCTGCGCTGCCGATGCTCGTCCGGCACTGGCATGTCCATTTCAATCTGCGTGAGCCGCTTCAGTGACTAGGCAACGCCAGACGGCGTGCGGCAGTCGTCGGGTTCACTGCAATCTGTCGTTGAGCAGCTCAGGCCAACTGCCACTCTTCGGGCAGTTGGCCGAAGTGGCTGATCAATGCCGCTGATCGCCTGGCTGCGTTGCTTGCTTACTTCCACTGTGTTAAAAATAATCGTACCTTTGTGCCACTATTGGAAGACCTTCAGGCCGCGTGGGAGAGCTGTGTTGAATAGGTCACTGGAAGTGCGTTTTGAACAGTACGGGGAAGTAGTTGCTGCCACCCTGTCCCATGCGGATCGCAAACAGCCCGCACACTGGTACCTGAAGGGGTTGCTACTGCCTGGAGGGCGCAAGAGCGTGGAGCCCATGGCCGCGCGGGTGCACCCGCAGAACGTGCGCTCAGCCCATCAATCGACCTGATTAGCACGATCTTTCAGCACAGTCGCAGCCAGTGAGAGCCGACCGGTCGATGGTAGGACCGTCGCTCCACCGAGACCAGATCATGGCCATGAATCGTGTGCAGTTCCAAGCCGGGCTGTCGTTGCCGGCGTTCCTCAAGCGCTATGGCAACGCGCAGCAGTGCGAGCAGGCGTTAGAGATCTCGCGCTGGCCACAGGGCTTTGTTTGTCCGCGTTGCGCCGCTACCGCGCACAGTCGATTCCAGCGTCACGGCACCACGTACTGGCAGTGCACGGCCTGCTATCGCCAGACCAGCCTGCGCTCGGGCACGGTGATGGACAACAGCAAGCTGCCGCTACGCACCTGGCTGCTTGGCATGTATCTGCTGGGCCAGAGCAAGACGAACCTGTCGGCGCTGGAGTTGATGCGACACCTGGGAGTGAGCTACCCGACAGCGTGGCCAATGAAGCACAAGCTGATGCAGGCCATGACCCAACGCGAGGCGAACCGCAAGTTGGGCGGGATCGTGCAACTGGACGATGCCTACCTGGGCGGAGAACGCAACGGTGGCAAGGCCGGGCGCGGCTCGGAGAACAAGCGCCCTTTCGTGATCGCCGTGGAGACCACTGAAGACGGTCGTCCATTGCGCGCGGTGATGGATCCGGTCCCAGGCTTCACCAAGGCGGCGCTGTCGGAATGGATCGGGCAACGCCTGCATCCTGGAGCAGATGTCTACAGTGATGGACTCGGTGCGTTTCGAGCACTGGAAGCCGAGCACGCGCACACCGTGATCGAAGGCAGCGGTCGAAGTCGCTGCGAGGCAGAGAACGCACGCTGGGTCAACGTGGTGTTGTCCAACCTAAAGCGTTCGCTGGACGGTGCCTATCACGCCTTCAAATTCGCCAAATACGCCCAGCGCTACCTGGCAGAGACGATGTGGCGGTTCAACCGCCGTTTCGATCTGACCCGGCTGGTGCCCAGCTTGCTGGCCGCCGCAGCCGCCAGCAAGCCGTGGTCCGAGCGGGCCCTGCGTGATGTCACCATGTTCACCGCTGAAAGTGCGTGCTAATCAGGAGTGGCATTGCCCAGCAGCACCTGCCGGCTACCGCCGGCGGGCGTCACTCCGACCTCGGTGGTCTGGCCCAGTGGGTTGCGCAGGTAGCCAACGGCCGTGCCCTCAGGATACGCCATGCCCTGCACCTGACCGCCCACGCCGGATGCATAGCGCAGCATCCGTGCCTTGCTGTTGTTGGTCTGCATCTTTGCTCACCAGATCGCTGACGCGGTTGGGCTAATTACCTCCGTCCCCTTTGTTTCCGTTCCCTTTGTTCGAAACGTTACTCGACGAAGAGTATTGACTCATCTTCCTCGCGGTAATAGAGCATTCCTAGGTCAGATGTTTTTATGAGGACGCCGCCTTCCATATAACTCCCATCTGCCATTTGATCCTTCGTTAGCCAATCCTCATAGCCTGGAAGGCAAGTCCAAGTATCGAAATTGCAAACCACGAGACCTGATACATTACCTTCAACGACGACCGAGTCTCCCACGATTATTGGCTGGGAAGTGCTTGCGTATCTCATGGGTTTCCTCTATCAGTTTACGAAGGGCTCAACAGGCACCCACCCTGGCTGCAATTGATCTGGCTTAACTACATATTTCTGCTTTGCCCAGAAGCAGTCGCATTTCGGTTATGGATATTGATTAGCGACGGCGAATTCAACTCTGATTCGCAACGCTGTTGAGGACCTCCTCGGAGAAGACTTCGAGGGGCGTTTTGAATCCAAGTATCTTGCGCGGACGATTGTAGAGCCGCTGCTCGATCCATCGCGGGTGCGCATTGGTGATGGTGCTGAAATCGGTCTGTCGTGGCAAGTATTGGCGTGTCAACCCGTTGGCATTCTCGTTGCTGCCGCGCTGCCATGCGCAGTACGGATCTGCGAAATAGAAATCGCTCTGCAAGCAGGCGGCAATGAGCCGATGATCGGCGAACTCCTTGCCGTTGTCGGCGGTGAGCGTGTGAACTGTATGGCGCAGGCCGCCCAGTCGCTGGACAATGGCGTTGCGCACGTTCTCGGCGGTGCCGTCGGGGGAGTAAGCCAGCAGATGCAGACGACTGCGGCGTTCGGTCATGCTGACCACCACACCCTTTCCGTGCGAGGCCCTGATGGTATCCAGCTCCCAGTCGCCGATGCGGCTGCGCTGCTCAACCACACTGGGGCGCTGTGTCCAGCTGCGCCGATGCGTCAGCTGCCCGCGGCCATCGCGCATGCCACGCCGACGGCGCTTGCGGCGGCGTTTGCGTAGATGCATGAACAATTGACCACCGCGCTTCTGATCGGCGTAGATGTGCCGATAGATCCATTCGTGACTGGCCAAGCCGGTGCGACCGGCAATCTGTTCGGGACTGAAGTCCTCCCTCAGCAGGTCCTCGATCTGGCCGATACGCTCAGCGTCGATGCGTGGACGCCGGCTGGCCTGTGTGCGCCGATGCTCGCTGATGCGCTGCGCGTGATCGGGCCGGTACCGCGCAGCGTGCTGATTACGGCGCAGTTCGCGGCTGATCGTGCTGGGCGCACGCTCCAATGCATCGGCGATGGCGCGCATCGACATCCCGGTTTCATGTAGCGCATGTAGGCGGTATCGTTCCGACAGGTCCAGGCGGCTGGAGGACATAGGCAACTCCACTTGGCAATGAAGTCGCTCAGGTCAGGTCGCCTGGACCACTTCACAAGCGTTGGTGTTGCGAATCAGAGTTGAAGCCGCCGTTTCCAGTTCATCCAATTCGGATGCAACAGCGGCTTTCTCTTCAGGCGTCGTGGCCTCGTTCTGGCGCTTGCTCAGTTCTTCCTTTTTCGAGTCCGCGTATCCACTGATGGCGGCGTGTGCCTGCTGCCCAAACGTCGCGGTGATCTCCGCGCCCGCGCTGACCTGCTGTTGCAGCTTCTGCCCGTCCCAGCCCTTCACCAGGCCGTTGGCGCTGTCGCCGGTGTGGACGTCGCGGTTCAATGCCGCCAGCACGTCGCTCACGCTTTGGCCGGTCTTGGCCTGCTGCCCGGCCTGGTCGGTCATGATCACCGTGCCGCCGCTGATGCCGCTGGCCGTGGTCGAGGTGCGACTGCCGCTCTTGCTGGAAAACCCTGCACTTGCGCCTTGCACGCCGCTGCCCTGGTTCTGCCAGGACCAGTTGCTGCCGTTGTTGGTGGTTGGTGGCGTCTGGGTTTCGGTCTTGGCTCCGTCCTTGCCATCGCTGCCGCCGGCGGCATAACCGCCCGAGAGGCTGATGCCGGTGGCTTTGTAATTGCTGGTGTTGGTGATGTCGCTCACCGTCAGCGTGCCGGTCTGCAGGCGGTTGGTGCCAGCGTCCACCGCCGCCTGGGTGCTGGCGATCACCGCTCCCTTCAGGTCGGTATTGCCATGCACGCGGATATCAAAACCCCCATCGCCGGCCTGGATGCCACTCTGTTCCTTGACGCTGGCAAAGTCGCCATTGACCTTGTTGCTGCTGTAGCTGCCGCTGGCACTGAAGCCCATCCCGAAGGTCACGCTGCCGCCGACTGCCTTGTCCTTGCTGGTGTAGGTGCTGGTGTCCTGCAGGCTCTCGACGTTGAGATCGCCGCCGATGTCGGCCAGCACCGTGTTGGCCGAGAGCACCGCGCCTTTCAAAGTGGTGTCGTTGCCGCTGATGAGCGTGGCGGTGTTGCCTGCCGACAGATGGCTGTTGCGTTGGGTGATGTCCTGGCCATCGGCCTTGCCCCGCGCGCCGCTGGCGCTGACGGTGACACCGGCCGCAAAGCCGTCCGCACCGTACGTCACCGCCACGCCGATCGCCGCGCTGCTGCTCTTGCTGGTGCTGTGTTGCTCGAAGCTGTCCTGCGCCGCCTCCAGGGTGATGTCGTGGTCGGCGGACAGCAGCAGGTTGTTGCCGGCCTTGAGGTCGCTGCCGCGCACCAGGATGTTGCTGTCTTCGCCACCGCCGGTGGCGATCAGGTTGACGTTGCCGCCGGCCTGCAGGGTCGAGCCTTTGGTGGTTGCGCTTTGCTGCGTGGTCTGGCTCTGGCTCTTGCTGCCGCCGACGGTCACGGCGATCTTGAGACCGGCCCCTTGTGCGGCGTCCTTGGCGCTGTCGGCCGACAGCGCGCTGCCCATCGCCTGGCCCGCGCCATACGCGCTGTAGGCCGCCGACGCGCCCGCCAACGCCTGCATGCGCGTATCGCCCTGGGCCTTCTTGCCCGCCTCGGCGCTGCTCACCGCCGCCTGCGCAAGATTGAGCGCGGCCGAACTCAACGACACCGTCAACCCGCCTTGCTTGAAGGCCGTCTTCTGCGTGCTGTCGCTGGTGTCATGCACCTCGGTGATGGCGATGTCCTTGGCCTTGGCGGTGATGTCGCCTTGCAGCGCCAGCACGTCGCTGCCGGTGATCGCCAGTGTGTTGCCAGCGGCCAGGGTGACATTGCCTTCCAGGCTGCCGACCGTGGTGCCGGTGTGGCTGACAGCGCTCGTGTCGGCCTCGGTCTTGACCGTCTGCTTGCCGATGGTGAAGCCGATGCCGCCGCTGCCCATCAGGCCGGATTTGACCGTCTGCTTGTCGTGCGACTCGCTGTGCGTGCTTTGCGCTGTTTCCAAAGTGAGGTTGTTGCCCGCGGCCAAGACCACGTCGCCAGTGCCGACGATCTGGCTGCCTTGCGAGCGCAGATCGTTCCCCGCCGCGATGTGGACCGTGTCGCCGCTCAAACTCGTGGTGACTGCGAGACTGTCGTGCGTCTCGTCGTGGGTGGTGGTGGTCTTGCTGGACAGGAACCTGCTCTTGCGCGTGCGTTGGTCCACCACGGCAGTTGACATCCAACGCAACCGACTGCAATCTCTCAAGCAAGGAGCTTCGAAACTCCTCAGACAGCGGTACCCACCTCCGACAAACCGGTGGGTTTTTTGTGCCTGTTCGCAGGTGCAAACCGACGCAATGCCTGCGTCGGGAGGGCGGCTAATACAACACCCTTCGGGGAAATACGCCCGCCGTCTGTCTGCGGTTTCGAACCTCCCGACATCCCGTCGCCGTTGGCGGCGGTTCTCGTACACCGAGGAGGCATATGCCATGCGTCAACCTTCATCCCGCCGCAGTAAAACAACCAAGCGTTACCCATGCCAAGCGACACCATGCACTGACCTGCAATGGACGTTTGTGGAACCGACGCTCACTCCCATGATGACGCGCGAGCAGGCCGCTGCCATGAATGCTGCCGAGCTTGCACGGGTACAGCGACCACCGCGACGCGTGCGTCCGACGCAACAATGCACCGTGGGTTACGGCTACTACCCCGACAGCCAAAAGCCCGTACCCGCCCTGCGCCTGCGTGGCCGCTGGCTGGAACAGTTGGGCTTCGCCATCGGGTGCAAACTGCGCATCGCTGTGCGGGATCGTGAGTTGGTGATCACGGTGGTTGATGAACAGGGCATGCTGATAGACGGGCTTTGAGAACCGTGGTTACACCGATGGTTCAGCAGCCCTACGAATCAAGGCTTGCATGCATCTGCTTTTGTGTATTTCTTGAAAAATGGGCTATTAACTCGCCGACTCAATTCACGCCGACGCACAGGAGCATCTAGCTGACAAGCCGGAAGCTCTCTAAAACCTTTATCTTTGCAGTAATTTAAACTACTTCCATCATAAAGAAAACCACTACCCTCCATGCAGCGCACAATTAAAGCAACCTCATTACTCGATGGATATATATTTAACTCTCTATCTGCAATGCGAAATGGAGTCGTATAACCACACTCAAGCATAGCTTTCATCACATCAACTTGAGAAGCACCAGATGCTGACCACCTTTCATATTCATCTGGGTTAGGCTGGAGAGGCACAAAGCCAGCGCAGCCAGAAAGCATAAAAATAAATAAAAATGGCAATTTCCTAGGCGGCTTCAACTCTGATTCGCAACACCAACGCTTGTGAAGTGGTCCAGGCGACCTGACCTGAGCGACTTCATTGCCAAGTGGAGTTGCCTATGTCCTCCAGCCGCCTGGACCTGTCGGAACGATACCGCCTACATGCGCTACATGAAACCGGGATGTCGATGCGCGCCATCGCCGATGCATTGGAGCGTGCGCCCAGCACGATCAGCCGCGAACTGCGCCGTAATCAGCACGCTGCGCGGTACCGGCCCGATCACGCGCAGCGCATCAGCGAGCATCGGCGCACACAGGCCAGCCGGCGTCCACGCATCGACGCTGAGCGTATCGGCCAGATCGAGGACCTGCTGAGGGAGGACTTCAGTCCCGAACAGATTGCCGGTCGCACCGGCTTGGCCAGTCACGAATGGATCTATCGGCACATCTACGCCGATCAGAAGCGCGGTGGTCAATTGTTCATGCATCTACGCAAACGCCGCCGCAAGCGCCGTCGGCGTGGCATGCGCGATGGCCGCGGGCAGCTGACGCATCGGCGCAGCTGGACACAGCGCCCCAGTGTGGTTGAGCAGCGCAGCCGCATCGGCGACTGGGAGCTGGATACCATCAGGGCCTCGCACGGAAAGGGTGTGGTGGTCAGCATGACCGAACGCCGCAGTCGTCTGCATCTGCTGGCTTACTCCCCCGACGGCACCGCCGAGAACGTGCGCAACGCCATTGTCCAGCGACTGGGCGGCCTGCGCCATACAGTTCACACGCTCACCGCCGACAACGGCAAGGAGTTCGCCGATCATCGGCTCATTGCCGCCTGCTTGCAGAGCGATTTCTATTTCGCAGATCCGTACTGCGCATGGCAGCGCGGCAGCAACGAGAATGCCAACGGGTTGACACGCCAATACTTGCCACGACAGACCGATTTCAGCACCATCACCAATGCGCACCTGCGATGGATCGAGCAGCGGCTCTACAATCGTCCGCGCAAGATACTTGGATTCAAAACGCCCCTCGAAGTCTTCTCCGAGGAGGTCCTCAACAGCGTTGCGAATCAGAGTTGAATTCGCCCTATTAATCACTGCATCACTTCCCATCAATTAAGTTAATTGGATAAAATATCGCCTTATGAGAATTATTGTCATTCCAGAGACGGCCACAATTCGGGCCATAGCCAGCACCATAACAATTATGAGATGTATCCTTTCCACCAAGAAGCGCACGCATCATTTCAGCAATTAAACTACTTCCATCAGGAATAGTTCCGCCTGTCGCTGGATTTCCGCCGATCAGACGACCGACAGGATCAGCCATATGATTTTGCAATGTCAGCACCATGGAGTCTGGATCATCCTGCGCATCGCGATTTTGAAGGAAACTTAAGATAACATCCGCTTTCTTGGCATTATACGCCGGCCCAAAAAATGAGACCGTGGTCTTGCTCAGCAATCCAGACGCATCAGGCATCTTTGCAATCGACTCTTGGGCATTGCCGCCCGTCATCGTACCACGACTATGTTCATCAAGATGAAGTCCTGTCGCGCCATATTTCAGCATGTAGTATTTTGCTTCCTGCGTGGAATTAGTTAACCCCCAAAAATCATTCTCCAAATATTTCTGATAACCCGCAATCAACAACTCGGCCAAAATATTACCTGATTAGCCCCATCCCTCAGCCATGGAAGTTGCTTGCCATACGCAAAACGCGCTCTGGGCAAGGTGTGCAGCGCAGCAGTGCCGTCGCCAGCCGCGGCAGCATCTGTTTCAGGTCGAATCGGCGGTTGAAGCGATAGGCCGCCTCGGCCAGGTAGCGCCTTGCATACTTGGCCTGCCCCACCGCATGGTAGGTCCCGCTGATGGCGCGTTTGACATTGCCCAGCACCACATTCAACCAACGTGCTCCCTGGACGTCGGTTGCAGCACGACCGCCGCCGGTATCGAGCGTGGTGTGGGCATGCCCGGCCTCCTCCAGACGGCGAAAGCACGCCAGGCCGTCGCTATAGACCTCACACTCCGGCTCCAGACGGCGCGCGATCCAGTCCTCCAGCGAGGCGTTGTCAAAGGCCTTCACCGGCTCGATCACCGCAAAGACGGGGTGTTCGTGGGTGTGGTCCACTTGCACCGCGATCACGAACGGCTGTTTGTTCTCCGAACCTCGTCCGCGCTTGCCGCCGCTGCGCTCACCGCCCAGATACGCGTCATCGATCTGCACGAATCCCTTGAGTTTTCGCGGTTCTTCGCGCTCGGTCATCGCCTGCATGATCTTGTGCTTCATGCGCCAGGCCGCCTTGTAGGTCACCCCAAGATGCCGCTTCAACTCCAGTGCTGCCAGGTTGGTCTTGCTGGAGGTCAACAGGTACATCGCCTGCATCCACAGGCGCAAAGACAGCTTGCTCGATTGCAACAGCGTGCCGGCACGCAAGGTGGTTTGATGCCGGCACCCCCGGCACTGGTAGTAGACCTGATCAGCGCGTCGAAAGCGCGAGCGCGCGCGGCCGTCGCACTGCGGGCAGCGAAATCCCTTCGGCCAGCGCCACCGATACAACGCCCGGTAACACTTGGCTTCGGTTCCGTAGCGATCCATGAACTCGCTCAGCGACAAGCCTGGCTGAAACTGCACGAGATTGATGCCCATCTCCCACCTCCGTTGCCTTGAGCTGGGGTCATTGTCCAACCGCAGCGTCGCAGATCCTGCAACTAGCGGCTGA
The DNA here is from genome assembly GCF_004136375.1 of Xanthomonas oryzae pv. oryzae. Taxonomy (NCBI): domain Bacteria; kingdom Pseudomonadati; phylum Pseudomonadota; class Gammaproteobacteria; order Lysobacterales; family Lysobacteraceae; genus Xanthomonas; species Xanthomonas oryzae. Next base: position 4,558,004 of record NZ_CP031697.1, read on the forward strand.
GGGATGGGGCTAATCAGGAAATATTATTCGCCTCAGGGAAGTGGATGTAATACTGCGGACCAGCAACCATACTATGCTGATCTGCATACTTCTCTGCTAGGGCGTCATCTCCGTATTTCCCATTGAAAATACCATTTAGTGTCATGTGCACCTTACCATCAGATGCAGACTGAAGATTATCTCTTTCCTCCCCAGTCACTTCTTGACCCGGAATTAAATTTCCTTTTTCATCATGCGCAACCTTATATAGTGTATGTTCTCTTGCGAACATATCAGCATAAGCCTCATCCGTGATCTTGACCGCCTGGTCATAAATTAACCGCTTCGCCTGCTGCTGGAACTCCACGTCCTCCTGCAGTTTCTTCTGATCGACTTCCACAACGCCATTGCCATCCAGGACAGACGCCTTTCGCGCCAGGCCAGCCAACGCGGCATCGTCGTGGTTGCCGATCTCCACCGCACCGGCAGCAATATCGCTGCGCGTCGTGCTCGTGTGGCTCTCGCTGGAGCTTCCGCTCCCCAGTGCGTTGCTTACCACGCCCTTGGCCGCCGCATATTTGCTCCCGCTGAACATGCTTGCATCCACCGTCACCCCGAACCCGGATGCACTGGCCTTGGAAACGTTTTGCAGGTCTTCCACCGTCAGACTCCCGGTCGAGAGATGATTCAACGCCGGATCCGCCGTACTGGCAATGGCCCCGCCAATCAGGTGGGTGTTGCCATCTACATTGATCGCGAACCCGCCATCGCCCGCCTGGATCCCACTCTGCTCCTTGACGCTGGTGTAGGTGCTGTTGACCTTCTGCTGGCTATAGCTGGCGCTGCTGCCACTGAACCCCCATACCACCGTCGCGCTCGCCTGCTGCTGCTTGCTCTTGTAATCGCTGCTGTCCTGCTCGCTCTGGATCAGCAGGTTGCCGCCCACCTGGGCCAGCACTTGATTGCCGATGGCCTGCGCACCCTTGATCGTGGTGTCGTTGCCGCTGACCAGGCTCAGCGTGTCCTTCGCAGTGACCACGCTCTCGGTGTGTAGCGTGCTGTTGCCCTTGGCAGCGCCCTTGCCTGCGTAGGCGGTCGCGTATACCCCCGTGGTGGTGCCCACGCTCACGCCGATCTCCCCACCGGCGTTCTTGTTGTCCGACTTCTGCGTATTGTTTTCCTGTTGACTCAGCAGGTTCAGGTCGTGCGCCGCAGACAACGCCACATTCTCGCCGTCGATCTTGCTGCCGATCACGTTGAGGTCGCCACCCGTGGCCGCGATGGTGACGTTGCCCTCGCTCTGGATGCGGCTGCCCACCGTGCTTTCCTCATGCGTGGTGCTCTTGCTCGATGCGCTGCTGGCGCCGATGCCAATCCGCACGCTAACGCCTCCCATCGATCCACCTTGCGCGGCGGCCGCCTGGTACGCATCCACGCTGTCCTTGGCCGCATACGCCGCCTTGACCGCGTACAGCGCCTTGAGCCGGTCATCGCTCACTTGGCTGCCATGCCGGGTCATGCCATACGCCGCTTCAGCCGCCTGCACCACCGCGCCGGTCAGCCCCACGTTGATGCCGGCGCTGTGCTGCTTGGAGGTCTCCACCGTGTCCACGGTGTCTTCCACTGCCGCAATGGTCACGTCCTTGCCTACGATGGCCGTGCCAGTCTTGCTCAGCACGTCGCTGCCGCTGATCGCCAGCGCATTGCCCGCCGTGAGGGTGACCGCGCCGTCGATACTGCCCACCGTGCTGCCGGTGTGGCTCACTTGCGTGGTGGCGAGCGTGTTGGTCTGCTTGCTGGCGCCGATGGTGAAGCTGGCACCGCCACTGCTGAACAGGCCGCTCTTCTTGACCTGTTTGTCGTGTTCCTCGCTGTGCGTGTTCTGCGCTGTCTCCAGGGTGAGGTTGTTACCCGCGGCCAGCACCACATCGCCGGTGCCGACGATCTGTGCGCCTTGCGACAACACGTCGTTACCCGCGGCGATGTGTACCGTGTCGCCGCTCAGGCTGCTGGTCACCGCGAGACTGTCGTGGCTCTCGTCGTGGCTGGCCGCCAAGGCGATAGTTCGACAGCCCTATTGAATCAAGGCGCGCATGCATCTGCTTTTGTGTATTTCTTACAAAATGGACTGTTAATTCGCCTACTCAATTCACGATGCGGGATAATCGCATCTGGCTGGCAAGCTGGAAGACCCCGGAAACTCCTGCAAAAGTCATAACTTTTATCTTTATAAACAAATCCACTTCTTTGCATGCAAAGCCCCATAAGAGAAACATCATTATTTGAAGGAAATAAATTCAAGTTTCTATCCGCAATGCCAAATGGAGTTGGATAGCCACATTCCAACAAAGCCTTCATCACATCAAGTTGAGATGCGCCAGCTGCCGACCACATCTCATATTCATCAGGATTTGGCTGAAAAGGAACAAAATCAGCGCAACCAGAAAAAATAAAAACAGAGAATAAAATTGTTAATCTAATTTTCATATTTACCATTACTCCCCAATTTTATTGACAGGATAAGAAATTGGCCTATGAGAATCATTATTCATCCAGAGATCACGACATCTATCATTAGAGCCAATACCATAGCAATTATGCGAAGTGCCGCTCCCTCCAAGCGCACGCAAAATCTCCAACATAAAATTACTTCCTTCTGGAATAGTTCCTCCTGTCGCTGGATTTCCTCCGATCAGACGACCAACAGGGTCAGCCATATGATTTCCTGATTAGCCCCATCCTTCAGCCATGGAAGTTGCTTGCCATACGCAAAACGCGCTCTGGGCAAGGTGTGCAGCGCAGCAGTGCCGTCGCCAGCCGCGGCAGCATCTGTTTCAGGTCGAATCGGCGGTTGAAGCGATAGGCCGCCTCGGCCAGGTAGCGCCTTGCATACTTGGCCTGGCCCACCGCATGGTAGGTCCCGCTGATGGCGCGTTTGACATTGCCCAGCACCACATTCAACCAACGTGCTCCCTGGACGTCGGTTGCAGCACGACCGCCACCGGTATCGAGCGTGGTGTGGGCATGCCCGGCCTCCTCCAGACGGCGAAAGCATGCCAGGCCGTCGCTATAGACCTCACACTCCGGCTCCAGACGGCGCGCGATCCAGTCCTCCAGCGAGGCGTTGTCAAAGGCCTTCACCGGCTCGATCACCGCAAAGACGGGGTGTTCGTGGGTGTGGTCCACTTGCACCGCGATCACGAACGGCTGTTTGTTCTCCGAACCTCGTCCGCGCTTGCCGCCGCTGCGCTCACCGCCCAGATACGCGTCATCGATCTGCACGAATCCCTTGAGTTTTCGCGGTTCTTCGCGCTCGGTCATCGCCTGCATGATCTTGTGCTTCATGCGCCAGGCCGCCTTGTAGGTCACCCCAAGATGCCGCTTCAACTCCAGTGCTGCCAGGTTGGTCTTGCTGGAGGTCAACAGGTACATCGCCTGCATCCACAGGCGCAAAGACAGCTTGCTCGATTGCAACAGCGTGCCGGCACGCAAGGTGGTTTGATGCCGGCACGCCCGGCATTGGTAGTACACCTGATCATCGCGTCGAAAGCGCGAGCGCGCGCGACCGTCGCACTGCGGGCAGCGAAATCCCTTCGGCCAGCGCCACCGATACAACGCCCGGTAACACTTGGCTTCGGTTCCGTAGCGATCCATGAACTCGCTCAGCGACAAGCCTGGCTGAAACTGCACGAGATTGATGCCCATCTCCCACCTCCGTTGCCTTGAGCTGGGGGCATTGTCCAACCGCAGCGTCGCAGATCCTGCAACTAGCGGCTGAGGGATGGGGCTAATCAGGTATGATTTTGCAATGTCAACACCATGGATTCTGGATCACCCTGCACCTCGCGGTTCTGAAGGAAACTCAAGATATCATCCGCTTTTTTGGCATTATACGCTGGTCCAAAGAAGGAGACCGTGGTCTTGCTCAGCAATCCAGGCGCATCAGGCATCTTTGCAATCGACTCTTCGGCATTGCCATCTGTCATCGTACCACGACTGTGCGCATCAATATGAAGTCCTGTCGCACCATATTGCAACATGATGTCTTTTGCTTCTTGCGTGGAATTGGTCAACCCCCAAAAATCATTCTCCAAATACTTCTGGTAACCTGCAATCAATAACTCGGAAAAAAAATTACTCGCCTGAGGAAAGTGGATATAATACTGTGGACCAGTAACCGTACTGTGCTGGCTTGCGTAGCCCTCTGCTCGCACATCGTCACCGTATTCTCCATTAAATATGCCATTAAGTGTTACATGCACCTTGCCATCAGATGCAGACTGAAGATTATCCATTTCTTCCCCTGTCACTTTTTGATGAGGAATTAACTTCCCTTTTTCATCATATGCAATTTTATATAATGTATGTTCTCTTGCAAACATATCAGCGTAAGTCTCATCCATGACCTTGACCGCCTGAGCATAAACCAACTGCTTCGCCTGCTGCTGGAACTCCACGTCCTCCTGCAGTTTCTTCTGATCCACTTCCCCGACGCCATTGCCATCCAGGACAGACGCCTTTCGCGCCAGGCCAGCCAGCGCGGCATCGTCGTGGTTGCCGATCTCCACCGCACCGGCAGCAATATCGCTGCGCGTCGTGCTCGTGTGGCTCTCGCTGGAGCTTCCGCTCCCCAGTGCGTTGCTGGCCACGCCCTTGGACGCCGCATATTTGCTCCCACTGAACATGCTCGCATCCACCGTCAGCCCGACCCCGGACGCACTGGCCTTGGACATGTTCTGCAGGTCTTCCACCGTCAGACTCCCGGTCGAGAGATGATTCAACGCCGGATCGGCTGTACTGGCAATGGCACCACCAATCAGGTGAGTGTTGCCGCCCACATGGATCGCGAACCCGCCATCACCCGCCTGGATGCCGCTCTGCTCCTTGACGCTGGTGTAGGTGCTGTTGACCTTCTGCTGGCTGTAGCTGGCGCTGCTGCCACTGAACCCCCATACCACCGTCGCGCTCGCCTGCTGCTGCTTGCTCTTGTAATCGCTGCTGTCCTGCTCGCTCTGGATCAGCAGGTTGCCGCCCACCTGGGCCAGCACTTGATTGCCGATGGCCTGCGCACCCTTGATCGTGGTGTCGTTGCCGCTGACCAGGCTCAGCGTGTCCTTCGCAGTGACCACGCTCTCGGTGTGTAGCGTGCTGTTGCCCTTGGCAGCGCCCTTGCCTGCGTAGGCGGTCGCGTATACCCCCGTGGTGGTGCCCACGCTCACGCCGATCTCCCCACCGGCGTTCTTGTTGTCCGACTTCTGCGTATTGTTTTCCTGTTGACTCAGCAGGTTCAGGTCGTGCGCCGCAGACAACGCCACATTCTCGCCGTCGATCTTGCTGCCGATCACGTTGAGGTCGCCACCCGTGGCCGCGATGGTGACGTTGCCCTCGCTCTGGATGCGGCTGCCCACCGTGCTTTCCTCATGCGTGGTACTCTTACTCGATGCGCTGCTGGCGCCGATGCCAATCCGCACGCTAACGCCTCCCATCGATCCACCTTGCGCGGCGGCCGCCTGGTACGCATCCACGCTGTCCTTGGCCGCATACGCCGCCTTGACCGCGTACAGCGCCTTGAGCCGGTCATCGCTCACTTGGCTGCCATGCCGGGTCATGCCATACGCCGCTTCAGCCGCCTGCACCACCGCGCCGGTCAGCCCCACGTTGATGCCGGCGCTGTGCTGCTTGGAGGTCTCCACCGTGTCCACGGTGTCTTCCACTGCCGCGATGGTCACGTCCTTGCCTACGATGGCCGTGCCGGTCTTGCTCAGCACGTCGCTGCCGCTGATCGCCAGCGCATTGCCCGCCGTGAGGGTGACCGCGCCGTCGATACTGCCCACCGTGCTGCCGGTGTGGCTCACTTGCGTGGTGGCGAGCGTGTTGGTCTGCTTGCTGGCGCCGATGGTGAAGCTGGCACCGCCACTGCTGAACAGGCCGCTCTTCTTGACCTGTTTGTCGTGTTCCTCGCTGTGCGTGTTCTGCGCTGTCTCCAACGTGAGGTTGTTGCCGGCGGCCAGCACCACATCGCCGGTGCCGACGATCTGCGCGCCTTGCGACAACACGTCGTTACCCGCGGCGATGTGTACCGTGTCGCCGCTCAGGCTGCTGGTCACCGCGAGACTGTCGTGGCTCTCGTCGTGCGTGGTCGTGGTCTTGTTCGACAGGAAATGGTGCTTGCGCGTTTGCTCGTCCACCACGCTGTCGTGCTGTTCCTGCGTGGCCGTCAGCGCCACGTCGTGGCCCGCCGCCAAAGCGATGCCGCCGTTCTGGCTCGCCACCGCCGTCGAGGCCAGCGTCAGGTCGTTGCCTGCGCGCATCACGATGTCGCCACCGGCACCCAGTTGCGTGCCTTGTACGTGTTCATCGTAGTTCGAGGTGACCAGCGAGTGGCGCTTGCTCACGCTGCTGTTGGACTGCGTGCGGCTGTCCACCACGGCCTGGCTATCGAGGTCGTGACCGGCCTGCAACGCCAGCGTCTTGCCCGCGCCGATCTGCGCCGCTTGCAAGGTCATATCGTGGCCCGCCGCCAGCACCACCTCGCCAGCGCCTTGCACGCTGCTCACCGCATGCGTGGTCTCGCTGCTGCGTTGGTAGTTGCGTGCATCGTGGGTGGCGTCCGTGCTGTGCGTGAGCGTCTGCGCGCCCAGGGTCAGGTCGTGACCGGCCACCAGTTGGGTCACCCCGTCGCTGCCGGCATTGCGCACCTGCGCCGCCTGCAAGGTCACATCGCCACCGCCCACCACCGACAACACGCCGCTGCCATTGGCTCCGGTCACGTAAAGCCCGGCCACGCGCGTGATCGCCTCCTGATGCCCGCCGCCTTGCAGCGTCTCCACTGTAGAGGCCACGTCGATGTTGCCCGCCGCACGCACGCTCAACGCATCCACCGCGCTCACGCTGGCGCCATGGATGTCGATGTCGCTAGCCGAGGTCAGCGCTACTTGATTGCCGCTGATGCTGCCGCCCAGGTGCTCGATCCGTCCCGCATCCAAGGACACCAACTGACGGCCAGCGATGGTGCCGGTGTTGGTCAGCGTACCGCTCGCATGCGCATCGACATTGGCACCGGCCAGCAGCGCGCCGCCGCTGTCCAGATCGCCGGGGCGCAGGCGCAGATACACCTGCGGCACCAGGGCGGTGGTGGTGCTGCCATCGGGCAGGGTGACGGTCTGCTCCACCAGCCAGACGATGTCGCTGGTGAGCTGGGCCATCTGCGCCTCGCTCAGCGCAATGCCCGGACGCAGGTTCCAGGCCTTGCCGATGGTGGCACCGGCATCCAGCAGCGCCTGGTATTGCGCTTCGTCGTCCTTGTAACCGTCGAGGAAACGCCGGCCGGTGAGCTGGCCGATCTGCTCGCGCACCAGCTTCTGCTCGTAATAGCCGTCGCCCAGGCGCTTTTGCAACGCATCGGCCGAGTAGCCCATCTGCCGGAGCAGGTAGTCCGAGCCCAGCCAGCTGCGGTAGTCGGTGAACTGCGGGTCGGTCTCCACCAGGTAATGGCCGCTGGCCGGGCGCAGCGTGAACAGGCTGCCGGTGGGGGCGCGCGTGTCGGGCGTGCCCATGGCGATGCGATCCGGCGAGCCGCCGGCGGCGTTGACCACCCGCGGGCCGGTGGTGGTGGCCGCGCTGCCGATGCTGCCGACGTTGTTGCTGGCGTTGCCGCTGTCGGCCTGCGCCACCGTGGTGGTGATGCGCCCCACGCCCTGGCTGGCGACACTGATCGGGCCACGAACGCTGGCGCTGGCGCCGGTGGGGCCTGCTTGCGCGCCACGCACGTTGAGGTTGGCCATCGCCGCGCCATCGCGCACGTTGGGCGCGTCGCGCCCCTGATTGAGGTTGCTCAGATCGCCGACATCGATGGTCAACGTCCCACCGCTGACGATGGAGCCGCCGACCTGCCCGACCTGCTCGGAGATGGACGGATTGCTCCAGCTGCGGGTGGTGCCGTTGTAGGCGGTGGTGACGTTGCTGAAACTGTGGGTGCGGTACAGCGTGTACGCCAGATTGGTCACGTTGGCGTTGGGATTGCCACCCAGGCCGACGATGGCCAGATTGCCGCCGGCCGCGATGCTGGCGTACTCGTTGCGCAGCGCATTGGCGCCGATGCGCATGCTGCCACCGGCGCGGATCACCGCATCCGGGCCGGCACCGGGTTGCAGCACGTCTTCGACCACGGTTTGGGTGGCGGTCCGGTAGTGCTCGTTGTACTCCAGCTTGAGTGGGCCGGTGCCTTGCGGATTCACCAGAATGTGATCCGGATCGGTGTAGGCGTATTGCGCAATCAAGCGCACGCAGTTCGTCGTGCAGGTGCCATAAGCGTTGGAATACCGCAACGTGTCGCTTTCGTAGTGGAATGCGGGTGCGCCCGCTTCGTCGGTGGTCATCCCGGCGAAGGGATCGCTGGCGCCGCTGCTCACCTGATCCGGATTGGTATTGTTGTCATCGCGGGTGAAGTAGTAGAGCGTCAGCGTTCCGGTGCGTGGGTCCAGCCGCGAGCGCTCGCCGGTCGCCCGGTACAGCGCGCCGCGCGCGAAGAAATACGCGCTGGTCTGCGGGTTGACGCGGATGACTGCGCGTCGCACCTGATATCCATCCGGGGTGATGTAAGGCGTGTCCTCAACGATGTCCCGCGGGTTGAGGTAGTAGATCTCGTACGCGCTGTAGAGGCTGGTGGTGCGCAGCGGCGCGTTGCCATTTTTGCCATTGTTGCGCCAGCTCGGCTGATCCAGCCGCACCGGTGCCAGGGTGGTGGTGGTCTGGGTGACCGCCACGTTCTGACGAATGTTGTTGACGCCCCCCGCCTGCAGATCGAGATTGCCTGCCACATCGATGGTGGAACCGAGGTTGTCCACCTGCCCGGCGGCGCCGGTGGCGTGGCGATTGCCGTCCAGCGCACCGCCGATGGCGGCATCGCCATCGCTGTAGATCAAGCCGCGGTCGCTGTTGGTCAGCTGCCCTACGCCCAGGTCCAGCCGCTGGCGTGCGGCGATGGTGCCCACGCGCGTCGCGCCGCCCACGGTCTCGGCGTGGTTGAGCACGCTGCCGGCGGCGATGGCGAGCTGGTCGCCATAGATGCGCCCGGTGCCCAGGTTGTCCAGCATGGCGGCCTGTAGATGGGTCACGCCGCCATCGATCAGGCCACGGTTGAGCAACTGGCCGTTGCTGACCAGGTGGGTGAGCCCCTGGCTGGTGATCTGGCCGTTGGCGGCGTTGTCGATATTGCGCGCTGCCACGTCGAGATTACCGGCCCGCAGCACGCCCTGGTTGGCCAGATCGCCATCGGTGTGGATGGACAGGGTGCCATTGGCCGACAGCTCGCCGGTATTGGTCAGGCCCTCGCGCAGGGTGAGGCTGAGATCGCCCTGCGACTGCAGCTGGCCATCGCCGCTGAGCGCGCGTGCGTCCAGCCGTTGATTGCCGCCAGAGCGCAACAGCCCTGCGGTATTGGTGACCGCATCGGCGCGCATGTCCAGGCTGCTGCCGCTGGAAATCTGACCGCCGCTGTTGTCCAGCGCCGCGCTCAGCTGCACGGTGCCGGCACCGTCGCTGATCACCTGCCCCTGGCGGTTGTCTAGCGCCTGCGCCTGCACTTGCAGCTGCCCGGCCTGCAGGCCTTGCAGCGCATTGGCGCGGGTATTGCGGTTGTCGACGGTGGCCGCGTTGAGCGTGAGCAGGTTGCGGGTGGTGACCAGGCCGGCCTGGTTGGCGAGCGCGCCGCTGAGTTGCAGGGTGAGGTTCTGCCCGCCCTGCACGCGACCGCTGGTGTTGTCGAGCGTGGCCGCGGTCAGGGTGAAGTTGCCCGCTGCACTGAGCACGCCAGCGCTGCTGTTGTCGACACTGGCCAGCCCGAGCCGGGCCTGGCCTTGGGCGACGATCGCGCCGTTGCGGTTGTCCAGCGTGCCGCCGTCGATCTGCAGTGCAGCGCCGGCCAGGATGCCGCCAGTGCTGCCGGAATTGCTGTTGACGATGGCCGCGCCGTTGCTCTGCAGGGTCAGATCGCTCTGCGATTGCAGGCGCCCGCCCGCATTGGCCAACGTGCCGCTGCGGATCTGCAGCGTGCCCAGCTTGCTGCCGATGGTGCCGGCGCTGTTGTCCAGCGTCTGGCCGCCGGTGTCCACGACCACCTGCCCGCCGATCACGCTGCCGGCGCGGTTGGACAGCCCGGCACTCTGCAGCTGCACGCCGCCGCCTGCCTGCAGCGCGCCCGCATCGTTGCCGATGGCCGCTGTCGTGGTCACGTTCAAATCGGTGCCGGCCACCAGCGTGCCGGCGCTGTTGTCGAGCGATCCACTGCCCACGCTCAGCTGCCCGGCGCTGGAGACGGTGCCGGCGGCGTGGTTATCCAGCAGTCCGGCGACCTGCACCTGCAAGGCCGTGCCGGCCGCGGACAGGGTGCCGCCCTGGTTGTCGATGCTGGCGGCGGCGATGCGCCCGCTGCCGCCCAACAACAGTTTGCCCTGCTGGTTTTGCAGCGCCTGAGCGACGTCCACGGTGGAGGCGCCGGTGCCGGCGACCTGCAGCGTGCCCTGGGCGTTGCGCAGCGTCTGCGCACTGAGCGCGATCACGCCATTGCCGCCGATGCTGCCGCCGCTGTTGTCCAGCGTGCCGCGCGCGGTGAGCGTGAGCAGCTGGCTGCCGGTCGCCACCAGGGTGCCGCCAGCGGTGGTGAGATCGCCAGTGTCGATGCTGAGCGCGGCTGCCGAGGTGGTGGCATTGCGCAGGTCGGTGGTCTGCCCATGCAAGGTCAGTGCGCCGTTGCTGAGCAGCTTGCCGGCGTCGCCGAGCAGGGTCTGCGCCGTGAGGTGCAGCTGGCCGTTGCCGGAGTGCTGGAGGGTGCCCTGGGTGTTGTCGAGCAGCGTGCTGACCACGGTCAGATCGCCAGCGCTGGCGACGATACCGCCGGCGTTGTCCAGCGTGTCGGCCTGGAGACTGCTGGCACCCGTGCCGCTGGCGACGATGCGGCCGCCGCTGTTGTCCAGCTGCTGGACGTCGAGCGCGATGCGGTCGGCACCGATGGTGGCGCCGCGATGGTCGACGGTGGCGGCGGTCAACGACAGCATGCCGCTGGTGACGATGGTGCCCTGGCTGCCGTCCACGCGGTGGCTGTCGATCACCAGGCCGGCGCTGCCGGCGTGGCTGAGCGTGCCCTGCGCGTTGATCAGCTGGTCGGCAGCGATCTGCAAGGTGGCGCCGTTGGCGGCGATGCGGCCACGGGTGTTGTCCAATTGCCCGCTGACGGTGATGCGGCCATCGGCGCTGCCGGCGCCGCTGAGCGTGCCGTCGCTGTTGAGCAGCGTGGCTGCCTGCAGGTCCAGGGCGCCATTGCTGGCGATGCTGCCGGCGCGATTGTCGAGCGTGTCGCTCAGGTGCACCTGCAGCGGGCCGCTGCCGGTCGCACTGAGATGACCACCGGCGGTGCGCAGGCTGGCGGCCGCGATGTCGATGCGGTCGGCCTGGGTCGTGCTGCCGGTCCCGAGATCGAGCACGCCGCCGCGCAGTTGCAAGCTGCCGAGGCTGAGCAAGCTGCCGCCGGCCCCTTGCAGGGTATCGGCGCTCACCGCCAAGGTGCCATTGCCACCGTGCTCGATCGCGCCGCCACGGTTGTCGAGCGTGCCGGCCTGCACTGCGAACTCGCCACCGCTGGCCAGGCGCCCGCCGGCACTGTTGTCCAGCAGGCTGGCGGCATGCAGTTGCAGCGGCGCGCCATTGGCGGCCAGGACGCTGCCATGCTGGTTGATCAAGGTGTCGGCATCCACCGCGACACGGCCGTTGCCGGAGATGCTGCCGCCGCTGTTGTCCAGGCGACCGGCCACCGTGACGGTGGCATCGGTGGTACCGGCGGCGGCGATCGCGCCTCCCTGGTTGCTCAGCGCACCGGCAGCGATCGCCAGGCCGGCGTTGCTCGCCAGGTGACCGGCGTGATTGTCCAGGCCCTGGCGCACGGTCAGTTGCAGGGCCTGATCGCCGAGCGAGCTCACGCTGCCACCGGCAGTGGTCAGCGTCTCGGCCTGGATCTGCACCTGCTGGGCGGCAGTGGTGCCGCCGGTCAGGTCGATGCGTCCGCCGGTGAGCGTCAGTCCGCCATTGCTGAGCAGGCGTCCGCCGTTGCCGTCGATCGCTTGCGCTGCGATCTGCAGCAAGCCGGGACCGGCCTGCTGGATCTGGCCACCGGCATTGCCGAGCGTCGCCGCGCGCAGGTCTAACGCGCCGTTGCTGGCGATCGTGCCGCCAGCGCCATTGTCCAGCGCTGCGTCCACGTGCACGCTCGCCGCCTGGGTTCCGCTCGACACCAGGGTGCCGCCGCGGTTGTCCAGCGTGGCGGCCTGCACCACCAGCTGGCTGGTGGTGAGGGTGGCATTGCGATGATCGATGCTGCCGGCCTGCCAGGTGAGCGCGCCTGGAGTGACAATGCTGCCGCCGGCGCCCGACCAGGTTTGCACGGCCAGCGTCAGCCCTTGCGTGCCGGTGTGGACGATGCGGCCGTCGGCATTGACCACTGTCTGCGCCTGCAGCTGCAGCGCGGCGGCATTGCTGGTCAGCACGCCGCCCTGGTTGTCCAGCAGCCCCGCCACTTGCCAGGTGCTCGCAGCGCTGCCGCCATGGCGCAGATCGCCGGCGCGGTTGCTCAGCGATTGCGCCTGCAGGTTGAGCGCGTTGGCGACGCTGAAGCGGCCCTGATCGTTGACCAGCGCGCCCAGGTGCAGATCGGCATCGCCTTGCACCTCCAGCGTTCCTGCGCTGTTGCGCAGATCGCCACGCACCTGCAGCGCCGCCACGCCCAACTGGCCGGCACTATTGTCCAGGCCAGCGGCCGCCGCCAGGCGCACCGCGCCGCCGTTGCCGATGCGGCCACCGTCGTTGTCCAACAGTCCAGCGATGTGCAGCGTGCCGGTGGCCAGCGGCGCCGTCGCCACCGGGCTCTGGCCGCCCGGGGTCGGTGTTGGACTGCGTCCGCCGTCGGTGCCGGTGCCGGCGTTGTTGTTGGTGTCGGTGCCCGTGTTGTCGCCCCCCGGAGCCGGACTGCCGCCATCGCGCGAGGGCGCGGTGGCGAGTGCACCGATGCTGCCGCCGGTACGGTTGCTGGCGCTGCCGGCAGTGACCTCGAGCGCTTGCATGCCGGTCTGCGTCAGCGTGCCGCCCTGGTTGCGCAGGCTGGCGGCGTCGATCTGCAGCCGTTGCGCATCCAGCGTGCCGCCGCGGTTGTCCAGGTCCGCCGCGGTGCCGACGCGCAGCTCGCGCGCGGCGCTGAGGGTGCCGCTGTTGGCGATTCCGCCGCTGGCCGCGATCTGCGTGTCCTGCTGCGACTGCAAGGCACCGGTGTTTTCGAGCCGGCCATCGACGGTGACCACCAGTTCGCCGGCCTGCGCACCGAGATTGCCGGCATTGCGCACGCCCACGCCGTGTTCGTTGCCGACCAGCCAGATCTTGTTGGCGAACATGCCGCCGAGCGCGCCGACATCCAGCGCGAACGTGGGTGCCTGGCCATCAGCAGCCTGCGTGGCGACGCTGCGGTGATCGGCACTGACCACGTTGTTGCCCAAGGTGGCCTGCAGCTGGTTGGCCCAAATGCCGGCATTGACCTGCAGCGAGCGGGTGATCAGGTCGGTGTAGTCGGCCCGGCTGGTATCCAGGCCGGCGCCGCCGATCTGGATCGCGCCGCCGCTGACCCGGTAGCCCTCCAGCGCGCCACCGGAGAGGATCGGCGTGCCGGTGGTCAAGGTGACCCGGCTGGCATTGAGGAAGCCGCCGCCATCGACCTGGATGCCGGCGGAATTGGCGATGATGACTTCGGCACGCTGGCCGGCCACCTCGAGGTAGCCATTGAGCCGACTGGTCGGCCCGTTGACCTCGTTGAGGATGACCTTGGCGCTGCCGGTGGCCAGCCACGGATTGCCTTGCACCCAGCCGCCCAATTGGGTTTGGGTTTGAGTGCGTGCGTTGTTGAGAATCGCCCCTTCGCGGCCCACATCGAATTGCGAGTAGCGGTTACGCGACACGCCTGCGGCGGAGGGTGTGGTGATGTTGACCAACGGCACCCCGTTGGGCGCGGTCATGACCGTCGGGCGCTCGTTTCCGGGCGCTGCGGGAGCGCCGACGATCCGTCCAGCAGACTGCGCCTGTGCGGCGTCGACCAGGCTGACAAGGCCGAGCGCGCAGAGCATGGCAAAGCGCAGCGGTGCGATCGTGGCATGATGCGCGCGGGGAGCACTGGCACCTGTACTGCCACCTGGAGCACGTACCAGCTCCGACGCCACTTGCCAGACGCGCAGTGCGCGGTTGAAGACCAGACGGTAGACGCGATTCATGTCACTAATCCTTGTGGATGTTTAATAACGCCAGGACAGGCTGAAGCCGAAGGTGGTGTAGTCGGTCGGAAAATTGGCCGGCTTTTCGAGCGCGGACCCTACAAAGGTGTCCAGCGAAACATGCTGCCAGCCACCGCGCAGGCCCAGACTCATGCCGGCCAGGTGATCGCCGGCCTGAAAGCGCGTGGATTGACCGCCGATGTGCCCGACATCGACACCCAGATACGCTTCCAGACCGCCGCCGACTGCCAGGCCCAGGTCGTTGCGGAGCGACCAGCCGCGATCGCCGCTCAAGCTCGCCTCGCCATCGAAGCCACGCACCGTGAAGCGCCCGCCGATCGCGAAGCGATCCTGCGGTGCCATCGGTGTGCGATTCCATTGCGCGCGCCAGGACGTGCTGTAGCGCAGGTGCTGATTGCCGACCTGAAACGGCACGACCACCTGCGTATCTGCCACGATGAGCTTGATACGCGAGGTGCCCTCCAGCGGGATCGACGGATCGAACGCGTGCGCACGTTCTTCCGGGGCGCGCAAGGCGTCGAATGCACCGGTACCGCGCCGATAAGCCAGGCTGGCATCGAACGTGACCTTGCCGAAAAACTGGCGATGGTTCAGGCCCAACTCCCAACCGGCGGTGCGCCGTCGTTGCACCTCGATCTCGGTATCGTCGATGGCGCTGGTCGACTGCCGCCACCAACCGCGGCCATAGGCCCCGACCTTGATGGCCGCGTTGCGGAACACCAGGCGGTCGATGCGCGCTTCTGCATTGCGGCTACGGCCGCTGTACGCGTAGGTTTCGATGGCGCCAGCAACGGCTTGGCTGTAATCGTAGGAACTTGCGGTCGCGCCGAACAACCAATAGCCGTAAGGAACGTCGTAGTGCACGGTCCAACTGTCGGTGTCCTTGCCGGCACCGTTGAACACGCCTTTGCCCAGGCTGACGTAGAACAACTCGTTGAGTCCGAGCGGATTGTCCAGCGAGAGCGTGCCGTTGGCCTGCAGCTTGCCGGTCGCATCGCTGCCGGCATCGTCCAGGCTCAGGGTGGCGCGGAGACGCGAACGTTGCTGCCAGGCGATGGCCAGATCGCTTTCGCCTGGCTCTGTGCCCTGACCTTCGGCCGGTGCAATCTGGATATCTGCCGTGACCGTCGGCACGCGCTGGAAGTTTTCCAGGCCTTGCTCGATGTCGCGCAGGTTGAGCAACTCACCGCGGCGTGCTGGCACTGCGTTGGCAATCGCGGCCCGCGCCGAGGCCGGCTCGCTGAAGCGCGCGGTATGCAGACGCCCTGGCACCAGCGACAGCGTCAGGATGCCGCCGGTGAGGTCCTGTGGGGCCGCCAGCACGCGCGTGGTGACGTAGCCGCGTGCAATGACTGCGTTCTGCACCCGCTTCATCACCAGATTGATGCCGTCGGTACCGAAACAGCGCCCGGTTGCCGGATCATCCTTGGTGTTGGCCGAGGTCAAGGCCCAACGAAAGTCGTCTGCGCCAGGACCATCGAGCACGATGCGCTCGATCAAGAAACAGGGCGTTTCGTTTTGGGGCAGACGTTCGATGCCGTCGTCGGGTGCACGTTCCAGGCGCACATCCGGCCGCGCTTCCTGTTGTTCACGCAAGACGCGCTCACGCTCCTGCTGGCGCAATAGTTCTTGCGCTGCAGGATCGTTGACCTGTTGAGCGGAGACCTGCTGTGTGGCGCCCGCGATAAGCACAGCACACCACGCGGCGCGCAAGCGCACCTTTCCTTTTATACAGCTATCCATTTCTAAATGACCGCCCGACTCGAAACAGCTATCACCGACGCCAACGCGCCGCCCCCAACGATATTTTAATGGGCCGAGCCCGCTATGGATGTAGGGAGAATCCTTACGTACTGCCTGGGACAGCACTGCTTCCAGTTGATGACCGACAGAGGATGTATGCCGTTAATTCCACTGTGTTACAAATAATCGTACCTTTGTGCCACTATTGGAAGACCTTCAGGCCGCGCGGGAGAGCTGTGTTGAATAGGACACTGGAAGTGCGTTTTGAACAGTACCGGGAAGTAGTTGCTGCCGCCCTGTCCCATGTGGATCGCAAACAGCCCGCACACTGGTACCTGAAGGGGTTGCTACTGCCTGGAGGGCGCAAGAGCGTGGAGCCCATGGCCGCGCGGGTGCACCCGCAGAACGTGCGCTCAGCCCATCAATCGATGCACCATCTGGTGGCCGATGCCGACTGGAGCGATCAAGCGCTGCTGGCGGCGGTGGCGGCACAGGTGCTGCCGCCCCTGAGCAGGAAGAGCGCAGCGTGTCACTGGATCGTGGACGACACGGGATTTTCAAAGAAGGGGGTGCATTCGGAAGGGGGTGCATTCGGTCGGTGTTGCACGCCAGTACTGCGGCCGCCTTGGCAAGACGGACAATTGCCAGGTTGCCGTGAGTTTGTCGATCGCCAACGAACACGGCAGCCTGCCAGTGGGCTATCGGCTGTATCTTCCCGAGCAGTGGGCTCAGGACACTGTGCGGCGCAAGAAGGCAGGCGTTCCGGATCAGGTCGTGTTTCAGACCAAGACAGCGCTGGCCATGGATCAGATCGACAGCGCGCTGGCGACAGGGATTGCGGCAGGCGTCGTGCTAGCCGATGCGGCCTACGGCACCGAGACCCACTGGCGAGACCAGCTCAGCGAACGCGGCCTGCTGTACATGGTTGGCGTCCGCAGCAACACGAAGGTCTGGTGGGGATCGCACCAACCTGCGCCCATGCCGCCAGCCAGCCCTAAGGGCGGTCGGCCCCGCACACGACCGATGCGCGATAGCGCACATGCGCCGATCTCGGTACATGAAGTCGCGCAGAGCTTGCCCGCAAGGACGTATCGGCAGGTCAGCTGGCGCCAGGGCAGCGACGCAACGCTCAGTTCGCGGTTCGCGGCGGTGCGGGTTCGTGCCGCACACAATCGCCAGGCACATGACGAGCAGTGGCTGCTGATCGAGTGGCCGCCGGGAGAGTCCGAGCCCCGCCACTACTGGTTCTCGACGCGACCAAAGCAAACGCCGGTCAAGACACTGGTTGCCACGGCACAAGGCCGATGGCGGATTGAACGCGATTATCAGGAGCTGAAGTCGGAGTTGGGCCTGCATCACTATGAAGGGCGTAACTGGCGTGGTTTTCACCATCACGCCAGTCTGTGCATCGCCGCATACGGGTTCTTGATGCGCGAGCGCCTGCGCAGTAAAAAAAACTCCGTCGCATTCAAGATGCCTGCAGTATCCAAAAGTGTCCGCCCGCGCGGGTCTGGCCCCAATGCAACGTCACCATCCCAACTCGATTGCCACGCTGGCCTTCGGACTGGCTAGGCTGATCGCCAGAAGCCTCCCACACTGCCCGTGTTGCGGGGTCTCACCGTACCAACGGATTCGTATTTAGTAACACAGTAGAATTAGAGCGGCTAGCAACACCTCGCGAGCAGCTGTCAGGTGGGCGCTGACGGCGCGCTCACAACCGCAGTGCACGCGGGGTACATGCCGATTCCGGGCACCGGCCGCGCCCGCCTGGCGGTGAGCGCAGTCGTTTTGTTAGCCGCTATTAGTGGGGTGCATGCGCGTCAGGCGCGTGATCCTCTGCGGACGCCGGTCCGCCGTCCTGGTCGGGCATGATCGTGTCGAAAGGATCGTCGAATTTTTCGACCACGTTCGTGTCGTCGTCGACCTGATAGGCGGTGTCGGCCTCGACGCCCTCCTCGCCGGTCTTGGCAATGATGTTGGTATAGCGCTTGCCGTCCCAGCATCGGAAGATCAGCACCGAGTCTTCGCCACCGGTCAGGGTAGACCCCAGGCTACCGATCAATCGGCTGTTGGCGCCCGCGGTGAGGACGCTGTTCTTACCTGCAGTCAACTTGCTGCGGTCGCCTGCCATCAGCGTGCAATCGTCGCCTGCGGTGAGTTTGCTGCGGTCACCGGCCGTGAGAAAGCTGTTGCTGCCGGCCAGCAACTTACTGCGATCACCAGCAATCTGGGTACTGTCGGCGCCGGCAATCAGCTTGCTGCGGTCGCCCGCGGTCTGGACGCTGCCCATGCCAGCGGTCAGCGTGCTGTCGCCACCAGCAGTCTGGCTGCTGCCGTAGCCGGCGATCAGGGTGCTGGAAAACCCGGCAATTTCGGTACTGCCACAGCCGGCGGTCAGCGAGCTGTTTTCCAGCGCAGTCAGCGTGCTTCCGTAGCCGGCAGTCAACGTGCTTTCGTCACCGGCGGTGGAATTGCTGCCATAACCGGCGGTCAGGATGCTGCCATGGCCCGCGGTTTGCGTACTGCCGTAGCCAGCAGTGAGGGATCTATCCCCGCCAGAGGTTTGCATGCTGCCGTACCCTGCGATCAAGCTGCTGTCACCACCTACCGTCGAAGTGCTGGGACTGAACACCTAAAGGGTTCCTGATTAGCACGATCTTTCAGCACAGTCGCAGCCAGTGAGAGCCGACCGGTCGATGGTAGGACCGTCGCTCCACCGAGACCAGATCATGGCCATGAATCGTGTGCAGTTCCAAGCCGGGCTGTCGTTGCCGGCGTTCCTCAAGCGCTATGGCAACGCGCAGCAGTGCGAGCAGGCGTTGGAGATCTCGCGCTGGCCACAGGGCTTTGTTTGTCCGCGTTGCGCCGCTACCGCGCACAGTCGATTCCAGCGTCACGGCACCACGTACTGGCAGTGCACGGCCTGCTATCGCCAGACCAGCCTGCGCTCGGGCACGGTGATGGACAACAGCAAGCTGCCGCTACGCACCTGGCTGCTTGGCATGTATCTGCTGGGCCAGAGCAAGACGAACCTGTCGGCGCTGGAGTTGATGCGACACCTGGGAGTGAGCTACCCGACAGCGTGGCCAATGAAGCACAAGCTGATGCAGGCCATGACCCAACGCGAGGCGAACCGCAAGTTGGGCGGGATCGTGCAACTGGACGATGCCTACCTGGGCGGAGAACGCAACGGTGGCAAGGCCGGGCGCGGCTCGGAGAACAAGCGCCCTTTCGTGATCGCCGTGGAGACCACTGAAGACGGTCGTCCATTGCGCGCGGTGATGGATCCGGTCCCAGGCTTCACCAAGGCGGCGCTGTCGGAATGGATCGGGCAACGCCTGCATCCTGGAGCAGATGTCTACAGTGATGGACTCGGTGCGTTTCGAGCACTGGAAGCCGAGCACGCGCACACGGTGATCGAAGGCAGCGGTCGAAGTCGCTGCGAGGCAGAGAACGCACGCTGGGTCAACGTGGTGTTGTCCAACCTAAAGCGTTCGCTGGACGGTGCCTATCACGCCTTCAAATTCGCCAAATACGCCCAGCGCTACCTGGCAGAGAGGATGTGGCGGTTCAACCGCCGTTTCGATCTGACCCGGCTGGTGCCCAGCTTGCTGGCCGCCGCAGCCGCCAGCAAGCCGTGGTCCGAGCGGGCCCTGCGTGATGTCACCATGTTCACCGCTGAAAGTGCGTGCTAATCAGGAAAGGGTTTGTGGAAGCCCAATAACACCGCGAACAACCAGCCGAACACGCCATCGGTCTGTGGCCGCACGAAGCTGTAGCGCAAGGGCAATACCACAAAACACCCCACGCAGATCAGCTGCGCGCTGAGCAGGCGCAGCGCATGCGTGTCCAGCTCGCGGCGAGTGCGGCAAACGAAAAGCGACGCTGCGTAAAACAGATCGATCGACCAGTACGGCACGATGGTCCACGGCCAGAACGGCATGCCGTGCGCCCAGCCGAACACCACCGATGGCACCTGCGTTGCCCGCCCGTCCAGCGTATTGGCCAGTCCATAGCTGAGGAAGAAAAACGGCCCCAGCAACGCCAGCCACAGCGCGGCACGGCCGAACGGGCGCGCAGCTGGGCTCATGCGTCGATCCGCTGCGCCATCGACACGGTGAAAATGCCGAACGCATCGATGCGCTGCGCCACCTTGCGAAAGCCCGCTGCCTCAACCAACGCATCCATTTCCTGCTGGCGACGCCGACGCATCACCCAGGCCACACCATCGCGATGGCTGGTCAGCGCACGCGCAATGAATTCCAGCTGCGGATGCCAGGGCTGCCCGGTGTAGAGCAGGTAGCCACCCGGCTGCACTGCTGCTGCAAGACCGGCCAGCGAACGTGCGATCTGGTCGTTGTCGGCAAACAGTTCGTACAGGCCCGATACCACCGCCAACGTCGGTGCCGGCTGTACTGCTGCCAATGCATCGGGGTCGAATGCATCGCCTTGTTCGAAGCGGGCGCTATCGCCTGCGCCCAACGTCTGGATCAGCGCGGTGCCCTGGGTCACGTTGAGCAGGCTGAAATCGCGCAGCATGATCGCATCGGCACGCTGCGCACCGCTGCCCAGCGCTTTGAGCACATAGCGCCCGTGCCCGGCGGCGGCATCCAGCACGCGCACCGGCTTGCCAGCGCCACGCAAGCGTGCCGCCGCATCACGCAGCAACTCGCCCAGATGGCTGCCGCGGATGCGGATGCAGCGCCAACCGATCGCGTTGAGATAATTGCGGTCGATCATGCGGCCCAGCGGCCCGCGACCACGGGCCTGGTTGCGGTAGATGTAATCCAGCGCGCTGCCGGAATCGAAACCGGTCTGCAAACCCAGTGCGATGCCCTCGGAGAGCCTGCCGCCCAGGCGCAGACCGGCGCGTACACCACGCCAGCGCAGATCCTGCAGGCTGTTGCGCTGCGGCGGCCAGGCCAGCCGCTCGGCCTCTTCGAAACTTGGGCCGGCACGGTGCGCATCGCGTAACGCGGCACGCACCGGCGGCTGCGCAAAACGCGCTTGCACAAACTGGCGGATCTGCGTAATCGCAATCGCACGATCGCGCTCGCCCAGGGTGTCGTGGAAAAACCCCGGCAACCAAAGCCGCTGCGTGATCGGCGAGCGCAGGTTTTCGTAGAAGCGGTCCTGCGGGCCGGATGCACCACAGAATCGGCGCCGGAGACCCGCAATTGGGTCGGCACGCTGATGGCCTGCGCATCCTCCACTACACGATCGGCCGCTGCATACCGGCCCAGCAACACACGGACCGAAATCGGGGCGGTGATCAGCGGATCGCGGCGATCGCTTTCCACGCGCGCCGGATCGTGCGTCAACCACTGCGGCTTGACGTAACTATTGACGAAAAAGTTGCCGCGCAGCGCATGCAGTAGCGCCAGCCCGGCGCGTGCGAACGGCACCTACAATGTCACCTTGAACGCGGGCGATGCCAGCACCAAGGCGCGCAGCGGTGGGGCGTAATCGTGCACCCAGGTGGCGGCCACCACCGCGCCCACACTCTGCGCAATGACCACCATGTCCTGCACCGCAATGCCGTGGGTGGCGCCGAGGTGTGCGATAAAGCCGTCCAGATCGCGCACCAGTGCTTCGAAGCCCGGCGCATCGCCGCGCACGCCGGGCGAGCGGCCGTTGCCGCGTGCGTCCCAGGCGAAGAACTGCGCGTCGGGCATGTCGAGTTCTTCGGCCGATGCATCCCCGGCCGAAGTGCTCATGGCCGCGATGCAGCACCACCACCGCCTTGGGCGTGCCGGTAGTCGCGGCATCGTGCAGCGGCCAATGCCGTTAAAACAGCGGCGCACCATCGAAACTGACGAACTCGCGCTCTAGTACTGTGCGCATTGAAGCATCCTGAAAACGTCGAAAGAGGTTGAATCGCAAAGGTCACCCGAGAGCGGCGCGCCCAGCGGCGGCGCTGCGGGATGTACCGCTAGGCGCCTGCGGGCGCCTCGGCCAGGCCGGCCCGCACGCGCCGCCCCACCGTGGCCATGCAGGCCAGACTCAGCACGATGGCCACCCAGGTGACCCCGCGAGCGCCCAGCAGCCCGCTGGCCAGGCCTACGCCCAGCACGCCGATGACGAAGGCGCGGTCGCGCTTGCCCATCGGCCCGTCGTAACGGCGGCTGGCGCCAACCATCAGGCCGAGCACGCCGGCGTATTCGGTGAGCGCGGCCAGCAGCGCGAAGACCCACAGCCAGTGCGCGCTCACACCGGGCACGCCCAGCAGGCTCAAGTACAGCGCCGCATCGGCCACCACATCGCAAAGTTTCGTTGAGGTAGGCGCCCAGCCGCGATTGCTGACCGAACTCGCGCGCCAACATGCCGTCTACCGCATTGAGCGCCATACGCACCAGCATCCACACCGGCAGCAACAGATACAGCAGCGGCCAGCTGGGGCCGCCGCGCAATACCACGGTCGCCACCATCAACGACACCGCCGCCGCAATGAGCCTGACCTGGTTGGCGGTGATGCCGCCACGAGACAGCGCGCCCACCATCGGCCGCAGCAGCGCCTGAAAGCGTCCTGTCAGAGCATGGATCGAGACCATACGGGGTGTTGAGTCCATTCGAGCGCTGGCGCAGCCTACAATATCGGCTGATCCGCAACGACATCCCCCACCGATGGCTTCTGATTTCCTGCCCGTGCGCCGGGCCCTGCTCTCCGTTTCCGACAAGACCGGCCTGATCGATCTGGCCCGCGCGCTGGTGGCGCGCAACGTCGAGCTGCTGTCCACCGGCGGCACCGCCAAGGCGATCCGCGAGGCTGGCCTGCCGGTGAAAGACGTCGCCGAGCTCACCGGCTTCCCGGAAATGATGGACGGCCGCGTCAAGACCCTGCACCCGCTGGTGCACGGCGGCCTGCTGGGACGTGCAGGCATCGATGAAGCAGTGATGGCCGAACACGGCATCGCGCCGATCGACCTGCTGGTGCTGAACCTGTATCCATTCGAATCGGTCACGGTCAAAACCGATTGCACGCTGGCCGACGCGGTGGAAAACATCGACATCGGCGGCCCGGCAATGTTGCGCAGCGCCGCCAAGAATTTCGCGCGCGTGGCTGTGGCCACCGACCCGGCGCAGTACGCCGACCTGCTGGCCGAACTGGAGGCCAACAACGGCCAGCTGTCGGCGGCCAAGCGCTTTGCGCTGTCGGTGGCGGCGTTCAATCGCGTGGCGCAGTACGACGCGGCGATCAGCAACTATCTCTCGGCGGTGGCCGACAGCGCCGAAACCGTGCCCACGCGCAACCCATTCCCTGCCCAGATCAATTCCAACTTCGTCAAGGTGATGGACCTGCGCTACGGCGAAAACCCGCACCAGTCCGGCGCGTTCTACCGCGACCTGTATCCGGTACCAGGCACGCTGGCCACCTTCCAGCAGTTGCAGGGCAAGGAGCTCAGCTACAACAACCTGGCCGATGCCGATGCGGCGTGGGAATGCGTGCGCCAGTTCGATGCGCCGGCCTGCGTGATCGTCAAGCATGCCAACCCGTGCGGCGTGGCGGTGGGCGCGGGCTGCGGCGATGCCTATGAACTGGCCTATGCCACCGACCCCACCAGCGCCTTCGGCGGCATCCTGGCCTTCAACAAGACGCTCGATGCAGCCACTGCCAAAGCCATTCTGGATCGTCAGTTCGTCGAAGTGCTGATCGCGCCCGACTACGACGCCGGCGCGCTGGAATACGCCACCAAGAAGGCCAACGTGCGCGTGCTCAAGATTCCGCACGGTAATGGCCTCAACAACTACGACACCAAGCGGATCGGCTCGGGCTTGTTGATGCAGTCGGCCGACAACCGCGGCATGTCGCTGGGCGAATTGAGCGTGGTCACCCAGCGTGCGCCCAGCGAAGCGGAACTGGGCGATCTGCTGTTCGCCTGGCGCGTGGCCAAGTACGTCAAATCCAATGCCATCGTCTACGCCAAGGACAGCCGCACCATTGGTGTCGGCGCCGGGCAGATGAGCCGCGTGGTCAGCGCCAAGATCGCCGCGCTCAAGGCCGAAGAAGCCAAGCTCACCGTGGCCGGCTCGGTGATGGCGTCCGATGCGTTCTTCCCGTTCCGCGATGGTATCGACGCGGCGGCTTCCGCCGGTATCCAGGCAGTGATTCAACCGGGTGGTTCGATGCGCGATGGCGAAGTGATCGCCGCTGCCGACGAACATGGCATTGCGATGGTGTTTACGGGTGTGCGGCATTTCCGGCATTGAGGTCGAACATGGATATTGAAGAAATCAAGGCACATCGTGACGTTCTCATCACTGAAATCAAAAAACTAAAAGACAAACGGGGGAACGGCAATCAAAACGTTCCTCGCACTCTTACTGTTGAAGAGCTAGACACATTGGTGAACGCGCTGGGGTGTGCACGAAACATAATCGGAGATTTTGAAGCCAAGCTCTCCCGCGAAACAATTTCAGCATCAGTTGAGTGCACCAATGACGCTCACTCATTTCGCCGCAAGATTTAATTTTCTTGCAAGTCAATACTAATTTGAGCACCTAATGAAAATCCTCGTCATCGGCTCCGGCGGCCGTGAACACGCGCTGGCCTGGAAGATCGCGCAATCGGCGCACGTGAGCGAAGTGTTGGTCGCACCGGGCAATGCCGGCACCGCCACCGAAGCCAAGTGCCGCAATGTGGCGGTCAAGGTCAATGATCTGGAAGGCCTGCTCGCGCTGGCGCAGCGCGAAGCCGTTGCGCTCACCGTGGTCGGCCCGGAAGTACCGCTGGTGCTGGGCGTGGTCGACCGCTTCCATGCGGCCGGCCTGCGCATCTTCGGGCCCACCGCCAAGGCCGCGCAGCTGGAAGGCAGCAAGGCCTTCGCCAAGGATTTCCTTGCCCGCCATGGCATTCCCACCGCGTATTACGCGGTGCATACGGACGTGGACGCCGCGCTTGCCTATGTGCGCGAGAAAGGCGCACCGATCGTGGTCAAGGCCGATGGCCTGGCCGCCGGCAAGGGCGTGATCGTGGCAACGACCTTGGCCGAAGCCGAAGACGCGGTGCGCGACATGCTGTCGGGCAATGCGTTCGGCGACGCCGGCGCACGCGTGGTCATCGAAGAATTTCTCGACGGCGAAGAAGCCAGCTTCATCTCGATGGTCGATGGCACCCACGCCTTGCCGATGGCCACCAGCCAGGACCACAAGCGTGTCGGCGACGGCGACACCGGCCCAAACACCGGCGGCATGGGCGCCTATTCACCGGCCCCGGTCGTCACACCCGAGGTGCATGCGCGGGTAATGCGCGAGGTGGTCGAGCCGACCGTGCAGGGCATGATTGCCGACGGCGTGCCGTTCACCGGGTTTCTCTATGCCGGGCTGATGATCGATGCGCATGGCGCGCCCAAGGTGATCGAATTCAACGTGCGCTTCGGCGACCCGGAAACCCAGCCTGTGATGCTGCGGCTGCAGTCGGACCTGGTCGATCTGCTCAACGCAGCCATCGACGGCAAGCTCGACAGCGCGCAGGCGCAGTGGGATCCGCGCCCGTCGCTGGGGGTGGTCATCGCCGCCAAGCCCTACCCGGAAACCCCGGTCACCGGCGAAGTCATCACCGGCCTGGATGCGGTGCCGGCCAGCGCCAAGGTGTTCCACGCCGGCACGGCGTTGAACGCCGCCGGCGAAGTGGTCAGCGCCGGTGGTCGCGTGCTGTGCGTGGCGGCCTTGGGCGACAGCGTGCACGACGCCCAGCGCACCGCCTACGCCGGCCTGCAGCCGATCCACTGGCCCAGCGCGTTCCAGCGCAGCGATATCGGCTGGCGTGCGATTGCCCGCGAGCGCGACCAGTAAGTGGGAAACCTCTTCACTGAAACAAATTCAACCCTGGCTGATCGACCCTCACCTGGTACCGGCTGGCAGGAGACTACAAGTGGTCCGGATGCGTCGAATAGACCACCATGCATCTGTTTTCATAACAACCAATTACGCGCGGAGCCCGCAGCATGAAGATTGAATCAATCCGGCTAAGGAACTTCAAGGCATTCCGCGATGTGCACTTGAAGGACATGCCTTCGTTTCTCGTCGTCGTTGGCGCCAATGGATCGGGCAAGAGCACGTTGTTCGATGTATTCGGCTTTCTCCATGACTGCCTCAAGGGAAACGTCCGGCAAGCACTGGACAAGCGGGGACGATTCCGGGAGGTTCTCAGCCGCGGGTGTGATCCTACAGTTGATTCCATTCTGATCGAACTCCAATACCGAATGGAAATAACTGGCGTAGAGCGGCTGGTGACCTACTCAATCGAGATTGGCGAAGAGAATGGCGCTCCCATCGTGCAAAGGGAGCTATTACGCTACAAACGTGGGCGCTATGGCAGCCCCTATCATTTCTTGAATTTCTCCAAAGGTGAAGGTTATGCAATCACCAACGAAGAGGACTTCAAGAAACCCGACGAGGAACTGGACAGAGAGAGTCAAAAAGTCGCTCCTGATACGCTAGCGATCAAAGGACTGGGACAATTCGAGCGTTTCAAGGCTGCCAACGCCTTCCGACAATTAATCGAGAACTGGCACGTCTCTGATTTTCACATCAATGCGGCGAGAGGGCGCAAGGAAGCCACCGGTGATTCTGAACACTTGTCGGAAAGCGGCGACAACTTACCGCTAGTTGCTCAATACATGAATGAACGCCATCAGCAAGTATTTCGGCGCATCCTCGACATCATGGCGCGACGCGTTCCCGGAGTGGCCTCAGTTGAACCTAAACTAATGGACGATGGTTATCTGACCCTACGGTTCCAGGACGGTTCGTTCAAGACACCTTTCCTTGACCGATATGTTTCTGACGGCACGATCAAGATGTTCGCCTACTTGGTACTTCTTTACGACCCCTCTCCTCATCCGCTACTTTGCGTCGAAGAACCGGAAAACCAACTTTACCCGCAACTCATGACCGAACTTGCGGAAGAATTCCGCATGTATGCTGCACGTGGCGGTCAGGTGCTGGTATCTACTCACTCGCCTGATTTCCTGAATTCTGCCGAGCTCGACGAGGCGTGCTGGCTGGTAAAGCGAAATGGGTGCACCGAAGTTCATCGCGCGCGGGATAACCAACAAATTTCCAGCTATGTCAAGGAGGGCGACCAACTTGGTTATCTGTGGAAACAGGGATTCTTCGACGGAGTCGATCCGCAATGAGGGAACTTGTATTTCTTCTGGAGGAGCATTCCGCTCGAGCCATGTTGGAAAGCTTACTACCTCGGATCTTGTCAAATGACATCCAATATCGGCTTATCGCTTTCGAAGGCAAGCAAGACTTGGAAAAACAACTAGAACGTCGTATCCGCGGTTATCAGAATTCATTAGCTCGATTCGTCATACTGAGAGATCTGGACAGCCATCCCGACTGTCGAGCGGTCAAAAAAAATCTACTGGGAATTTGCAGACTTTCTGGAAAGATTCAATTCTGCCTTGTGAGAATCGCGTGCACCGAGCTTGAGACTTTCTACCTCGCAGACCTCGCGGCGGTCGGCATGGCTCTACAGATGAGCAGGCTTGCCTCTCACCAGAACAATCGCAAGTTCCGATCCCCAGATGCTATTGGCAATCCAAGTAAAGAGCTTAAGTTAATAACAGGTAACCGGTATCAAAAGGTGGCTGGCTCGCGGGAGATCGGAAAGTACCTTCAATTGGACAATGCTCGCTCTGCAAGCTTTCGCAACCTGGTGACGGGCGTCAGACGAATGGAAACGGAACTGCTGGCTATTCCGGTATGAAAATAGGCCGTCATTTGATAGGTGCCGTCTCCAAACTGCGACCGATCCACAGAGCCAGCACCTTCCATCGCAGCGACATCGGCTGGCCCGCGAGCGCTCCGCAAAAGCCTGAGCATGTGCGGAGCACGGCGGCGAGCCGCCCTACCGACAAAAAACTAGCCCCCACCCACGCCAGCGGCGCGTGGCTGCGGCAATAATGCCCGGGCACCCTCCCCTGTAGAGACTGTGGCCACTCCCTCCTTCGAAACCCGCTTAAGCCGCCTGTGGGCCCATGAAAAAGCCAGCTATGGTCTGCGTGTGTTCATCGCGCTGGCGGTGGCGATGGGCGTGTGCTGGCACTGGCAGCAACTCACCGCGGTACCGGCGCTGTTCCTCGGCGCGATCGCCAGCGCCATCGCCGAGACCGACGACAACTGGCTGGGCCGCATCAAATCGGTACTGCTCTCGCTGCTGTGTTTTGCCGCCGCTGCGACTGCGGTGGTGCTGCTGTTTCCGTATCCGCTGCCGTTCGTGATCGGCATGGCGTTGGCGACTTTTTCGTTGACCCTGCTCGGCGCACTGGGCGAGCGCTATGCCTCCATCTCGCAGGCCACGGTGGCCTTGTCGATCTACGCCATGATCGGCATGGACCAGCACGGCAGCCACCATCCGTCGATCGCCTGGCACGGCGCGGCGCTGCTGCTGATCGGGGCCACCTGGTACGGCGTGCTGTCGATCCTGTGGACCATCCTGTTCGCCAATCGTCCGGTCCGCGAGCGGCTGTCGCGGCTGTTTTTCGAGTTGGGCCGCTACCTCAAGCTCAAGGCCGATCTGTTCGAACCGGTGCGGCAGAGCGACCTGCATGTACGCCGGCTGGCGTTGGCCGAGCAGAACGCCAAGGTGGTCGGCGCGCTCAATGCGGCCAAGACCGCGATCATGAGCCGCTTCGGCCGCTCGGGGCGGCCGGGCGTGCAATCCGGCCTGTATTTCCGGCTGTATTACATGGCGCAGGAATTCCATGAGCGCGCCAGTTCCTCGCACTATCCGTACGAAGCCCTGACCGACGCGTTCTTCCACAGCGATGTGCTGTATCGCTGCCAGCGCCTGCTCGCGTTGCAAGGCAAGGCGTGCGCGGCACTGGGCGAGGCGATCCGCCTGCGCCATCCGTTCGATTATGGCGACAACAGCCGCCTGGCCACCGAAGACCTGCGCCAATCGCTGGATTATCTGCACGCACGTGCCGACCCCGCATTGACGCGGCTGCTCGGCGCGCTGGAGTTGCTGGTGACCAACCTGCAGAGCATCGAGCGCAGGTTGTCGGAAGCGGCGCAATCCGATTCCACCAGCGACAACCTCGACACCCGGCTGCGCGATTCCTCGCCGCATACCTTGCGCGAAATGGGCGCCCGGCTGGTGCAGCAACTCACGCCCGGCTCGGTGCTGTTCCGCCACGGCCTGCGCATGGCCATCGCGCTGCTGGTCGGCTACGCCATCATGCAATCCATCCATGCCGACAACGGGTACTGGATCCTGCTCACCACTGCGTTCGTCTGCCGGCCCAATTACGGTGCCACGCGCTTGCGGCTGGTGCAGCGCATCGCCGGCACCTTGATCGGCCTGGTCGCCACCTGGGCGCTGATGCAACTATTTCCCGGTACCGAAGTGCAATTGCTGCTGGCGTTGGCCGCTGCACTGGTGTTCTTCATCACCCGTACCGATCGCTACATGCTGGCCACCGCCGGCATCACGGTGATGGCGCTGTTCTGCTTCAACCTGCTCGGCAATGGCTTCGTGCTGATCTGGCCGCGTCTGATCGACACGCTGATCGGCTGCGCGATCGCCGCCGCTGCCTCGTTCCTGATCCTGCCGGACTGGCAGGGCCGCCGTCTCAACCAGGTGATGGCCACGGTGCTGACCAGTTGCGCGCGTTA
Organism: Xanthomonas oryzae pv. oryzae; assembly: GCF_004136375.1. Classification (NCBI taxonomy): domain Bacteria; kingdom Pseudomonadati; phylum Pseudomonadota; class Gammaproteobacteria; order Lysobacterales; family Lysobacteraceae; genus Xanthomonas; species Xanthomonas oryzae. Next base: position 4,587,673 of record NZ_CP031697.1, read on the forward strand.
TCTCACCCAGGTGCTGGAGCAATACGCCAGCGGCATGCGCGACGATCTGCCCTACCGCATCGCGCGCCGCGACATGCACAACGCCGATGCCGCATTGTCGGTGGCGTTATCCAACATGCTGCGCGAACCCGGCCGTTATCGGCGCAATCTGGATGCGGGGTTTCGCTTCCTGGCGCTGTCCAACACCTTGCTCGGCTATCTGTCGGCACTGGGCGCGCATCGCGCCGCGCTGGAGGGCGAACACGACGCCGCCATCGCGCAGGCCGGCGAGTACCTGCAGCGCGCGCTGAGCGAGATCGCCAGCGCCGTTGGCCAACGCCAGCCGCTGCCGGTGCACGACGAAAGCGAAGAACTCGCCACCGCCGAAGCGCTGGAACAACACGCCGTGCAGTTGCCACCCAAACAACGCCTGGTGCGCGACCAGCTGGCGTTGACGCTGCGCCTGCTGCCCAAACTGCGTGCTGCAGCGTTGGCGGTGACCACGGCACCGGCGGAGAATCCGCCGCGTGTGGCGATCCACAAAGCCTAGCGCCTTGTTGTCGGCAGGCGCGGGGGCCGCGCTGACGATGCGGTATCCATGCGCAATGCGATGCCGAGTGCTGCAATCCCGGGCAAGCGCCATACCGGTTGAAGCGTCCCGTCGCTTTCCTCAGCCACGCTCACTTCCACTGCTTGCGCGCCACGCTCAGCGCCACCCAACCCAGCGCTGCTGCAGCAAGCACGGCGCCGACGATCACCACACCCATCCAGCCGGCCTGCGCATACGCTGCCGTGCCCAGGGTCGAGCCCACCGCACCACCGATGAAGTAGCAAGTGATGTAAGCGGAGGTGATGCGATTGCGCGCAGTCGGATTGCGCTGATAGATCACGCTTTGATTGGCGATATGCACGCCCTGCACCGCGATATCCAGCAGCACGCCGACGATCAGCAGTGCGATCGAGTGCGGCGCAAACGCCAGCAGGCCCCACGACAGCAGCAACATCACCAGCCCGCCGCAGCTCACGCGGTCGCCATGACCGTGATCGGACCAATGCCCGGAGCGATTGGCGGCCAGCGCACCGGCCGCACCGATCAGGCCGAACAAGCCGATCACCGCCGTGCCATAGCCATAGCTCGGCCCGGACAACAGAAACGCCAGCGTGGTCCAGAACATGCTGAAGCCGGCAAAGATCAGCCCGCCCAGTACCGAGCGCGAACGCAGCACCGCATCGTCGCGCAGCAGCCTCAGCACCGAGGCCACCAACTGCGGGTACGCCAGTTGCGCATTGACCGGATGGCGCGGCAACCCGCGCCACAACAACCCGGCGGTGAGCAATAACGCACCCGAGGCGATCCAGTACACCGTATGCCAGCCACCGACACCGGCGAGCACGCCGGCCACGGCGCGCGCCAGCAGGATGCCCAGCAACAACCCGCTCATCACCGTGCCGATCACCCGGCCACGCTCGTTGGGCGCGGCCAGCGTGGCGGCAAATGGCACCAGGATCTGCACAGCCACCGAGCTGGCGCCGGTCACGATCGTGCCGACCAGCAACATCGCAAAACTGTGCGAACTGGCTCTGACCAGCAGGCCGAGCGCGCTGAGCACGAACAAGCCCACGATCAGGCCGCGCCGCTCCAGCCGGTCGCCCAGTGGCACCCCAGCAACAGCAACCCCGCCGCATAAGCCAGCTGCGCGGCCGTGACCACCGCACCGGCGCTGCGCACCTGGATACCGAACGCCTGTGCCAGCGTTTCCAGCAAGGGCTGCGCGTAATAGTTGCTCGCCACCGCCAGCCCGGTGGCGGCGGCCATCAGCAGCACCGGGCGGCGTGGCAAGGGCGGGTGGGTGCTGGGCTCGGTATGCATGGCAATTGCCTGGTCAAGGAATGTGCGCAGTGTGGGCAGCCGGCCGGCATCTTTCCAATGCATTGTTTTCACCACAGCCATCGTCTTGCGAGATTGCATGCCGACCTTGCGCCAACTGGAATTGGCCGTGGCCGTGGCCGAAGAAGGTGGCTTCACCGCAGCCGCACGCCGCCGCAATACCGTGCAATCGGCACTCAGCCACCAGGTCGCCAAGATCGAAGAGACCTTCGGCGCGTGTCTGTTCGAACGTGGCACCCGCCAGGTGCGGCCCACCACCGCCGACGAGGTATTCCTGCACAACGCCCGCCAGACCCTGCGCGCGGCCGAGCGCCTGCACGAGGAAATGGCGCAAGCCCTGGGCACCGTGCGCGGGCGGCTCGCATTGGCGCAGATCTCCTCGCTCACCACCGTGCAGCTGCCGGGGTGACTGCATCAGTTCCGCAGCGCGCATGCGCGTGTGGACGTGCACCTGTGCACCGCCATGCGCGAGGCCTTGCTGCACGATCTGGGCGAAGGCCGGGCTGGATGTCGCTCTGGTCGGCGTGGGTCCACAGGTCGCGGTGCCGGCGCAGCGCCTGCTGCTGCATGAAGAGGCGCTGGCCTTGATCGTGGCCCCCGGCCACCGCTTTGCCACGCGCAAACGGGTGGCACTGGCCGAGCTGGACGATGAACCGATGACCGGGCTGATTGCCGGTGCCGGCGTGCGCGGCATCCTCGATGCTGCCTTTGCCCAGGCCGGCCTGCGGCAGCGCCAGCATTACGAAGTGACCCATGCCGATCTGGTGCGCGAACTGGTCGCTGCCGACCTGGGTGTGGGCATCATCCCGCAGACCATGGCCGGCGCCATGCGCGGCGTGATCACGTTCGCGTTGAAAGAGCGTTACCGGTGTCTGACCTACGCGGTGTGGCGGCCCGACCCCAGCCCGGCCGCGCGCGCCTTCGTCGCCTTGCTGCGTGCCCAGCTGGCCCGCACCCCAAGGCGCCGGCACGTCTGGCCCGCTGAACGCAGCCGCCATCCACCAGCACGCCGTGGAAGCCTGCTAGGCTGCGCGCGTTCGCAAAGGAATCTGCATGTCCGGTCACAGTCAGTTCGCCCTGCTCAGGCAGCGCCGCTTCTTGCCGTTCTTCGCTGTCCAGGCGCTGGGCGCGTTCAACGACAACGTCTATCGGCAGGCCATCATCGGCCTGTTGTTCTATATCGGCATCGATGCCGCGCAGCGCACGCTGTACACGAACCTGGCGCCGGCAGTGTTCATCCTGCCGTACTTCCTGTTCTCCGCGCTGGCCGGGCAGATCGCCGAGAAGCTGGAAAAACAGAAGCTCATCGTGATCACCACCACGATGGAGATCGCGATCATGTCGCTGGCTGCCGTCGGCTTCATCACCGGGAACATGGTGATCCTGCTGATTGCGCTGTTCTGCACCGGCCTGCAGTCCACGCTGTTCGGGCCGGTCAAATATTCGATCCTGCCATCGGTGCTGAAACCGGAAGAGCTCACCGGCGGGAATGGCCTGGTCGAGATGGGCACATCGATCTCGATCCTGTGCGGCATGATCTTCGGCGGGCTGATCTTCCAGATCGCCGGCAGCCATGGTCCGGAAGCGGCGGCCACTGCGGTGATCGCAATTGCGGTCACCGGCAACCTGGTGGCGCGGCTGGTGCCGCGCGTCGATGCCGGCGCGCCCGAGCTGACGATCAACTGGAATCCCATCCCCGAATCGCGCGCCATCATGCGCCTGACCCGGCGCACGCTGGCGGTGCGCAACTCGGTGTTGGGCGTGTCGTGGTTCTGGTTCATCGGCACCGTGTTGACCGCGCAGCTGCCCACCTATGCGCAGCTCAACCTGGGCGGTCAGCAGGACCTGTACGTCTTTGCGCTGGCGCTGTTTTCGATCGGCACCGGCGTGGGCTCGCTACTGTGCGAACGCCTGTCCGGGCGCACCGTGGAGATCGGCCTGGTGCCGCTGGGCGCGTTCGGCATCAGCGCATTCCTGCTCGATCTTTATTTCGCCCGACCTGACGCGGCGCCGGTCACCGGCTTGTTGATCGGCCAGTTCGTGCAGCAGCCAGGTAGCGTGCGGCTGATCGTGGATCTGGTCGGCATCGGCCTGTTTACTGGCCTGTTCGTGGTGCCGTTGTTTGCGCTGATCCAGAGCCGCACGCCCAAGGCCGAGCTGTCGCGCGTGATCGCCGGGCTCAATATCCAGAACTCGCTGTTCATCGTTGCCGCTGCCGTGATCGGCATCGTGCTGCAGTTGCCGCAAGTGGTGCTGTTCGGTGTGCGGATTCCACTGCCGGGCCTGAGCATTCCGCAGGTATTGCTGGCGCTGGCAATCGCCAACACGCTGGTGGCGCTGTGGATCTTCACCTTGGTGCCCGAGTTCCTGATGCGCTTCCTCAGCTGGGTGCTGGTGAGCGTGTTGTACCGCCTGCGCGCGCGCAATATCGACGCGCACGTGCCCGATGAGGGCGCAGCGCTGCTGGTGTGCAACCACGTCAGCTACATGGACGCGTTGATCCTGTTGGCGGTCATTCCGCGCCCGGTGCGCTTTGTCATGTACTACAAGATCTTTCGCGTCCCGGTGATGCGCTGGATCTTCCGCACTGCCAAGGCCATCCCGATTGCCGGCGCACGCGAAGACCCCGCATTGATGCAACAAGCCTTCGACCGTATCGATGCCGCGTTGGCCGATGGCGAGCTGGTGTTCATCTTCCCGGAAGGCGCGCTGACCAAGGATGGCGAGATCGCGCCCTTCAGATCCGGCGTGGAAAAGATTCTGCGACGCCGCAGCGTGCCGGTGATCCCGATGGCGCTGCGCGGCATGTGGTCGAGCATGTGGAGCCGGCGCGACACGCGCCTGGGCCGAATGCGGGTACCGCGGCGAATGCGCGCGCAGATCGAAGTGGTGGCAGGTGAAGCGATTGCCGGCGATCAAACCAGTGCCGAACTCTTGGAACAACAGGTGCGCGCACTGCGTCAGGATCAGTCCTGAGCCCGGCAAGTGCAGGCTTTGCCTCCATGGCGCGCCGCGAGTAGCCTGTGCGCCAGTGCACGCTTTGCCGCCACGCCCGCCAAACGGACGCGGCCGGTCGTACCAGCGGGACGTCCTTGTGCTCAACATCATCGCGCCTGAGGTGCCTGCCGTGATCGGCGGGCGTCGCTCATTGCAACGGCTGGCGGTCATGCCGGCAGCGATGCGCATGGCGATGCGCGCGATGACTGCGTGGGCGCGGGGGTGCAGGTCGCTTGCGCGAGCAAACATCCAGCATGACGCCGCGCTGCCCACGTCCACAGATGCCGACACCTGGCTTGCCGCTCACGCGCATGCCAACGTCCGCTTCAGCACCATCCGGCCAGTGCCGGCGCGCGCCGCCGCTGCGCAGCAGGGCGCTCGATAACCCATCCCACTCACCCATCAGTTCGCTGTTGTTTACCACCCAAGGAACTTCACCATGAGTGCCATCCCACCGCCGATCCATCCGCAGCCTTCCGTCGGTCCGCCGCCTGTCCAGCCAATCCGGAATCATCTGGCCTGGTCCATCACGATGACGGTTCTTTGCCTTGTGATTTGCTGCTCATGCTGGACCATTCCAGGCATCATCACGGGCATCGTCGCAATCATCTTCGCTGCGAAGGTGAATCCTTTGCTCAACGCAGGAGATATTCCTGCAGCGATCAAGGCGTCGAGCACTGCAAAGATACTGGCATGGGTGACCACTTGCATCTTCGTGCTCGGACTGCTCCTTTGGATTGTCTCGATCGCCAGCGTTGGCGTCGGTGGTTACAAGGTACGCATTATCAAGATGCAGCAGCAGATTGAGCATTCGAGATAAGCGTGTCCAAACGCCTGCTACAGCTTTCGCTCGCACCGGCTGCCTTGGCAGCTGGTGCGGGCGTGTGGATTTTTTGGAAGTTTGATCCAAACCTTCCGGGAAACCCATTCCCACCGTGCATCTTTCACGCGTTGACGGGCTTCTACTGCGCTGGGTGCGGCATGACTCGTGCCCTGCATGCGCTGGCACACGGCGACTTAGTCACAGCCACCAGAATGAACGCGTTTGCAGTCGGGCTCTTGTTGCTTCTCCCATGGGCGGTGCTGTGGCATCTCGGATGGCAGCCCAGGCGTTTAATGCCATTGGCCAGACTCTTTGGTTCTCCCTGGCTCTGGGGAACTTTATTGCCAGGCTTTTGGATAGCGCGAAATTTGCCTTGGTTTCCATTTACCTGGCTTGCTCCGGGTTGAGGCTACTTCCGCTGAAACAGGGCGGTCTCAAGAGTCAAGTGCAACACCTCGAGAGACCTGCTGTTAGCGCAACTGATGGACGGACAGCCCAGCAGGCCATTGATTGTGCAAAAGTTACGTGAGCCAGTGTTTTGAGAGAAAACGCGGGTCTGCAGTGGAGAAAAGTGGCTCTCTGAAAAAGCGTCTGGCGCTACTGAAGTCTTGGCAGGCAATCGAGCTGCCAAATCGCATTACAGCGATTGGCATAGGTTGCATGCAACACCATCACGCCTGACATCTGATCGGTGCTGCTTCAACGTTCCGGCACAGACCGAACAGGCACTAACGCACCCACCCAGCAATCACCAGCAACGCCAGCACCACCAACCACAGCAGCAGCACGCGCCAGATCAGGCTCATTGCGTCGCGCACTTCCGGCAGGCGGCGCCAGACGGGTACCAGCCCCGAATCGGTGTAGTCGTGCGCTTCTTCGCGCAGCTCTGCGCTGACGCTGGCACGCGCCACAGCACCGAGAAAATGCGGTTCCAGCAACCAGCGGTTGCCATGCGCTTCGCGCCAGGCGCGGAACACGGTGTCGAAATTGCCCACCAGCGCCATCGACATCGTCATCAGCTGCGCCACCGGCCATTCCAGCACCGCCAGCAGCCAACGTGCGCCGGCCAGATTGCGGGGCGGCAGCAAGACCGCCAGCGGGCTCTCTACCGCTAATGCAGTCAGCCGGTACAACACCGCGCCGAACGGCCCCAGCAGCAGAAACCACCACAGCACCGCAAACCAGCGCCGCAGGCCATTGACCACCACCGCTTCCACCAGCGACGGCGCGTCTTCATGCATGCTGCCGCCGGCGGCCTGCAGGTGTGAAATCGCCTCGCGCCGCGCGTGCGGCTCGTCGGCATCGATCACCGCTTCCACATCGCGATCCAGATCGCGCGGGCCCCAGGTCCAGGCCAGCACCGCCACGCCGAACAGCAAGTCCAGAAAGCCGTGCCAGACATCGTCCAGCAGCCACTGCACCAGCAATACCAGCAACGCCGGCAGCACAGCCAGCAGCACGCCACAGCGGCCTTGCCACGCACCGCGCCCGGCCGCGTAACTGTCCAGCCGACGCAACCATTGTCCGAACCAGGCGAAAGTGCGGAGCCTGGCCACCTGCGTCGGCACCAGATGGCCCAGCGTGAGTGCGACGACGACGGCTACCAGGGTGGTGAACATGGGTGGGCCTCCTCAGCCGAGTCTAGCCGAGGGGACGCAAGCACCGCTGCAACGCTGCAACAACCTCCCAGGCTCAGCCATGCGTGCGATGCCAGTGCTCAATCAACGCACGTGCAATGGAGATGCGCGGCGGCAACCCGATGTCGGCCTCGCCGGCCAGCGCAGCGCTGACTTCGGCATGGCTGACCCAACGCGCGTCCTCCAGCTCACTGGTGACCTGGGGCACCTCGGTCGCTGGGGCACGTGCGGTGAAGCCCAGCATCAGCGCGCCCGGGAAGGGCCACGGCTGCGCGCCCAGATAGCGGCAGTCCTGCACATGCACGCGGGTTTCTTCGAACACCTCCCGCGCTACGGTCTGCTCCAGCGACTCACCCGGTTCAACAAACCCGGCAATCACCGAATAACGGCCCGGCGCCCAACTGGCCTGACGGCCGAGCAGCAAGCGCGCGCCATCGCTCACCGCCACGATAATGGCCGGATCCACGCGCGGGTAATGCTCGGTCTGGCAGTGCGTGCAGTGCGCGATGAAGCCAGCGCGCCGGAACGCGATCGCACCGCCACAGACGCCGCAAAAGCGCGTGCGCGATTGCCAGTGCAACATGGCGCGTGCATAGGCGAAGGCGGTAGCGATCTCGGCTGGCCAGTCGGCAGCGGCCTGGCGCAGATCGATCCGCTGCGGCGCCTGCACCGGGACAATGTCGGCCGGCAGACAAAACCAGCCCACTGCATCGCGCAGACCCAGGAAGATCGCAACCTCCAGCCCGTCTCCCAGTTTGGCGCCATCCAGCAACAACGGCTGGCCATTGGCATCGGCCAGCGCCGCGCCCTTGGCGTCGATCAACAGCACACGGCCGTGTGGCCACAGACGCGCCAGGGCGTCGGGATCGTCACGCAACACATCGCCGCGATCAAGCGGCGCGTGGGTGAAGGCAACATCGGACGGTGAAAAAAGAGACCCTGACATCGGCGCAAGCCTGCCGATAATCGGCAGCGCCTGCAACCATCGTACGCACTCTACCGAGCGTGCTTGCGTTGCGTATTCAGACGCGGGCGCCGCCCGCGCTGGCCACCGGCTTGGAACGTGGTTCACGCAAGGTCGCGCGGCCCCATCACGGGACCGCGCGCAGGTGCGGCCATGTCGGCAAACGCACGTTAGCCAATGGTCATGGCAGTGCACTGCACCGGTTGCAGTGAAGAACCATGCAGGTGCGGGCTTGGGATACGCCCACACCTGCAAACCCTTCGGCGGGGTCAAGCAACGACCGCTGTATCAGCGCTGCTTGTCCAACAGCTGATCCCGCACCACCACGATGCACGATTCTTTCGTCAACATATGGGCGAAGGCCGAGTTGTCGCTGGCGTTGCCGGTGCCGGTATCCACCAACGCCACCTGGTTGCTGCCGCGCTGCTGGAAGCTGGCGATCGCGGTCTGCGCATTCTTGAGCGGGACAGTGGCATCGTTGGACGAACCGCACAGCAAGGTCGGGGTTTGCGGCGCCCACTCCAGCAGATTGTTGCGCGCCAGATCCTGGCGGAACGGGTTGGCCGGGTTGCTGGGGAAGTCGCTGTAGAAGCCAGGCTGGAAATACGACTTGACTTTATCGATGCTTGGCAAGGTGTCGTTAAGAAACATATCGGTCAGGCTTTGCTTGCCCGGGAACAAGGGCTCCACTTTGGCAGCCCACGGATCCTGAAACACCTGTCCGGGCTCCAGATAGATGTTCTTGTAGGTGTGCTGCATCGCGACGATGGCATAGCTTCCCAGAAGGATACCGAACGTGTTTTCGCCGACCGCATTGCTGCCGCTCCAGCTATCCAGGAATGTTTGCTCTAGCGCATACGGCCCGGAGATCGGAGCGCTGGCCACCAGATGGAATTCCTTGGACAGATGCGCTTCTATCTCGCGCTGGGTGGCCATTGCAGTGTGGCCGCCCTGCGAATAACCCGACAGCATGACCTTGCCCGAAAGCGGCGTCTTCAAATGCTGCAAAACGCTGCGCGCCGCGCGCATCGCATCGATGGTCGCACTCGCCTCGCTCGCGCTGTGCAAGTACGGATGATACGCATAATTGGATTTACCAAGCCCCAGATAATCGCTGCCGACGACGACATACCCCTGGCTGGCGAGCCGCGTAACCAACGGGTCGTCGCCCTTCGCATCGCGGATCTCCTTGGCCTGCTCCTGAGCGCGCAACGCTTCGGTCGGATGCCCCCAGCCCAATAACGGATACGGCCCGCTACACCGCTCGCCACCCGGAATCAGCAGCACGCCAGATGCGGTGGCCGGTTCGCCCTCGACACCGATGGTTGCATAGGTGAATTCGGCAACCCTGACATTACATTTGGCCTGCTCAGGCTGCGAGCCAGAGGCAGGCTGCGAGCCAGAGGCAAGCATTGCGCTGATCGCATCGCGGGTATAGCTGGTCAGGAAATTGCTGGTGAGCAAGGTGCCGCGCGCGGGTGCTGCCTGCGCGCTGGGTGCGAGCACTGCGCTGGCGATACCCAACATGGCCGCCAGGCCAAACGCTGATCGGGAGTTGATGTGCAACATTGAGGTGATGCTCTCTTGTGGAAGGACGGAACGGGCAGGAGACACTCACGCGACGCAAGATCGGCATCGGCTGCCCGATCGAACGTGCGGGAGAACTTAGGAGTAGTCACGGAACCACCGTTTGAAATCGACGCAAGACATGGCATGCGCGGTCGGCACAGCATCGCGCCCGGCCGAGGTGCATCAGCATGGACGAGCGGCAAGGCCTGGACAAAACGCGCATCTCGTGACGCCAGCGGTGAGCACGCATGTAGTATGCGTCATATCGACCTACGCACCACCGCCCATTCACGAAGCCGGCGCGCGCGCCGCGAACGCTGCAACGCACAGACATTAGTGGCGCGTTAAACGCACGCAGCGGTGGCGCGCGTTGCGCGCACAACTCAAGCAATCAGAGGCGTATCAGGCGCTCGATAGGCAGCGACGCGCTGCATTCCTTCCATCATGTAGAACATGACTACGGCGCTGCGCGTGGCGCAGGCCATCTTCCTCAACTGTGCGCATGGACCGCTGCCTGCACGACTCTTGCATATCGCACGCTGTCATCGCAATGAAGGATTGCCGCGGTAATGATCGACAGTTGAAGTGCTCAAACGCATGTCTGAGCAGTGGTGGTCATTGGCGTAACGCGCAGGCCGCGTCGGCAGCGTCATCGCGAGGGTCGTCCGCCTAGCTGCAGCGACCAAACGAGCGATACATCACCAGCAGCACACGCAGCAAGCACGGCGCAGCGAGTGCCCTAATGCAAACACCTCCCCCTGCTCGCCGCCCAGCCTCATCGGCACGCCTTCAACACTTACCAGGGCGCAGCGCGCGGACCTCTACCGCGCTCGATCTCACGCGCAAGAATCGAGCTTTCATCGCAACAGCGGCCATGCCGGAACACGGGTGATTCGCCAGCGATCGGCACGCATCCACACAGGCGGTTAAACGCTGAAGCTGCTCCCGCACCCACACGTGGTTTTCGCATTGGGATTGCGGATCACGAACTGCGCGCCGGTCAGGCTTTCGGTGTAATCCACCTCGGCGCCCATCAGGTATTGCAGGCTCAGCGGATCCACCAGCAGCGTCACGCCATCGGTAACCACGGCAAGGTCGTCCTCGGCACGGTTCTCGTCGAACTCGAAACCGTACTGGAAGCCGGAACACCCGCCGCCCTGGATATACACACGCAATGCCAGGTCGGCATTGCCTTCTTCCTGGATCAGCTCGCGCACCTTGGCAGCGGCGGCCACGGAAAAGTGCAGTGGCCGGTCGATGGACTGGTAGTCCGGTGCCGGGGCGGCGGTGGGAAGGGAAACGAGCGTACTCATGCCGTCAGCATGGGGGCCAGACGTTCCCACTTCAAGCCATGGCTGCGGGGGCGTTCACCGCGCACGCTCTAGTCAGACGTCGGCGATTTCAGCCTGTAGCGCAGTGAACGGCTCGGCACGGCTGGTTTCCGGCGCCGGCGACGCCGCGGTTGCCGCTGCAGTGGCAGCGTGAATCAGCCGCCCGGTGAGTTGCGCACCGACACTCATTTCCACTACCTGGTAATGCACATTGCCCTGCACGCGCGCATTGGCGGCCAGTTCGACCCGCTGGGCCGCATGCACATCGCCGGTCAGCTAGCCGTTGATGATCACAACCGGGGCGCGCACTTCGCCTTCGATGCTGCCCTGCTCGGCCACCGTCAAGGTGGCGCTGGTGCCTTCTTCGGCAATCACCTTGCCCAGGATGCGACCTTCCACATACAGGCCTCCGCTGAACAGCAGGTCGCCGCGGATGACCACCTGCGGCCCGATCAAAGTATCGACAACGGTCTGCGCACCACGGTTGGACTTATTCCCGAACATGAGCTACTCCCCCGCGCCATTGCCGGCGACTTTCCAATCGAATGTCTGATTGACCGGCGCCCCATCGCCGCTCAGAGCGATGTTGACACGTTGCGGGGTGAAATCCTTCGGCAGGATCACGCTGCCGTCCAGCTGCTGGAAATAGCGGAACGAGTACGGTTGCCCGGCAGCATTGGGCTTTTGGTGCAGCTCGTTCCAGCTCACCGTCACCAACTTGCCGGCGCGCACGCCTTCCACTACAAAACGCAGCTGGCCCTGGCTGATCGCGCCACGGTTGAGGTTCTGGGTGAGCACCACGCTGTAATTCCAGGTACCGCCGGCCTCGGCAGTGAACTGCACCGAGTGCGCATTGAGCCCCTTGCGCTGCGCGGTGGAGCCCACCAGGCGCTCATAGAAAGCCACGTCGGCACGCAGTGCGGCGATCTGCTCATCGCGCTCGGCCAGCGAAGCCTGCACTTCGATATTGGCCGCGCGGCTGATCTTGTCCGACATCGCCAGGTTGACCTGGCGCTGCTGCAACTGCTCGATCTGCCGCCGCTGCTGGGCTTGGCTGCGTTGCGCCTGCTGCAGCGCTGCCTCGGCTTCCACCAGGCGGGGGGCGGCGGTGCGCGTGGCCATCCACCACACCCCGCCCAGCGAGGCCAACCATACGACGGCGACCACCAAGCACAGCCAGCGGCCACTGGAACGGCCACCGCCGGAATCACGTTGGACGATCTGCACGCGTGCGGCTGGTCTCATGGGCATCGGATCCGGACGCGCCGGCGCAATCATGGGCGGGGTAGTGTGCCAGAGCCCCGACAATCGTCGCGCTGGCGCTGGACCGGCGGTTATCCCAAAGTTCTGCCATAGTTGTGCAATTGTTTGCGAGGAACCACGCCATGAGCGACGCGCATCTGTTCGTGATCGGCATTCTGCTGGCCTGGCTGGCTGGCATCCGGGTCTATCTCACCGTGTTCGGCGTCGGCCTGGCCGGCCTGCTGGGCTGGATCGACCTGCCGCCGGCGCTGCATCCGGCGCAGTCGTGGTGGGTCCTGGACACGTCCGGCGCGCTGGCAGTGGCCGAATTCTTCGCCGACAAGATTCCGGGCGTGGATTCGGGCTGGGACCTGCTGCAGACCCTGGCACGCGTGCCGGCAGGCGCCTTCCTGGCCGCAGCCACGCTCTCACCGGACGGCGATCTGGGCGCCGGCGCCCTGGCGGCCGGCGCTGGCGTTGCGCTCACCAGCCACACGCTCAAGGCTGGAACCCGCGCATTGCTCAACACCTCACCCGAACCAGCGAGCAACTGGGTCGCCTCGCTGGCCGAGGACACCGTCGTCACCACGGCGTTGGCACTGGCGCTGGCGCAGCCATGGCTGGCATTGAGTGTTGCAGTGGGCTCCAGCCTGCTGGCTGCGCTGGTGGTGTGGTGGGTCTGGCGCTTGCTGTGGCGGGGCATGCGTCGGCTGGTCGCGCCGATGCACTCTAGTGCCACGCCGGCTGCACGCAACTCCCCGCTATCGTGAAGTTCATCGCATAATCACAGCGACTGCAGGGAGTATCGATGGCCGCTCGAGATCCGGTTGTTTCCACCACACTTGACGACACCGCCACGCGTAATCGTCCACTGCGCGCCGAGACCCCGCCGGCCGATCACTGGCGTCGCTGGGCCGACGAGGCTGCCGCGACCTCTGACGATGTCGCGCCGGTGAGCGCGACCATCATTCCTGCTCCTGCCGTTGCAGCTGCGCTACGGTCGGCTGCCCCCGTGGCCGCGCCGCGCGCGGCAGCCGCGGTCGGCAGGGCGCGTGCCGCATCGGCATCGGCGCCCACCGCGCCGCCAACCTCCACCGCTGCGCCACGCGACGGCGACGACAACGTCGCGGCCGATGCGCCGTATCGCGTGCTCATCGTCGAAGACGATCGCTCGCAGGCCTTGTTCGCGCAAAGCGTGCTGCACGGCGCTGGCATGCATGCGCAGGTCGAAATGACCCCCGCCAGCGTGCCGCAGGCGATCCAGGACTATCACCCGGATCTGATCCTGATGGACCTGCACATGCCCGAGCTGGACGGCATCCGCCTGACCACGCTGATCCGTCAGCAGCCCGGTCAGCAGCTACTGCCGATCGTGTTCCTGACCGGCGACCCGGACCCGGAGCGGCAGTTCGAAGTGCTCGACAGCGGCGCCGACGACTTCCTCACCAAGCCGATCCGCCCGCGCCATCTGATCGCCGCGGTGTCCAACCGCATCCGTCGCGCACGCCAGCAGGCACTGCAGCAGGTCGGCGAACAGATCAGCGTGCGTAGCAACCCGGAAACCGGCCTGCCCACGCACGGCCATGTGATGAACCTGCTGGCCGATGCGCTGGAGCGCAAGCAGTCCGGCGGCCTGTTCTTCATCGAGATCGCCAGCGCGCTCGACCTGCGCGAACGCTACGGCTACGCCGCCTACGAGCGGTTGATGACCCAGGCCGGGCACCGCCTGGCCAGCGCCGCCCAGCCCTACCCGCTGGCGCGTTTGAACGACAACAGCTTCCTGCTGCTGGCCGTGGGCATGCCCGAAGCCAGCCTGGAACAGCAGGCGCTAGAAATCCGTCAACGCTTGTCCGCCAACGCCTTCCAGGTGCGCGAAGAAGAGTCCGTGCACGTGCGCTGCGCCGTCGGCGTGGCACCGCTGGGCCTGGGCTTCGACGACACCGGCAGCGCGCTGGAAGCGGTCGAACGCACTGCGCTGCAGGCACGCCTGCGCAGCGACGGCGTGCAGACCTATCTGGCACCCAGCCAGGCAGAACAGCAGGAACAACTGCGGCTGGTCGAAGGCCAACTCGAACTGGCGTATCAACCGATCGTGGCCGTGGCCGGCGGCGACACCGCGCAGTACCAGGTGCTGCTGCGGCTGCCCCAGGCCGACGGTACCCTGCTGTCGGCGGGCCAGGTCATTCCTGCCACCGAAGCGGCCGGGCGCATCGCCGATCTGGACCAGCAGGTCATGGACCACGCATTGGGCTTGCTGCACTTGTACCAGCACGCCAGCCCGCCGCTGCGTCTGTTCGTGTCGCAATCACCGCGCACGCTGGCCCGCGACGCCTTCGCTGATTGGCTGCTCAAGGCACTGCCCGAACGCGGCGTGGCCGGGCAATCGTTGATCGTGGATCTACGCCTGGACGATGCGCTGATCCATGCCGTCACCGTGCAGCAGTTCTGCGCCAAGTTGATGCCGGCCGGCGTGCAGTTCTGCCTCAGCCAATTCGAACCCGGCGACGAAGCCAACGCGCTGCTGGCCCAGTTGCCGCTGAGCTTCGTGCGCATGGCCAACCGCTTCGCCGATGCCCACGGAAACGCCGCGGTGCGCGACGAATTGCGCGACGTGGTCGACATCGCCCATCAGCGCGGCCTTTTGATCATCGGCCAACGCATCGAAGATCCTCAGGCAGCGGCTGCGATGTGGATGAGCGGCGTGGATTTCATCCAGGGCAACCTGGTGCAGACGGTCGGCAAGGAACTGGACTTCGATTTCACGAGCGCGGTGCTCTGAGTGACAGCGCAGACAGGAGGCCTCCGCGCCTGGTGTATCGCGGCAACGCTGGCGGCGCTCACGGCAGCGTTAGCGGCATGTCTGCAGTGGTCTTCGCTGCAAGGCCCCTGGCGCGCGATCACCGCGGTGGCGGCAGTCCTGGCAGTGGTGTGCGGCATTTGCGCCGCGGCTGCCGCCTACCGTGCCGCACCTGCGCAGCACGCCTTGGCGCAGCGCCTGGAAGAGGCTGAGCGGGCCCGCGAACGCTTGCAGCAGGAACTGCAGCGCCACGGCGAACTCGAACAGGAACTATTGCGCGCCAAACAGGCTGCCGAAGCCGCCATGCTGGCCAAGGGCGAATTCCTGGCCACCATGAGCCACGAGATCCGCACCCCGCTTAACGGCATCATTCCGATGCTGGAGCTGATCTCCAGCGGCCAGCTCAGCCTGGACCAGCGCGACATGCTGCAGACCGCCACCAGTAGTTCGCTGCAGCTGCTGCGCATCGTCGACGACATCCTCGATTACTCCAAGCTCGAGGCCAACAAGCTCGAACTGGAAATCACCACCTTCAACCTGCGCGAACTGCTCGACGGCGTCGTGCAACTGCTACAGCGCACCGCCGAAGGTCGCCAGCTGCGCCTGAGCCTGGATATCGAACCGTCGGTGCGCCTGCTGGTGCGCGGCGACCCGATCCGCCTGCGCCAGGTGCTGGGCAATCTGATCGGCAACGCCATCAAGTTCACCGAACGCGGCAGCGTCGACATCCAGCTGCGTCGCCTGGGCGAAACGCGCGCCCAACATCTGCTGCGTTTCCAGGTGCGCGACACCGGGATCGGCATCGCCCCGGACCAGCAGACGCGCCTGTTTCGCTCCTTCGCACAAGCCGACGCCTCCACCACGCGGCTGTATGGCGGCACCGGGTTGGGCCTGGCGATCTGCAAACGCATCATCGATCTGATGGGCGGCCGCATCGGCGTGGAATCCGAACCCGGACGCGGCTCAACCTTCTGGTTCGAAATTCCGCTGCTCAAGGTCATCGGCGACCTGCAGCAGGCCACCCGCGCCGACGCTGTGCGCGTAATGGTGATCAGCTCCGATGCACGCCTGTCGCAACGCCTCAAGCGTCTGCTCGACAGCTGGGGCGTGTCGCATGTGCTGATGGAAACCACCCAGGAAGCGCTCGAACGCGTGCGCCGCCACAGCGACACCGAAGGCTTCCGCTGCGTCATCGCCGACCACGACACCTTGCGTTATAGCGCGCGCGCCGTGCACCGCGCGCTCGCGCGCCCGGAAAATGCCAATAGCGCGCGGCTGATCTGGCTGTACGGCGAAGAGCCGGTGCCGGCCGAACTGCGGGATCACGCCACCCTGGTGCCGCGCCAGAGCCCGGACGAAACCCTGCGCCCCCTGGTGTTGCCGCCCGATCCCAAGCCCGTCCCCACCGCCACGCTGGCCTCGGCGATGATCCCCGAGCCGTTGCCGCCACCAATGGCCAACGCGCGCGAAGTGCGCATCCTGCTGGTCGAAGACAACCCGGTGAACCTGCTGGTCGCGCAGAAGCTGCTGGCCGTGCTCGGCTTCGAGGCCGACACCGCCACCGATGGCGAAACCGCGCTGACCAGAATGGAATCCATCCGCTACGACATGGTGTTCATGGATTGCCAGATGCCGGTGCTGGACGGCTATGCCGCCACCCGCCGCTGGCGCGCCATGGAAACCGAAAGCGGAAGCCGCCCGCTCCCGATCGTGGCGATGACCGCCAACGCGATGGCCTGCGACCACGAACGCTGCCTGGCCGCCGGCATGGACGACTATCTTTCCAAGCCGGTCGCACGTGAACAGCTCGACGCCTGCCTGCAGCGCTGGCTGCCGCGTCAGGCGCTGCTGCCCGGCCCAAGCACTGCCGGCCAGTTCACACACGATCCCGAAAGCGCCAGCGCCGGGGCGCAGGCATGCGCATTGCCGATCCTGGACAACAGCGTCATCGACGAGCTGTACGAAGTAGCCGGCGCGGACACCATCACCATCCTGCAGCTGTTCCTGGAAGACGCCCCGCCCATCATCGAACAATTGGAAGCGGCCGCAGCCAATCGCGACAGCATGCAACTGCGCGACCTCGCACATACTCTCAAATCCTCCAGCGCCAACGTCGGCGCCCAGGCCGTGTCCAACGCGGCACGGCGCATCGAACTAGCCGCCCGCACCGGCACCATCGAACGCCCCTCGGCCATGGTCGCCCTGGTGATCGCCGAATACGCGCGCGCGCGCCTCGCCCTGCTAGGCCAGGTCGCCCGCCTGCAAGCCGCTGCCAGTACGCCAAACCCGTAATCGAATAAGCGCTTTCGAAGCAGCGGTACAAGTCTGGGGCCATCACCGGCACCGAACTGCCATGGGATGGCCATCCCGACCGCGAACGCTCTCGGGCAGAGCGGCTCTGGCCACGAACGCTACTCGGTCGTAGTTGCCCTGACAGCTTGGTGAACGCCCCCAGGATGGCCCCCGCATCCGGCGCAAGTCGTCGCCCTGCCAGGCCAGGTGGCGCGCGTGCAGGTTGCCACCGACATGCCTGGAGTGTCTCGAGCAAGCATCATCAGGCAGGCGCTGACAGCGATCTACCGAGCATCTGCGAATCGTCAACGCAATGCTCAAATCTCTCTGATGCGCAATGCCCTTTCACGCGGAAGGACACGCAAGCCTCTCGTGTCCCGGGAGAACACAAGAGCCCCTCTCCTGCGAGAGAGGGGTTGGCGTGAGCGACGTCCCCCCGATTTTGAGTAGCACCTCCGTTTGGAGTCCAATTCCCTACCCCGAGGAGATTGGACGTGAAGAAGCGTTTTTCCGAAGAGCAGATCATCGGCTTCCTGCGCGAAGCCGAGGCCGGCATGCCGATCAAGGACCTGTGCCGACGGCATGGCTTCAGTGAGGCGTCCTACTACCTGTGGCACAGCAAGTTCGGCGGCATGAGCGTGCCCGATGCCAAGCGGCTCAAGGACCTGGAGGCCGAGAACACGCGACTGAAGAAGTTGCTGGCCGAGCAGGTGTTCCAGAACGACCTGATCAAGGATGCGCTGCAAAAAAAATGGTGAGCGCACCGGCGCGTCGTGCGCTGGTGCGCGAGTGGATCGAAGGTGGCGCCAGTGAGCGCTGCGCCCTGGCAGCGATCGGCAATAGCGCCAGTGCGCTGCGCTATCGCCCGCGCGAGGACCGCAACGTTGAGCTGCGCGAGCACAGTGTTGCGTTGGCGCATCGCCATCGCCGCTACGGCGTGGGGATGATCTCTCTCAAGCTGCGGCAGGAAGGTCGTCTCGTGAACTATAAGCGGGTAGAGCGGCTGTATTGCGAGCAGCAGCTGCAGGTCCGCCGCCGCACGCGTAAAAAGGTGCCGGTAGGCGAGCGTGCGCCGTTGCTGCGGCCCACCAAGGCCAACCCGGTGTGGTCGATGGACGTCGTGTTCGACCGCACCGCCGAAGGTCGGGCGATCAAGTCTCTGGTGATCGTGGACGACGCGACACACCAGGCAGTCGCCATCGACGTGGAACGCGCCATCTCCGGCCACGGGGTAGCACGCGTGCTGGATCGGTTGGCACACAGTCGTGGCCTGCCGAAGGTGATTCGCACGGACAACGGCAAGGAGTTCTGTGGCAAGGCCATGGTCGCCTGGGCGCATGCCAATCGTGTGCAGCTACGCCAGATCCAGCCTGGCAAGCCGAACCAGAATGCCTATGTCGAATCCTTCAACGGCCGGCTACGCGACGAATGCCTCAACGAACATGGGTTCCCAACGCTGCTGCATGCGCGCACCGAGATCGAACGCTGGCGCCGCGAATACAACCAACACCGCCCAAAGAAAGCAATCGGCGCAATGACGCCGGCAACGTATGCCCAGCAGTTGGCCAATAGCGAGATCATCCCCCCCGGACTCTAAACCCGACTGCTACTCAGGATGGGGGGACGTCGAGTGCGTGCTAATCAGTAAAGAAGAAACCCTCTATCCATTTGGATAGAGGGTTTCGGGTAAAGCCCCTGGCGATGACCTACTCTCGCATGGCTTGAGCCACACTACCATCGGCGCAGCTGCGTTTCACTTCCGAGTTCGGGATGGGATCGGGTGGTTCCACAGCGCTAATTTCACCAGGGAGACGGTTGGAGCGTCGCCAGTTTTTGCTTCTGTTCAAAAGTCTGCACACACAGGTGCAGGCTTTTGCGAAGGGAAGCGCATACGGCGCTCGTCTCGCATAGTTAACTTGTGACGTAGCTTGCATTTGATGATCTACCAACGTTCGTTGGGACCAAGGCAACTTGAGGTTATATGGTCAAACCGCACGGATCATTAGTATCAGTTAGCTCAATACATTGCTGTACTTACACACCTGACCTATCAACCACGTAGTCTACATGGTTCCTTTAGGGGGCTTGTGCCCCGGGAAGTCTCATCTTGAGGCGCGCTTCCCGCTTAGATGCTTTCAGCGGTTATCGCTTCCGAACATAGCTACCCGGCAATGCCACTGGCGTGACAACCGGAACACCAGAGGTTCGTCCACTCCGGTCCTCTCGTACTAGGAGCAGCCCCTCTCAAACTTCCAACGCCCATGGCAGATAGGGACCGAACTGTCTCACGACGTTCTGAACCCAGCTCGCGTACCACTTTAAATGGCGAACAGCCATACCCTTGGGACCGACTACAGCCCCAGGATGTGATGAGCCGACATCGAGGTGCCAAACACCGCCGTCGATATGAACTCTTGGGCGGTATCAGCCTGTTATCCCCGGAGTACCTTTTATCCGTTGAGCGATGGCCCTTCCATACAGAACCACCGGATCACTAAGACCTACTTTCGTACCTGCTTGATCCGTCGATCTTGCAGTCAAGCACGCTTATGCCTTTGCACACAGTGCGCGATGTCCGACCGCGCTGAGCGTACCTTCGTGCTCCTCCGTTACTCTTTAGGAGGAGACCGCCCCAGTCAAACTACCCACCATACACGGTCCCTGATCCGGATAACGGACCTAGGTTAGAACGTCAAGCACGACAGGGTGGTATTTCAAGGATGGCTCCACTGCAGCTAGCGCCACAGTTTCATAGCCTCCCACCTATCCTACACAGACGAACTCAACGTTCAGTGTAAAGCTATAGTAAAGGTTCACGGGGTCTTTCCGTCTTGCCACGGGAACGCTGCATCTTCACAGCGATTTCAATTTCACTGAGTCTCGGGTGGAGACAGCGCCGCTGTCGTTACGCCATTCGTGCAGGTCGGAACTTACCCGACAAGGAATTTCGCTACCTTAGGACCGTTATAGTTACGGCCGCCGTTTACTGGGGCTTCGATCAAGAGCTTCGCCTTGCGGCTGACCCCATCAATTAACCTTCCAGCACCGGGCAGGCGTCACACCCTATACGTCCACTTTCGTGTTTGCAGAGTGCTGTGTTTTTGATAAACAGTCGCAGCGGCCTGGTTTCTGCGACCCTCTTCAGCTATAGCTCGCATGAGCCACCAAAAAGGGTGCACCTTCTCCCGAAGTTACGGTGCCATGTTGCCTAGTTCCTTCACCCGAGTTCTCTCAAGCGCCTGAGAATTCTCATCCTACCCACCTGTGTCGGTTTACGGTACGGTCTTCGTGAGCTGAAGCTTAGGAGCTTTTCCTGGAAGCGTGGTATCAGTGACTTCGCCATAAAGGCTCGTCTCGGTGCTCGGCCTTAAAGGATCCCGGATTTGCCAAAGATCCAAACCTACCGCCTTTCCCCGGGACAACCAACGCCCGGTACACCTAACCTTCTCCGTCCCTCCATCGCACTCACGCGAGGTGCAGGAATATTAACCTGCTTCCCATCGACTACGGCTTTCGCCCTCGCCTTAGGGACCGACTAACCCTGCGTCGATTAACGTTGCGCAAGGAAACCTTGGGCTTTCGGCGTGCGGGCTTTTCACCCGCATTATCGTTACTCATGTCAGCATTCGCACTTCCGATACCTCCAGCAGACTTCTCAATCCACCTTCGCAGGCTTACGGAACGCTCCTCTACCGCGCATAAAACCGAAGTTTTACGCACCCCAAGCTTCGGTTCACTGCTTAGCCCCGTTAAATCTTCCGCGCAGACCGACTCGACCAGTGAGCTATTACGCTTTCTTTAAAGGGTGGCTGCTTCTAAGCCAACCTCCTGGCTGTCTATGCCTTTCCACATCGTTTTCCACTTAGCAGTGAATTTGGGACCTTAGCTGTGGGTCTGGGTTGTTTCCCTTTTCACGACGGACGTTAGCACCCGCCGTGTGTCTCCCGGATAGTACGTACTGGTATTCGGAGTTTGCAATGGTTTGGTAAGTCGCGATGACCCCCTAGCCATAACAGTGCTCTACCCCCAGTAGTATTCGTCCGAGGCGCTACCTAAATAGCTTTCGAGGAGAACCAGCTATCTCCGGGTTCGATTAGCTTTTCACTCCTAATCACAGCTCATCCCCGTCTTTTGCAACAGACGTGGGTTCGGGCCTCCAGTACCTGTTACGGCACCTTCACCCTGGCCATGACTAGATCACCCGGTTTCGGGTCTACTGCCCGCGACTATGCGCCCTTATCAGACTCGGTTTCCCTTCGCCTCCCCTATACGGTTAAGCTTGCCACGAACAGTAAGTCGCTGACCCATTATACAAAAGGTACGCAGTCACTCTTGCGAGCTCCTACTGCTTGTACGCACACGGTTTCAGGATCTATTTCACTCCCCTCTCCGGGGTTCTTTTCGCCTTTCCCTCACGGTACTGGTTCACTATCGGTCGGTCAGGAGTATTTAGCCTTGGAGGATGGTCCCCCCATATTCAGACAGGGTTTCACGTGCCCCGCCCTACTCGTCTTCACTGGAGTGGCCCTTTTAAATACAGGGCTATCACCTTCTATGGCCAATCTTTCCAGATTGTTTTTCTAAAGCCATTCCAGCTTAAGGGCTGCTCCCCGTTCGCTCGTCACTACTTAGGGAATCTCGGTTGATTTCTTTTCCTCCGGTTACTTAGATATTTCAGTTCACCGGGTTCGCTTCCAGCAGCTATGAATTCACTGCAGGATACTGCCGAAGCAGTGGGTTTCCCCATTCGGATATTGCCGGATCACAGCTTGTTGCCAGCTCCCCGACACTTTTCGCAGGCTACCACGT